>NZ_SPKP01000043.1:348-43749 GCF_023127835.1 Pseudomonas sp. B329 | reverse complement strand
TATAGCAGCCGTATTCGACTTAAGTCCGACAGCCTAATGATCAAAGGACAACGTGTTGCGCTGACGCCGGGGATGTCTGTTACGGCTGAAGTTAAAACAGATCAGCGCTGGGTGATTGATTATTTTTTGAGTCCGTTGCAGTAGCATGTGGATGAGAGTTTGAGGGAGCGGTAAAGACGCTGATCTACAGAGGGAATGATATGAGTGATGTTAAAGAGTTTTTGGGCGGTATGTACGATATCGTGCTTTTCCCATGTTGGCTCACAATAGCCTTTTTCCTGATTCGAAAGGGTAAGCAGTTTGCAGCCCCTCTATTTGTGTGGGGGTGCAGTTTCCCTATCACTGTGTATTGCTATATCGTCTATATATTCGATGGTGGGCGCCCCTGGTGCCATTGGGTTGTTGTGGCTATCGATCTTCTGGCGTTTGCTCAATTAGGCTGGGTCGGGGCGCTACTGATGATAGTCGATTATCTGAGGCGTGCGGATAGTTTAAAAAAGTTGGCCGTTTGGGTTTCAGGGATTTCCGTCGTCGCTCATGGATTTTTTCTAGTTGTCGGCCTGATATTTTATTGGTTGTCAAAATAGAGGTGTGATATGCCGAGAGCCAAAACATTATATCTGCTAATGGCGGTAGGAGGGTTAATGGCCGTGCTTGCTGGCTATTATATTTGGTTGTTTTCGGAGTCGCAAAAAGTGCGTTGGGTTGTGGAACTCGTCGGCGGAGCAGAAAGCCTGATCGCAAATGAAACTACTTTGTCTGGAAGTGACGCTCTTTATATAAAGTCGCTGCATCTATCGCCCGAAGAGCAGATGTATGACCGCGTTCGCGCGTTAACGCTATGCCATGATATGAGCGACGCGTGCTTGACCACCAGTTTGACCGTCGCCAATTTCCTACTGATCAATACCACGGATGTACGGGCAGCGAGGAATATCGTCGAGGGCTATGCGCGTTACAACGTTCTGCAAGCGCAGCCGTGCCCGGCGAAATATGAGACGTCCCAAATCATCAAGCAGACCCAGTACCTAGCGACGTTACCCACGGCAGAAGCAAGGAGTTTAGCCGAGCAAGAGTTGGAAAAGATTGAAGCTTCAGGCGGGCTGACTTTCTCTTTGAGAACCTCAGAATGTCGCCGCTATTTTGCAGCTCATCCGTCTATGGCCAGAGGTTATCTGGCGCATATATCGCTGTTGGTCAAAGCCGCTAAGGGTAGTACTTCAGCGGCCTGGTTGTATCTGTTATCCCGTCCGGGTGTTTACGCAATCATTAAGTAAGAGGGAATTTCAAATGGCACAAGGTACGCAGCAGACCGCGAGGGAAACGCCGCAAACACTTCCGGAAATGCTGGATGAGTTGGGCGAGGCGAAGGATAAACTGAACAAGGTACTGGAGGCCACGGGGCAGGCGGACAAGGTTAAGCATTTCGACGCCTTGCTCGATATGAGCAGCGCCATGGGGATCATTGCCTATATCACCTCGGATAAATATAACGGTACCAGTACCGAAACGAGCGTTCATATCCTGGAAGCTATTGAAAATTCCTGGCATGAAGCAAGTACAGGAAAAAACCGTCGATAAAGGCATCAGCGGTCTTCAATACGTCTTGGAGTTTACCGGCGAAGGTAAAGACAATGATGTGGCATTGGGTGGGCTTTTATACGCGCTGGCCTTATTCAGTAAAAGCACTAAAGCATCACGTGATCGGGAGTATGGACAGTCTCCCTCGCTGAATGCATAGAATGACGCTCTAGGCAGCGTTACGAAGTTCATCGATGACACCGTGGCATCGTTTGGTGATGACTACGATCCGTCTAACGTTCCCGGAATGAGTTTTTCCAGCCCTGCCGCGCGCTCAGCAGTGGAATACGCGATGTCGAGCCGTATGGATGAGTTTTTTTATGGTGTTCCCACCAATGCAAGCGCCTTTGATCTGGATGTCAATAATTCAGGGGAAATCATACGTAAGACCGCTACGGATCATGATGTCGCTGCTGCGCAAGTCTCCAATGGCCTCGTCACCAGCGGCGGGGGGTGGAAGCTAAATTACGACCCCAACAAGTTGAACCTGAACCAATATCAAGGCAACTGGGTTAACAACACCTTTACTGCCGCCGCCACCCAGATCCTGGCCGATGGTTACCGCCCCGGTAACATCAATACGGTCAAGGACGTTTTCGACTTCAGCCTGCGCAACTCCAGCCAGAGTCTCACTTACGGCAGCACTTTGGCGGCGCTGTTGAACTCGGGTGACGCACGTGCTCGCCTGACTTTGCCTACTGACCCGTTGGTGCTTGACCTCAATGGCGACGGCGTGCGCCTGACCGATTACCTGACAGCTCCTGTGTTCTTCGATGCCGACAACGATGGCGGTAGCCTTGAAGAAACCGGCTGGGTCAGCGCCCAGGACGGTATCGTTGTGGTGGACGTCAACGCCAACGGCAAGATCGACAACATCAGTGAATCCCTCTCCGAGTACTTCGGCGGCGTGGCCGGCACTAACGGTGAAACGGGACAAAAACGTTTCGCCAATGGCTTTGCAGCGCTGGCCAGTTTGGACAGCAATGCCGATGGCGTATTCGACAACGAGGACGCAGCATGGTCGAGTGTCTACGTGTGGGTAGATGCCAATCACGATGGCAAAAGCTGGGACGATCGTAACGCCAACGGGGCGATTGACGCCGGTGAAACCAGCGAACTCAAGTCACTCGCGGCCCTGGGTATCACGCAAATCAACCTGAAGAACCAATTGCAAAGTGGCGAAGTGCGTGACGGCACCGGGGGGAAGTGCTCGCGCGCGGGACCTTTGTGCAAAATGGCGTGAGCAAGGAAGCCATTGCCGCGAACTTCATCGCCAACCCCAACGGCCACGTTTTTACAACAAACGGCTCGGGTACTGTGGTTTCAACCCAGGGCTCCGAGCAAGTCGCTGCCGTGAAAGGTTACGTATCGGCCTCGACGACCGGCGAGACCATCGACGTCGCGCAAAAAGGCGTCAACAACGCTACCGGCAGCTCGGGTAACGATGCACTCCAAGGGGATGCCCAGACTAACTGGCTGGCCGGCGGTCAAGGCAGCGATACCTTCTACGGCGGTGCCTGGCATGAGATCGACAGCAAACGCGATGTAGCCCACAAGAATGGCTCCACGCGACTCAAAGGCAACTATGACGGCAGCACTCGTCAAGCCTTTGCCGAGCTGTCCCACAACATTCACTTCAACACAGTGACGCTGGAACCCTTTATCGGGCTCAACTACGTCCACGTTGAAACCAAAGCATTTTCAGAGAAGGAAAACCTCTTCGCCCTCAGTGGCAAAAAAAGCCGCATGGACGTGACCTCGGCCCGACTCGGTGCACGCGTGAGCGCTGTTCATCCTCTGGCCAATGGCATGGCCGTGCGTCTGAATGGTAGCGCCGGGCTGCAACACGCATTCACGGAGAAAACCACGCACACTCGTTTGAAGCTGCAGTCCCAAGGAGACTTCGTGAATATTTCCGGCTTGCCCGTGCAGCAGGACACGGCTCAGTTGGCGTTCAGCGCTACGTTGGATTTGACGCCGGCCTTTTCCGTGGGGCTGAGGTACACAGGCGAAATAGGTAAGCGCTTTCACGACGAGAGCACCTCTGCCATAGCTTCATGGACGTTCTAGGAACAATCAGGCCACAGGGCACTGCGGTTAGCTGATGGCCGCAGGAGTTATGAAATGATTGGCTGCGGCCCGGACTCAAGTAGGCCGCCACCACACCCGGCCGCCAATAAACGATAGTTCAAGTTATTTCCGCTCGCAGGCTTAGGGCCGATTCGATCCCCTACATGCTAACTGCGGCAGTATCATCAGCTTTATCAACGGCCAGATTTGCACGGAGGATGGCCAGGAACCTCAACTAAATGGCCGGTCACTTTGTGAGGAACGCCGGGATAAATATTAAAACCGGGCTCCGATTTTCCATCGACGTGCAAGCTATTTATTGAATGGCGCACCGTCCCGCTTGCAATCAGTTCAGCTCCGTCTGAGACACAGACTACCTTCAGGGTGTCAGTTTCAGTGGTTGGTAACTGGCGAACGAGCGCACTGAAGCTAAGGTTAATGATTACACCTTTGAATTTTTCTGGCCCGTTCTCTTCCCGAGGTCGTATGACTGGTTTGATGTCCAACCGATATACTGTTTCTGCTTCAACTGCTCTGACAGGTTTGAGTACGATTTTTTTACTCTGCCCTGGGGCCAACGTAACCTGGAAGGGGAATGCGTAGAGTGCAGGTTGCGCTATGTCAGCAACCGCCTCAAGTGTTTCTTCCTCTATGCGCACGCCAGGGTTCTTTAGCAGACGTAAGGAAATGGACACGTATTCAGCGCGGTCCCCACTATTAATAATATGGACACTCAAAGGAACATTGCGTATCTGAACTTCCTTGGGGAAAATATCGATTGTGGCATCAGCGCGTTGGGAGGCAAATGAACCGGCCACGCAAAGAACCAGCGCCGGAATAAAACGCGAGTGTGGTAAGCGATTCACGGAACTTTGACCACGGGTTCGAAGGTCAGGGAGAGCACTCCTGTATATACTCCGATAGTGCCTGTGAGCGCGCCTTCGGGCGGGTAGGCTGAAACAGACAAATTATAGTAGCCGAGAGAGTCTTCTCCCTGTCCAGTAGAAGCAGGGTTATGAAACACTGTGCTTTGCTCAATCATCAACCGCTTGTTGACTCCACCTTCGTTACCCAATGTTACGGTAGGATTTCGAAAAGCGAGCATTGGGTTTTTTGTATGCTGAATGCGCACGGGGTCATCTAGACGAACCTGGAATTCGCCACTGCTGGACAACACGCGTATGCGTGCCTCGACTTGATATGGAGCATCCCTGTCCCCCATTTGTTGTAGCTCCAGGCCTTGGTCGAACCAGGAGCCTTTATCATCTGTAACAATTAATAAGTCAGGATGAGTGACGCTAGCACTAATCCAAGTCCTTGTATTGCCCTTTAGTACCACCTCAGCAAATGTATGGCTGGACGCTAGGGTAGTTAACAATGTGATGCTGGCGATAAATTTTTTTTTCATGGTCGTTATGGTTTGGTGGTTACGTTAAAGTTAAGGATGTCAAAGTAGCTACCCTCTAGCTGAGACTTTGAAATATTTGTTCTGATAGTCGGTGAGAAGCAGGTACGCCCGCTGGAGTCGAGAGTAATAGTATTTCTCGTATTGTTAGGGATCTTTAGTGGTTTGTTTTTTCCGTCGTTGAGAATCAAGCTGTAAGGGAAGCTACTTAAATTCGTAAGATGTCTTAATCGGTAGTTGTTGTCGATAAGTCCGTGGGTGTTGGAAGCATTTATAACAAATTTTTGCCCTATGGTCTCAGCGCTATTATAAGTAAAGCAAAGTTGGTCTTTAGTGTTGCCAAGTGTTTTTTCGGCAATGCCAGGTTGTAATTCGCCAAAGTTCCATGATGGTACACTGACGTTCAGGGTGATATCCTGAGGGGGTGGGGTTTCTGGGTTAATTATCCTGCAGGAACCGGCGGGGCCATCGGTTTGGGGAATGTAAACTGCGCCTTTTGCATCAAAATAAGTTTCTTGATTCACTTGGGGTGTGCTTGCATAGTTTGCTGTCCTAATTGCGATACCTGGCCAATCAGAGACGCTGTATTTGGGAAGGCGTACTCTGATTTCAGCATCAAATGCATCGTGATTAGTCCAGGTGTAGTGGCCCGAAATATATATTTGGGTATTGAATGATGGATAGTGAAAGGCAGCACTGATGTCGTTAATATAGACAGTGGCATCGTATGTGTTTGAGGGGGTTCCATCTTTGCCATAAGTATATACAGCTATTGCCCGGCTATAAAAGCTATGACGCGAGGACGAATTTTCACCAGGTTTGACTTGGTTGAATGGAACGGTGACGTAAAAATTCAATTGACCATCGCCAGTGTCTTGAAACCGACAATTGCGGTATTCACCTGAGACATTTCCGGTCGGCTGATCCATCGCGCTTACGATTGGGCAAGAAACAAAGATAGCAGCTGTGTATAAAGTCATTGGCAACTTTGATTTCATTGCTTTGTAGGGGGTGGTATTCAATGGTTAGCATTTCCTGGTGCGTAATATAATGTATTTTCTACACGGAAGTGTTGGCATGTGTCTGCGGAGTTTTAATCTGTAGCCTCTATGTTTTGTCTGGTGGTAACTAATTCCTTCGGTCGTTTTTTTGGTAAATGACTGCTCCGTATCCAACTTTAAAAAATATTGGAGTGGCATTTTTAGTGGGCTCGCCTTCTACAACCAGATGCTCGCTTGGTCGAAAGGTAATGCGCCAGATATGGTCTTGCTCAACCTGCTGGATAATTTTTATATTTAATTTATATCTTTGTCCCGGAGCAATGGTTATGCGGTTCGGAGTCACCAATAAACTCGGTTTTTTAACCTGTGAAATAGGCACTAAGCGCTCGGGTAATTCACCAGGGTTAGTCAGCAAAGCTTGATCCACCTGTAAATATAATGGTGTGTCCCCAACGTTTTCTGCAAACAACTCTCCGGCGGGATGTCCGGGCAGCAGAGACAGTTCGTTGCTTGATAGTTTAAGTATTCCGGTGGCCGTGCTTGAGGCCGAATATATGGCTGCAAAAAATCCAAGCATCTGCAGGTGTGAACGTTTTTTCATGGGCATACCAGCGATTGTGGCTGATCTTCAACGCTCAGATTTATTCGAGAACTTTTGAAGTGTCGTGGTACACCAGGAAATACCGCTATGGTTTGCTCCGATACGCTCTCTCCTACAACAACGCGGGTGAATAATTGCCGTACATTTCCGTTATTAACCAGCGTAAGGCCACCCTTTTCGCAACGGTATGTCCAGGCCACGTGTTGATTTTTGGGGGAGGGCATATGTCGAATAAGCACCCCGTAACCGATAGAGACTGACATCGGTGCGGTAATCTTGTCCTGTGGCGCGTCTTCAACTCGCAATGAGCGTACTGGCACTATGTAAAGTCGATAGAGCGACTCTTGATCGGGTTCGACAAGAGATTTCAGTGTGACCACGCGAGTTTGATTTGGGCCTAAGGATAATTTGTCCGGGCTGGAAATCAGTTCAGGATGAGCCAGCTCTGCTAACGCCACTTTTTTTTCAGGAGCCAATCCGGGGTTTATGACTTTTTGGAGATTGATGGATAGATACAGCGTGCTGTCACCCATGTTGCGTAGTTTGACTTTCTGCTCGTGGCTGTTGAAGACCTTGGTGCTGGCAGGCATAACCATTAACTCTCCTTCAGCCAAGGCAAGGTTTGAGGTGAAATAAAAAAATACAAAAAATGGTGTCAGTAATGTTCGAATTTTCAAGGGAAGACCTGTGAGTAAAAGTTTGCATTTAAAGGCAGTGGTAGTAGCTGCCGGTGGTTTTAGTGAGGTCGCAGGTATAGCGACGCCCCATCTGCGTCACACTGATTTTGGTCAATAACGACTTGCTGAAAATGGAAAATAAACCATTCTGGTAGACGGTATCGCCGGTCTCTAATATTGTGCCGCTAATTGGCTTCCCTCCAGCATCAATCAGAAAACCACTATAGATCATGCTGATTTTTACATTCGCCTCTGAACTGTAGACTTGGCCTGGATGTGAGCGAGTAATATTCGCCGGCACTTCGATGTTCATGTCCATATCGAGGCTTTCGCTGATGACTCGGGCAAACGGAAGGTCGCTGTAGCTGCTAAGAGGGATCGCATACAGGCTATTTCCAGCCACGGGGTAACCCTCAACTTGAAAGCCATAGTCGGTATTGTTTACTTCCGGGGTTTTAAGCAGCATGGAAGCCCCGCTGTTGCTATAACGGCCAAAAGCGAGCCCTTGAGAATTGGCAGCAAACATACCCCTGTAGTTAGCATCAATGTTGCTATTGTCGTTGTCGTGTCCAATATTGACAGAGGCTTCGCCACGGGTACCAGAACGGCTGCCATACATATTGATACTGTTGCGATCGTTGATGTGGTTGGCTGTCACGCCTGCAGTTGTAATGCCATAGGTGTCTTGAAAGTCCTTGCGATAGTCTCCACTTAATTGAGTTTTTCCTCCAGAATATGTCGAGCTGACGGAAGATTGGGAGTTGTCCAGGGTCCAAGTCGTATTAATGTATATGCCGAAGTCATTGCCACTTTGCTGGTAACCGCCTTTTTGTAGCCCCACTGAAAAGGTCGACCATAAGCCATTGGGGCGGTAGTTCCACCGCGCTTCAAGCTGTTGTGACTCGCCGCTCAGGTATTTCTGGTAATTGTAAGCCAGCGTGATGCCTCCCAGGATATTGCTGTAACTAATACTCGAACTTGGGGACCCTTGATAGAATTGAGAAATGTTGTTGTTCTGGTATCGGCTTACCATAAGATTACCTAGTTTCTCATGACTGACCAAAACACTGGCGTAACCGCCTGTTGCGCGCTCACCGCTGAGCAGGCCCACCGTTGGCGTGAACTGAGTTTCCCCGACTTGGCTTGGCCGAGTGATATTAATTTCGCCGGCATTGCGGTGTCGGTTTCCGCTTATCACAGAGGCATTCAAAAAAAACTGACGCAAGTTTCGGCTCACGCCACCTTCGAGTAAGCTACCACCTTCAGTCATGTCTTCTCCGACCGTCAGATGCCAGGCATTTCCACCACTACCGACAAAATCCAGGTTGTTTATCTCTTGAGTAACCTCACTGATCTGATTCCCGTTCCGGTCCACCAGTTTTAGCTGTACTGAATAGTACCCGCCCGGCAAGTCAGCCAGGTTTATCTGATTTCGTCCTAAAGTCGCGGGTCGTTTGAGGATCAGACGCCCGTTTCGGTAGAATTCATAGTTGCCCTCTGTCGTCGAGTAAAGCAACAGCGTATTAATATTTCGATTCGCTTGTAGATGGTTTTGGCTACCCAGGGTTATGAATTTATCAAAACTTGGAGATAATAAAGTATTGACTGACCCCGACGTGTAGTCGAGGCTGTTCTGTTTGCCAGCACGCAAATAAGTATTTGATAAGTTTTTCTGAAAATAAAAGGATGAAATGTCCTGGTTGCTACGACTGTAGTTTCGGGTGCTTTGGCGGCCAGCATACCAACTCATATAACCGAAACTCTGACCGGGCATGCCCAAAAAGGTATTGCCATTTATATTCATGGCGCGGTAGCCTTCGGTAGAGGCTCGCAAGTCGACGGATTGGTTGTTTACTAATCCCCACGCAGTATTTGGAACAATAACGTCCTCTTGGGTATCTCGGATGGCTACGGTGCGCTTGATTTTGTCTACGGTGATGTAATGGTCCATGAGTTTTAGGTCGCAGCCACTTTTGCATTGACTGTAGTTAAGTTTGCTCAATACTTGTCGTATAGTAGAGATGTCTTGTAGAGAAATGCCGTTCTCATGATATTTTTCCGCGTCAAATATTAATGTCTTTTCTGAAGGTTCAAAGGCCATCACTCCGGGAAGCGTTCGACCATTGTAAGTCGCAACATAGCTTGCGCTAGTGTCCATTTCCACTTCGCTGAAGCCTTCAGGTATGCCATAGGAGAATTTAACTTCGGCGCTCGATGAGCCGGATTTTAAAAATAGCGCACTTAGCAATAATGTTGTGACCAAATGCTGGCGCCTACAAGCAGAGAGGCCTTTCATTTCTTAATAGAGCACCAAGGAAAGGAAAGCCTCGAGTATCTCAAGGCTTTCTAGCGGTAAGTTATAATTAGGGGATTATGGGCCTGTAGCTGCAACGGGTTCGAATACCATGACCAGATCACCACTGTAACTACCGTTGGTGCTCAACTGGCCATTTTGGACGGGGGCGTCGACTTTTATGTTAAGGTCGTGAATTTCATCAAAGCCGCCGTTGCCGGCAGTGATTTGAGTGATTTTTTGCGAGTTCCCGAAGGAAACGGGGACTTCACCTTGGCCACTACCGATGGTGACTTCTGGATTAGTCATCTCATAGTTTCCGTTGCTCATTTTTAATGGTTGAGCCAAAGAAACATTGAATTCGGAGTTCTTGCTCCATACACGTACTGGTAGAGTTTTGCTGAATTTCTTCTGCTGGTAATCATCTGCGTCCAGTTCTTCTGTGCTATACCATGTCGAACCATCAGGCTTGGACACGAAAATCGCATCATTGATCTGCGCAGTCAGCGTGATCTTCTTGGATACTGAATCCTTAGGGGCGGCAGCATGGGCGGCGCTGATGAGTGAGGTTGCAATGCCAATGGCGAGGACGAGTTTACTGAATTTCATCTTTGGCTCTTCTATATTTTAAAAAAGTAACTGTTGGTGACTCATCTGCAGTGACGCATGAGTTGAGTTCACGGACAAACTATACTTCTTATTAAAAAGCGGAGGGGAGAGCGCTATTCTTGCGTTTCGACCGGAAAATTCTTGTTTTTTGGCTGGAGGGATCTTGGGTCGAGCGCTCAGTCAGGATCATTATATTAAAGTCAGCCGGGTCTACTCTTGTGCTGACGAGTCCAGCCAAGTCATTGGTGAGATCAATAGGAAGTTTGCGTGTGTTCGCGTAGCTGTGGTGGAGGCGTTGGATCATGATGGGAGGAAAGAGGCGTTTAAAGAAGATTACTTGCCTGCTCCCCTCGTATTTATAACTTCAAGTTGCAGATCAGCGTCTGGAAGCGCTGATACAGCTTTATCTTCCAGCTATCAAATTCTTCAAGCGACATAGGCTTGGCACACAAGTAACCCTGGCCCACCCGAGCGCCCATGTCGACCAGGAGATTGCGTTGTGAGAGTGTCTCGATACCTTCCACCACTGCCTCCATACCTAACGCATTAGCTAATGCCAGCGCATTGCGAACAACCGCCCGATGGCGCTCTGAACTGTCAACCGACCCAATGAAGTCTCTGGGCAGTTTGATTTCATGGAACACCACCTTGCACAGTCTCAGCAGTGATGAATAACCCGTCCCGAAGTCATCGATTGACAGGCGAATGCCCAGGCGGCTCAGGCGGTTGAGTTGCTCAATGTGCGCATCGGAAAGGTCGGCAGGGCCGTCTTCGGTAATCTCAAAAGTCAGTGACGAACGTCTTACGGGATGCTCGAGTAACCGTGTTTCCAATCGCTCGACAAGCTTGCTGCTGTTTAATTGGCTGAGTGACAGGTTAAACGCAAGTTTGAGAGACCGCCCCATGCGGTGAAGCTGGAGCTGGTAAGCCAGCCCTTGCTCCAGGAGTGCAAATAACAAGTCGTCGAGCCAGCGCTCCTGCTTAATGAGCGGGAGGAAGTGTGCAGGGCCAAGTACGCCGTGCAGTGGATGGTGCCAGCGCGCGAGCACTTCCGCGGCATTGACCTCTCCGGTGTGAAGGTCGAATTTGGGTTGTAGATATGCACGAAACTCTCGCAGCCAAAGGCCCAGTTGCACATCTTTCGCGCTGGACAGTTGAGCGGGGGGTGCTAATTCGTCAGGGCAGTCCGATTGCCTGGGTAAAATCTCCTTTGTTCGGGGAAGCAAGCTCGATAGAAACGAGCTTGAAGCGCTGTAGTGCATGAGGGCCAAGCCTGGTGTTAGTACTCGCAAAGCTTATGGGAATCCTCTTTGGCATTGCTAAAGAAGCATCTGTCGTTCGGGCGCGCTTTTTCCTGAGTTTTACCGAGATTTTTCTTGGTGGCTGATGGGTGGTCATTCCGGTCGTAGCGACTGACTGATTGTTTCCAGTAGCTGGATCAGCTCCGTCACAGCCTCGACGGTTTCATCGGATATCACGCCTTCAGCGCACATGTCTTCGACCTCATTGCAGTGGTCGAGCAGCCTTGCGTGATTGAGCATGTAAGCCGTGCCCTTGAGCTTGTGTGAGATGCGTTTGATTTGAGCCAGGTCCCCTGTATCAAGGGCCTGCTTCAAGGCCAAGGATTCATCGGTATTACTCGCGGCTACCTGCTCGACCAAGTCTTGTCGGATGTTGTTCATCGCTGAGGAGGCTTGGTTGAGGTTCTCGGCGTCGATGTCGAGCATGGGAATCCAGCGGTTCAGCACGGCCAGCGTGATCGGCTTGGCCAGTGAGTGATCCATACCCGAGGCCAGAGCGCGCTCATGCGCTTCGGGCTGGGCATCGGCCGTCAGCCCAATGATCAAACATGGGCGGATACCTTGAGCTTGCTCCATTGCACGGATGTTTCTGGTCATCTCGTGGCCGCTCAGCTCCGGCATGTTACTGTCGGTGATCACGACATCAACAGCGTGCTCTTGCCACATAGCCAAGCCTTCCAGGCCGTTACTGGCGGTCAGCGCGTGGTGCCCAAGATAGGAGATCTGCTGGTAGAGCAAATACTGGCTAGGTAGATGATCTTCGATTATCAACACGGTCAGGGGCTCATCACTGTCGGCTTTCACGGGCTTGCAGGCGTTGTCTTCACAGACTGCGCGCTCTGAGCTGACGCGCTCGAGTTCGACACTGAGCGTTATGCGGGTCCCGGCACCCGGGGTACTTTGAGCGTCCAGGCTTGCGCCCATTAATTCGCTGATTTCCTTGCAAATTGCCAGGCCCAGACCTGCGCCGGCATTAGGGTCGCTGACGGCAGCGTTCGTCACGAAGAATGGTTTGAAAATTTGATCGATTTGCTCGGCGGGAATGCCTGCGCCGGTATCGGTAACGCTGATCTGAAAGTGCAGGCGTGTATCGCTCGTCGGTTTTACCTGGCAGCGAACCTCGATACTTCCACGCTCAGTGAATTTGATTGCGTTGCTTAAAAGATTGGACAAGATTTGTTTGATTTTTAGCCCGTCGACCCAAACCCATTCCGCCGACAGCGGGGCGATATCGAGCCGCAGATCTAACTGCTTCTGCCGCGCCAAGCCTGAGAACACATGGCTTGTCGACTCCAGAAGCGTATTGATCCGGTTGGGCTCTGGAACTAAGCTGATTTTTCCAGATTCAATCCGCGATATGTCGAGAATGTCACCAATGAGGGCCAGCAAACCGGTTGCTGACTCGTACGCGATGTGTACCGACTGTGTGTTTAACTCGGCTTTGTTTTTGCGAGTAAGCACCAGTTCCAGCATGCCGATGATCGCATTGAGCGGCGTGCGAATTTCATGGCTCATCGTAGCCAGGAACACTGATTTGCTTCGGCTGGCTGTCTCAGCCGCTTCCTTGGCTACCTGCAGTTCATCCAGCAATATCTGCCGTTGCTTCAAGTTCTGGCGTTTGTGCAGAATGCGGCGGCGCTGCGTCACGATCCACAACCCGGCGATCACTAGTAGTGCGCCCAGAATTTCAAACGATCGCCAGATGTAAGCGGCTATCCCCTCCCAGTATTTTTCATCGGTTGCCGAGTTGGCACGCCAGCGACCGTGAATCTGCACGAACTCCCGCGGGGGGATTTCAGCCATCACTCTATCGACTATAGAGATCAGCTGTGGATGATGCTTGGAAGTAGCAAACACAACGCTGGCGTTGGGGATATTAACAAGGCCTCCAACTTTCAGACTGCTCTCGAATTTGTACGAAAGGTAGTAGCGTATGACGCTCGCGGGAGCGAGGACGATATCCACGTCGCCATCACGAGCAAGCTTGAAGGCTTCACCCAATGTGTCGGTTTCCTGGATACGTACATGGGGGTATTGTCGGGCGAGGATCGGGGACAAAAGATAGCCTTTCGCCACTGCCACTGTTGCCGTGCTTTGGTCATTCAGGACTGTCTGGTGGTCCTTGCGCGTGGCAAAAAGGTAAGCATTAGCCCCCACCGGGCGGCTGCGCAGGTACCGTAAAGGTGCGTGACTGGCCTCTGTGAGAATGCCGAGGTCTGCCTTGCCATTCGCCAGTAGGGTATCAACCTCACCCAATGAGCTCACACGGATGATCTGGAACTGAATGCCTGACTTGCGGCGAATAATTTCCAGCAAGTCAGAGGCAATTCCGTTCAAGCGACCATCGCTGTCGAAAAAGGCGTAGGGTGCCAAATCCTCGCTTATTGCCAATTTCACAGTCTGGGTGGTGTCCAGCCAAGTGCGCTCGGAATCGGTAAGACGGTCGCGAAAACCGTACCCATCACATCGCTGGTTATCACCCCAGAAATATTGGGCGTCAGCCAGTTGGCAGCGCGTTAACCCGCCTAGTGCGCGTTCGAACAGGCCAGCCAGCACCGGGTTATCGGGGGCAATCGCAAAGCCGATTTTGATCTCTGGCTGCGGTGTGCGCTGGCTGACGCCTACTCTCGTGCTGAACAACTGGCTGGATAGAGAGTAGGTGGAGGCAGGATCGCCAAGGTAGGCGTCATTAGTGCCCCTCAACACTGACGTCATTGCCGCCAACGATGAAGGGTATGAAGTGAATGTGCCTTGACCTCCGTTGCTTTTGTACAGTGCAAGGGCAATATCATTGGCCACAGCGATCTTTAGGTCGGAACCCAGCGCGTTGTTTTCGCTACGGTCGCCACTTTCGGTAAACAGGGTCAGGTGTGTCACTGCATAGGGGGGCGTCAAAAGTGCATCGGTACGCCTGGTATTCAGGATTGTCGCGTACGCAACCAGATCGATTTTCCCCTCGCGCAGCGCACAAAAGACCTCCTCACTCGAGTCGAACGGCCTGACCTTGATAGGCACTCCCAACTCACGCTGCAGTGCCACGAGATAATCCGCTGTAAGTCCTTCAAAAGTCGAGTGGTCGTTGATGATCCGGTAGGGCGGCAAGGATTCAATGCTCACGCCGACGATTAATGCATGCTTGCGCTTGAGCCAGGCCCGTTCTTGCTCGTCGAGCTGGATTTTCACGGCGTTAAGCGCTTGTCGCGCCTTAGGCTGAAGATCACCGGTTTCGGCAAAAACCTGACTGCAAGTCCCGAACATCAGCACAAAGAGGAGGGCACTAATTTGGGGAAATATCGTCTTCACGAACGCAGGCTCAGATGAGGTTATGTTGTTTGGCGATGTTAGCCAGCTCCACTACCGAGGTGACGTTTAGCTTCATGAGAATGTTGATTTTATGGCCGCTGATCGTTTTGGTGCTGAGGTTGAGTTTCTGTGCAATGTCACGGTTGGAAAAACCTTCAGCCAGCAACCGCATCACATGCATTTCGCGATTTGTAAGATTTTCCAAGGCGCCAGTTTCCCCTGCTACAGAGGTCCCTGAAAAAAAAGGCATGACATCCCTTGGAAAGAGCACATAGCCGTCAGCGACCGTTTCGATCGCCTTGAGCAGTTGGACCATGGGCTCGCTCTTGCTGACAAACCCGCTGGCACCGGCCTGAAAGCACCGGCTGGCAAAGGTATCTTTGGTCTGTGATGTGTAGACGAGCACTCGGGTTTCAAGTTTTTCCCGCACGATACGTTTCAACACCGTCAGGCCGTCCACTTTTTCGAGGCCAATGTCGAGAATTACCACGTTTGGCTTCAACGACTCGATCAATTGGACGGCGTCGGCTCCATCGGAGGTCTCGCCTATTATCTGGAATCCGATGGACTCAAGGGCTACGCGAATACCGTGACGAACCATTGGGTGATCATCGACGATCAGTACTTTTTTTCTCATTTTTCAGTTGTTTAGCCTTATGGAATGCAGAAGGGGATTCAGGAGTTCGCCGCGCTGTTTCCATGCGACTCGGTACTGACCTGGTTGAGTATGGTTGAATTTTTTACGTCAACAGTCTGTTTATCGTAGTGAGCCATTATTGCAGACCCGGTATGTGCTCAGCTCCAAGTTTTGCGCTCTACAACGGGGCGAAATTTCTTGCCGGAAATCGAGAAAAATCTTGCTTTCTTTGTGAGTAGTACGGTTTTTGAATTCCAAGAAAAACCAAGAAAATGCCGAGATTTATCCCGTAGGCCCATCGACGACAAAGGGGTAATTTGGCGCTTTTCGAGGAGCAAGCCGTGCATACCGGATCGGGGCGAATTCTTATCATCAGCAAGAATCCCAGCACGCTTTTTGCCTATGCCCGCACGCTCAATGATCTGGGGTATTTCTTACTCTGCTTGTGCAACAACGTCAGTGAGGTGGTCGATGCTCTGGAAGGGGGCAAGCACTTCGAATACTTGGTGTATGACGCATTTGACCTGCCTAACGATGCAGAGAACTTAAAATTGTTTACCCGATACCGCGCGATCTTATCGGTTGTTGCGATTGCCGACGTAAATTCTCAACAGCGTCAAAACCTGGTTCTCTGGGCGAAAGCTCATGACATTCCCCTTCGAGGGGTACTGCAAACACCTCTGCGTCCGTTGGAGCTTTATGCGTTGATAGGATGTGGTCGCAATGGCTCATTGCTCAATTTACTACTGGGCGCCTGAAATTCTTATACTTGATCAAGAGAAAATTATGACACTTGCAATGGCTGGTTTGAATGACGAAACGCCGATGGATGACACTTTGTCGTTTCAAAAAACAGCACGGAGCCGACGGTCTTTCCGTGGTTTTTTAAACACCCCTGTACCTGATCACATCCTTCAAGAAGTTCTGAAAGACGCCCAGTGTGCGCCTTCCAACTGCAATACCCAGCCGTGGAACGTGCATATAGTCAGTGGCCAGAAATTAGTAGAGCTGTCGCAGGTTCTTCATGCGAAAAATGCAGTTGGCGAATTCACTCCTGACTTTTCATTCGATATGGACGCTTTCTACGGCATTTATGCGGATCGTAAGAACGCGCAGGGCAAAGTCTATTACGAGGCGATGAACATCACGCGCGAGGATGAGGCGGGGCGCCGTCAAGCAACAGCCTTGAATTTTTCCTTTTTCAACGCACCCCAGGCGGTCTTTTTATTTATGCCGGTTTTTGGTGACAGTGTCCGGACGGCCGGAGATATTGGTATGTATGGTCAAACCTTTCTCTTATCGCTTGCCGCTCGGGGCTTAGGCGGTATCCCGCAAACCTCCCTCGGTTTTTTCGCAAAGGCGATCAGGGAGGTGCTCGGTATTTCTGACGAAATGAAAATGCTGTTTGGAATGTCGTTTGGTTACCCGGATGAGAGTACACCCGGCAATCAGGCAGCTAGTGATCGCGCGCCAATCACCGACAGCGTTACGTTCCATCGCTGAAGAATCGTATTTTTCAACTCTTTCAGTGGGTGTGTGACGCAGATTTAAAAAATATGAAATGTAATGGGAGATCATGTATGAAATTTTCTTGCGTTCAACGGCGCTGTACTGCTCATCGCGGGTGACTGGAAGTAACCAGCACGCGGGATACCACAAACAGCTCAGAGTTCCAGGCCTTTGTGAATGCGGTCGAGGGGGCAGACGCCGCTAAATTACAATGCCTGAGATTCGTTGGCGCATTTAAAGGCAATCGCGTCCGCTCAAGAAGGGCGGACATCATGTCGTGCAGATCAGGGAGGATAGCCTGAGGAGGTCGCCAAGCAGTTGAAGGGGCTTTCGGAAATGCGTCTGAAGGCCAAAAAACTTGCAAACCATTGGAAATATCCAGCTTCAAAGGCACTTTGCCCTAAGTGTGAATTGCCAGAGCCTGGGCGTTGCCCGTGCTGCGCTGCCGGGCAGGACTTTCGCGCTGCGCATCGACTCCTCGCCACCCCTTCGGACTTTAGTCCCAGACGTCTCCGATCGGTAGCAGCTCTTATAGACAGATGTGTACGTTATAAATCGAGCACAAGAACGGCAGACTTGCTGCGTGAAACGCAGGGATATATGACGCTGTGGGTCGCACGTTCACGCTCCGACAGCACGTAGTCGCGATGATCGATTTCACCAGAGATGACTGCTGTAGAACACACGCCGCACTCTCCGCGCTTGCAATCGAACATAGGGTCGCAGCCTTGCTCAATGAGTACCTCGAGAATGCTCTTATCCGCCGGGATGTGGAGCGTGCGATCACTGGCGGCCAATACTACGTCAAAGGCGCTATCGCCCTCGGTAGCAGCAGGGGGAGAAAAAAGTTCGAAGTTCAGTCGCCCGTGAGCCCAGCCGCGCCGCTCGGCTTCTACGATCATGCCGTCGATTAGGGCGCCAGGGCCGCAGATATGAATGTCGTCGTCATTGGTGAATTCGTCGAACAAGGCCCTCAGGTCAACCGGGGCTCCAGCCTCGCTATCGGCGTGCACGTGCAAATGCTCGCCCAGCAGGGTTTGCAATTCATTGATGAGAGCCATGGAGGCCCGCTCGCGTCCGGCATAAAGCATTTTGACATCACGTCCGTGAAACTTGCAGGCTGCCGCCATGCTTGTCAGCGGTGTTACGCCTATTCCGCCTGCGATCAGGTATACGCGTTTACCGGTGCTACGCATGGGAAAGTCGTTTCGTGGTGCGGTGATGTCGATGATGTCACCGACATTCAAGCCCTCGTGCAGGTAGCGCGAGCCACCACGGCCCTTCGCGTCGAGACGAATGGCAATCAGGTAGGACTCGGGTGGGGTAGTCAGGCGGTCCCTGTGTTCGAGCTCGATCAACGAATACTGTCGCCACTCCTTTTGCGAGTCTTGCAGTTGTACTGAAACGCCAATATGCGCCCCCGGCGTAAAGTCCGGCAGTTGCTGAGTAGGTGCACAGGCGCGCAGCCGAAGCATGCGTACACCCGTCGCAAGGATCGTCGCCTCGGATACCTGCACGTACAAAGTCTGCTCATTCTTCATTGGCTGCATAGTCATCAAGTCCTGTTTCTAAATGCCGAACGTGTGCTCATCCGTGAAGGGGCAACGAAAGGCGTGCTCACTCGCGTAATTCCCACCCTCTGTATGACTGCCAGTACCACCTTATGGCGACGGAGAGCGTCATGGGCATGCGAAAGAAGTCTAGGTAGCACTGAAGGTGGGGTATATCCGGAAATCGCAATTTTTGCGGTGTGCTTATCCGTTTATGGCGCGGATCAATGCTCTGGGGCGCGGCATGTAAATTAAGAGGCAGCGTGGATCAGGGGCGGCGCTGGCCGTGGTGTCGTCTGTAAAAATTTGAATATTTTATAAAAAATCATGTCTGTGAATGATGTGGCGACCCTTTCGAATTTATTTTTGTATATTAAGTCATTGATATATATAGGTTTTGTGTTTTTTTCAATTTTTTGTGTGACGTTGAAGTTGATTAAATTTATTTCATTTTATAAAGTTTTTCCGTCGGGACTAATAAGGATGTAGCTATGGCTGACCAGAAATATGATGCGCATCGCGAGACGGTTGCAGGGCGTGCTGATGTGGAGGACACCCCTGAGTTAGTGGCGTATTACAGTGAGTTGGAGCGACTCAAGGCGGGGGCGCTTTGGACGATAGCTAACAAGATAGAGCCGTGGGAGCCCAAGTCTGTTTCGGTTCCGGTTTTATGGCGCTATAGCGATCTCAAGTCTCATGTGCTGCGTTCAGTCGAGCTTGTAACGCCTGAGAAGGCAGGCCGCCGGGTGGTCTTTCTCAATAACCCCGGCAGGCAGGATGTATCGGCGGCCGTAGGGATGTTGTACTCCGGGTTGCAGGTCATGCGTCCTGGGGAGGCGGCCTCGGCTCATGCACACTCCGCGTCCGCACTGCGCTTTATCATGGAAGGAGAAGGGGCCTACACCATTGTTGACGGTCACAAGATGACACTCGGTACCAATGACGTCGTGCTCACTCCAAATGGCTCCTGGCATGAACATGGTGTTGAGGCCACCGGGACTACGTGCATTTGGCAAGATGGTCTGGATATTCCATTGACCAACGCACTGGAGGCCGGTTTTTACAAGGTGCACCCGGATTTGGCACAAGCGGTTACCGCGCCTGTGGATGACTCCATTGGTCTATGGGGTGGGGCTGGCTTGCGCCCGCAAAACGTAATGTGGGACAAACCGTATTCACCATTGTTTAAATACAGTTGGGCAGATACCTACAACTCGCTTTTGCGTTACGCGAAAGCGGCGCCGGCCAATGCCTTCGATGGCCATCTCATGCATTACACAAACCCGGTTACCGGGGGGCATGTGATGTCGACCATAGGTGCGAGTATGCAGCGCCTCGCACCGGGCTTTCGAGGCAAGGCACACAGGCATACAGGCAGCTTTATCTATCAAGTTGCCAAGGGGCATGGCTACTCCATCATTAATGGAGAGCGTTTCGACTGGAAAGAGCGAGATATATTTTGCGTGCCTTCCTGGGCGTTTCATGAACACAGCAATAGTTCAAACGACGAAGATGCCTGCCTATTTTGTTTCAATGACCTTCCCGTTATGGAGTCGTTCGACTTTTACCGAGAACAGGCATTTATGGATAACGACGGCTATCAGCGCTGAGTCTTCCGGGGGCGCACCTATCATTTAAATTCAAGGGGTTTTGTATGCGTTTAGTCACGTTTCGTCCAACTGTTAATGCTGCGTCCCGCTTAGGGGCATTGGTGGGTAGCAACGTTGTAGATCTGTGTAAGTTAGGAAACATCCACGGCCACCCTATCCCGGATAATATGCTCGATTTTATTGAGATGGGGCCTTCTGCAATAAAAACTACTACGGCTTTGTTAAGCGTTTTCGAAGGAAACTTTCCAATGGGCGTTTCGATACCACTCGAAAACGTAAAGTTACTGGCCCCAATTCCCAGACCCAAGAAGAATATTTTTGGTATCGGCCTCAACTATGTCGAGCATGTCGCCGAGTCCAGCAAGGCATTGGATACATCGCGGGAGCTGCCCACGGAGCCGGTGATTTTTTCAAAACCCCCGACCGCCGTCATTGGTCCGGGTGATGCCGTTGAACACAACAAGGCGATCACGCAGCAGCTTGATTGGGAGGTGGAACTTGCAGTCATCATCGGGAGTACGGCAAAAAAAATCACCCATGATCAAGCGCTGACCTATGTGTTCGGTTATAGCCTGATGATCGACATGAGTGCCCGTGATTGCCGGCGGGCAGGGCAATGGATCTACTCCAAAGGGCAGGATACCTATGCTCCTTTCGGGCCGTGCATCGTCACGGCTGATGAAATCCCTGACCCCCACACACTCGATCTCAGTCTGCGGGTCAACGGCGTAGTCAAGCAGCGTTCGAATACCCGCCACATGCTGTTCAAAATCCCACAGTTGATCACCGATATCAGCGCTGCAATCACCCTGGAGCCTGGCGACATCATTGCCACGGGGACACCAGAAGGCGTTGGGGCGGGCAGGACGCCGCAAGAGTGGGTATGGCCCGGAGATACCATCGAGGCTGAAATCGAAAAAATTGGATATCTGCGCAATCCCGTGGTCGCCGTATAAAACAAGTCGAGGTGCATGATGCTCAAATTAAATGCTTTTAAAGCAGCAGCGGTTCAAGCATCTCCGGTGTTCCTGGACACTCTCGCCACGGTAGAGAAAGCATGTGACTTAATCGCCGAAGCCGCTCGCGAAGAGGCAAAATTAGTAGCGTTTCCCGAGGTGTTCATTCCCGGCTATCCCTACTGGAATTGGTTGATGAATCCAGTGGAAGGAAGTCCTTGGTTTGAAAAACTTTGCAAATCAGCTATTGAAATCCCTGGACCGGAAATTCAACGAATCCAACGTGCCGCGCGCGCGAACTCCATAAATGTTGTCATCGGTTTGAACGAGCGTAGTCCAGTTGGAATTGGCACTCTATACAACACGGTCGTCACGATCTCTGACGAAGGGGAGATTCTGGGGCGGCATCGGAAACTGGTTCCAACGTGGGCGGAGAAACTCACGTGGTCAAATGGTGATGCTTCGTCTCTTAAGGTCCACCAAACGAGTATCGGGCCACTGGGGGCGCTGGCGTGTGGTGAGAACACCAATACGTTGGCGAGGTTCAGTCTCCTTGCTCAAGGCGAGCTAGTGCATGTAGCAAGCTATATCGCCCTGCCTGTAGCCCCCTCGGATTACGATATGGCCGAAGCTATCAAGTTGCGCGCAGCTGCTCACTCCTTTGAAGGCAAGGTATTCACCATCGTTTCGTGCTCTACGGTGTCGGAAGAAATAATCGAAGCGATGGCCGAGACGCACCCGCAAGCGCGTCAATTACTCGCCCGGAAAAATAGTGCTTTTAGCGGCATTCTAGGTCCGGACGGCCGAGTCATCGGCGACCCGCTTATCGACAAGGAGGGTATTGTGTATGCCGATATTGATTTGTCACGCTGCATTCAGCCTCGGCAAATGCATGATATTACCGGGCACTATAATCGCTTCGATATCTTTGACCTGAAAGTGAATCGCCGCGCATTGAATGCCGCTACGTTTTTCGACAATTTGACAGCGCATGCAGTCAAGCGCGAAGAAGATGTTCTACCTGACAATCGTAAAGAGGGGACAGAGTAATGGACAAACGTATCTACCGTATTGGTCAAATAGTCCCCTCCTCGAATACCACTATGGAGACTGAAATCCCTGCGATTCTCCAGGCTCGTGAGCGAGTGGAGTTAGAGCGATTTACCTTTCACTCCAGCCGCATGCGGATGATGCGTGTCACTAAAGAAGAACTGGCGGCGATGGACTCGGACAGCGAAAGATGTGCGTTGGAGTTGTCCGACGCGCGCGTGGATGTGCTGGGATATGCTTGCCTGGTTGCAATCATGAGTATGGGGGTTGGTTACCACCGTGTTTCCGAGGCGCGTCTTCATCAACGAACTGTTGAAAATGGTGGCCCGGCCCCCGTCGTCACAAGTGCAGGCGCATTGGTGCAAGGGCTAAAAGCGTTGAACGCTAAAAAAGTGTCCATTCTGACACCCTATATGAAGCCGCTGACTAGCTTGGTGATCGACTATCTTGAACATGAAGGGATTGAGGTTGTCGACAGTATTTCCCTGGAGATCTCCGATAACCTTGAAGTAGGCCTGCTAAATCCCTATGCGCCGGCTGAAATCACCAAAAAACTTAAAGTCGATGGCGTCGATGCCATCGTCGGCTCTGCTTGCGTGCAAATGCCGTCACTCCCTTCCATCCAGTTGATTGAGGACCGTACAGGGTTACCTGTCATTTCCTCCTCGATTGCAACGACCTACATGATATTGAAACAGCTCGGCCTAAAAACATCTGCGCCTGGCTGTGGCTCTCTTTTATCTGGCAGATACTGATAACGTGATGGGCCGATGGATGTGAACACGGCACCGTTCAGTATGAGCGGAGCCGGTAACCGAATGGAACTAGCATGAACTCATTAGATGAAGAACCTCAGCTGTCTCTCGTCCCGGAAGGTAAAAGCGCTGGCGTCAATGAGGGGACGCTGGGGGAGCAGGCCTACAACAGACTGAGAAAAGACATTATCTGCGGAGTGTTCGAGCCGGGTCAGGCTCTGAGGCTGGAAGCTTTAAGAGAACGATACGGCATAAGTTTTTCGCCTATCCGAGAAGCACTCACTAGGTTACAAGCCGAAAAATTAGTGTTCCTGGCGCCCTCGAAGGGATTCAGGGTGCTCGCGATTTCTATCCCCGAGATGTGGGATGCAATCAATACCCGAATCCTCATTGACTGTGAGGCGTTACGTAAATCGATTGAGCGTAAAGATGCAGCGTGGGAGGGGCGCTTGACTCAGGCATACGCTGCGCTGTGCCTGGCACGGCAGAGGCCGAGTCCTGATGAACTGGACATGGTTCAGCATGCTGAACTTCTTGAGCAGCGACACAAGGATTTTCACTACAGCATGATCTCCTCGTGTGGTTCTGACTGGCTGCTCACATACTCCACGCAGCTATATGCTCAAACTGAGCGGTATAGAAGGCCCAGTTTAGCCTCTATGAAAGATGAACATGTCAGGGGGGTAGACAAAGAGCATTTGGCTTTGCTCGAGGCATCCCTGGCGAGAGAAACAGACCTTGCCTGCGCACTCTTGGCCAAACACTACAGGGATACCGGTTTTGCCATTCAGCGTGTGCTTGAGCGAAAACAGCAGGGACTCGCCTGACCTGATCAACGTATTCAAATTGCAAACGAACGTCTACCCGAAAGCAGCGCAACTCAGAGCGCTGTGCATATAAAAACTATCATTGCATGCTTGTATGAGGACTTTGTTGATGGGGCACTATATTAATATTCAGGCTCGTCATGGCGAAGGGGCTTTCAAGGCGTATTTGTCCGTGCCGGCCTGCGGTAACGGCCCTGGCCTCGTGTTGGGGCAGGAAATATTTGGTGTTAACGCCAACATGCGTGAGACCGCGGATATGTACGCCGAAGAGGGGTATGTGGTGCTCGTCCCGGATTTGTTCTGGCGCTTGGAGCCTGGCGTAGAACTGGGCTATACCCCTAAAGACTTCGATAAGGCGTTGGGGCTGAATGGTTCGTTGGATCTGGACAAGGCTGTAGATGACATTGCAGCTTCAATCGACGCCCTTCGTGAACTCAACGAAGTCGACCAGCCAAGTATTGGCTACGTGGGGTATTGCCTGGGAGGGAAGCTGGCTTTTCTGGCAGCAACCCGTACCGATCTTGCGGTATCGATCGGTTATTACGGTATGGGCATCGAAGGTTTTCTTGACGAAGCGGACGCCTTGCAGGGAGGGTTGGTACTCCACCACGCAGAGCTGGACAGTTATTGTGACGTCGAGGCCAGAACCCGAATTGCTGCAGGTTTGGCTGGACGCAAAGGGGTGGAGCTTTATACATACCCAGAGGCTGACCATGCCTTCGCGCGTTTGGGCAGCGAGCACTATCACAAATCGTCTGCCCATATGGCTCACGGGCGGACAATTGGAGCGTTGAAAAAATACATCGGCCCTGAATACAACCTTTCGCATCTTTGGGATCAGCACGTTCATCACGAGTTCGTCACGCGTGACGTACCGGCGACCATGGCCACCATGGTAAAGGAGCCCTACGTCAATCACATCCCGACTCTGACAGGTGGGGTTGGCAGTAAACAGCTCTCACGTTTCTATGAGCATCATTTTGTTCACGCAAATCCACCGGACATTCGTTCGATCCCTATCTCACGCACCGTCGGTGCGTTTCAGGTCGTCGATGAGTTCATCATGTGCTTTACCCACACCACCGAGATCGACTGGATGCTGCCAGGGGTAGCCCCTACTGGAAAGTATGTGGAAATCCCCATGCTTGGGGTCATCAATTTCAGAGGCGACAAGCTCTGCCACGAACACCTTTACTGGGATCAAGCGTCGGTGCTGGTGCAAATCGGCTTGCTGGATCCGGTTGGCCTGCCCGTCGCAGGTATCGAGACAGCCAAGAAGCTGATCGATGAATCGCTGCCATCGAACACGCTGATGCGGCGCTGGGCCTCGAGTGAAAACCTTTGATGATGCGCGCGGTGCTTGAGCGCGCAAGTTAAACCTTCTCTTGCTGCCGTGAGAGCCATGATGAACGCATTTTTTCAAACACTCGACTTGTCACGGATATACAAAAATCTTGTCTTTCAGTCCCACTGTGCGGTGGAGTTTCAAAAGCATCTTAGCTTTGCACTCAATGACCATATGATGAGCTGGAGCGCAGGTGAGGTGGACTCGGCCCTGTACAGCGTCGATACCCGGCACCTCAGGCTGATGATTCTGCGCTACGGGCCTGCAGTTGAAGTCCGGCCTGAAGTGTTTGATGGGTTCATCTTGGTGCAGGTACCTCTGCGAGGGCGCTCGGTCATCAAAAGTGATGGCCAGACCTCGTCCATCGGTCCCGGCCAGGTTGCGGTTCTCGCTCCACGACGCGAGATCTGCTTTCGCTGGAGCGAGCATTGCGAGCAGCTCATTCTTCGGGTGCCCAACGCCTTTGCCAAGGATGCGGCGGCGCGCCTTGGTACCCCGCTCAGCAGCGTGAATGAATGGGAGGGTTTCGCCCCTATTTCTGTGCTTGACAGCGATGTGGCGGCGCAGTGGTGCAATCTCCTTCAATCGCTGATCAATCAGATAGGGCCGGGGCAGGGCGATGGCTTCGGTCACTGTCATCCCGCCTGGTTGGAGTATTTGGAGATCGGCCTCGCGTTGCTGCTTCTGACCCAGGCGCGAAGGCAACCCGATAGCGTAGTCTGCAATACGGCGCTCGCCCAGGCCCACACGCTTTCGCCACTCGAGGCGGCTCGGCAGTACAGCCTGTCTCATCTATGGGCGCCGATATCGCTGGAGGATCTGGCTCGGGCGGCAGGAATCAGCTCGCGGTCACTGCATACCTACTGCAAGAAAGCGTTTGGGGTAGGCCCAATGACGTGGTTGCGCGATATCCGTTTGGACGAGGCCCGCCGGAAAATCCAGGCCCGGTCACAGTACAGCATTACGGACATCGCACTGGCGGTCGGCTTCGGCCATCTGGGCCGGTTTTCCGCGTACTACAAGGATCGGTTTGGTGAGCTTCCAAGCGACACGGTGATATTGCACAAGAGTCCCATGCCGTCGTGATTTGGCTGCACCTGGCCGATGGGATAAACCCGTTGGTGAGGGGGCTTGCTATCAGTGCGCGAAAATTCTCGCGTGTGGCAAGTGCCTCTGGTCTGGTTCCAGGCAACCGAAACCATCATCAACAGCTAGATCCACTCCAGTAGTCCAGGACGCGGCTTTGGAGCATACGACGGCGAACGCAACGCCCTGTTGTCTCCAATGCTGATCAATGAGCCAGAAAACGTGAGGTACAGTTCGAATTACGTTCAGCGGCAATAAAGAAATTCAACGTCACGCTCGACAGCTTTCTGCCAGTGCCAGAAACGGATAATTTCGCAATGCACGATTGCGATTTCCGGCTATCCGTCCTGTTTGCCGCTACCTAGACTCTGACCAATCTTGCCCTCCGTACTTGAAAGTACGGTTATGTATTGCTCTTTAGCCATAACAATGGTTTGGAACGAAAGTCTTAAAAACAGGGGGCCGATAATCGGTAATTCAGATGTGCAGCGACCTACAACCGTGCAAAGCGAGGAAATTATATGAGGCCTACAAAAAAAGTTCTAAATGGTCACGCTGAAGTAAAAGTCGCTATCGTGCAGACGGCTCCGGTCTTCCTCGATCGTGACCGCACCATCGAAAAAGCCTGTCTGAAAATCGCTGAGGCGGCCGCTCAAGGCGCTCAGATCGTTGTGTTCAGCGAGGCTTGGATTGCCGGATATCCTTATTGGGGGGAAGGCTGGGAGTCACGCATTGGTGATTGGGTAGATGTACGCGGCAAGTTTTTCGACAATGCTTTGGTCATCAGCCAGGAAGAGTGCGCCCAGCTATGTGCTGCTGCTGCGCGAGCGAATGCGGTAGTCGTGATCGGTTGTAACGAAATGGACCCCCATCCAGCGATCCACACCATTTACAACACCCTGCTGTACATTGATAACCACGGTCGGATTCTTGGGCGGCACCGCAAGATCATGCCGACCTTCGCAGAACGCACCGTCTGGGGTCGTGGCGATGGAAGCGATCTGCAAAGCTTTGAGACGGACTACGGTCGTATCAGTGGTCTGATCTGTGGAGAAAACCTGATAACACTGGCCCGTGCCCACCTGATTTCACAAGGCGAAGATTTTCATGTGTCGGTATTTCCGGGGGCGTTTACGTTGCACACAGGGCCAAGACTCGAAGAGTTGGATGCCGATGGGCAAAGTTTCTGGGGCTACTCCAGTTGTCGCAACCATGCTTCTGAATCTGGCGCTTTTGTATTGGGTTCCTGCGGTTACATCACGCAAAGCGATTTCCCCGAGGACTTCGCGCTGCGTGACACCTTGAATATCGACTATGCGCAAGGCGGTAGCGCGATCTATTCACCGATTGGGGTTCCGATTACCCCGCCGACCTATGGCGACACCATTGTCTATGCCACCTGTGAGGCGCACAACATCAAGGTCGCCAAGGCGATCATCGATACTGTCGGACATTATTCCCGATCAGATATCTTCACCTTGAACGTGCACCCTCGCGTGAGTTGCGGTGCAAAAATTGTGTCGAAGCAAGCTGTCGAGTCCATTTCTCAAGATGGGTTGAACCGCATTGCCGATCGGCATGAGGTGACTGTCGCGGCTATCGAAGAGGCTGTCCTGGCAGCTTCTTGATCTCTGCATCGCTGTCGTTTTGACTGCATGAGGGGCTGTTGCCGTTGGGTGGCGGCCCCTTTCGCATAACCTGTGTGAGGGTTACTTGCGGTGATTGATCCCGGGACTGGTGCTGGCTCAGGCCGACGAAAAACTTAACCTTATGTCTGGAGGAAGTTGGCCATTACCTCTCTCGTCGAGCGAAATACGGATAGTGCCTTGCGATTCTCGGCTATTTGATCGTTAGAGGAGGCGGCAAAATCGTAGCCCGCAGTGTGCTTTAAGCGGCCTTTCGATCAGCCAGTCACAAGAGGTTCCCTCCATGATCAGCACGGATGAATTGAGGCAGCTTGTACGTCCAGATGGCGTTCACAAGCGTGTCTATACCGACCCCGAGATCTTTTCCCTGGAAATGCAGAGAGTCTACGGACAGGCCTGGATTTATGTGGGTCATGAAAGCCAGGTGCCGAAGACTGGTGACTATCACACCACCCAGCTTGGCGATCAGAAAGTCATCATGGTGCGGGTCAATGACCAGAAGATCAGCGTGCTTTATAACCGCTGCCCACATCGCGGGGCCAACCTGGTGGCCGATGGTGAGGGTTGCGTCGGTAAGTTCTTCCGTTGTTCCTATCATGCCTGGACTTTCAAGCTGGATGGCTCATTGCTGAGCACTCCCATGCGTGCAGGCTTCGAGGGCACGACCTTCGACCCGACCAGCCCCGAGGTTTCCATGGTGCCGGTGGCTCAGGTCGATAGCTACCGAGGGTTTGTCTTTGCCAAACAGAGCCTGGGCGGCCCAGGCTTGGTTGAGTTTCTGGGAGGCGCGGCGAGTTCGATCGACAACCTTTGCGACCGTTCGCCTATTGGCAAGGTCGAGGTGGCAGGCGGCGTATTCCGGGTAATGCAGCTGTCGAACTGGAAGATGTTCTACGAAAACCTGCATGACACGATGCATGGGCCGGTTACCCATGAGTCCTCGGTGATCGCCGCGCGCGAGCAGGCCGAGGAAATCGGCGAGATGCCATTCGAGTTGTTGATTCAGGATGGTAACGGCGAGCCGTACAGCTTTTGGGAAAAACTGGAGCTGCGTGCCTATCACTATGGCCATGGCTACATGGAAGGTATTTTCGATCCCGCCGCAGCTACGCGCGATGACGTTTCACGTCGGCATTTCGCGTGCTTGAGCGAGGCCTATGGTGAAGAACGGGCGCATGAAATCCTCGGAATGAGCCGGCATAACACGATCATTTACGGGAGTGGCTCTCCTCACAATGTGTTCCAGCAGTTTCGCGTCATTCGCCCGGTATCGGTGGACAGGACTTTGGTCGAGATCCAGGTTTTCCGCTGTGTGGGCGCACCGCCGGAAGTGTTCGACCGGGCACTCACGTACGCCAACGTGGTGAACTCGCCGTCTTCGAACGTCATGCCGGACGATGTCGAGGTGTATCGCCGCTGCCAGGTCGGTAATACGACGGCAGGTGGCGATTGGATCAGCCAGCACCGTTATGCGGGTACGGATGTGGTCTTGCCCGATGGCGCCGTCTCGATCAATGGCACCAGCGAGCTGCCGATGCGCAATCAGTTCGCTGCCTGGCTGCAGTACATGGAAAGTGAGCTGTTGACACCACATAAAGAACAACAGCAGCTGGAGGTGCATTGTGTTGAATGATGGCTTTCTCGATATCTCGATCGAACCCATACAACCGATGTTGCCGGACGCACAACTGACCTTCCAGGTGGAGCAATTTCTGTTTCGCGAAGCGTCGTTGCTTGATGAACGAGCGTTCGATGGCTGGCTGGCGCTCTGGGTCGAAAACGGTCGCTACTGGGTGCCGCGAGCCCCCGACCAGGCGAGTCCTCACGAGCACATTTCAATTTTTTGGGAAAACGCCATGCTGCGTGAGACGCGCGTGCGGCGTCTGCTCAACGAGCGCAACTGGTCACAACAGCCGCCGACAAGAACCAGTCGCGTGGTGAGCAATGTCTGCGTGCTGGGACGTGATGTTGAAGGGCGGCTGATCGTGAGTTCCCGGCTGCATGTCAGCGAATACCGGCTCGACCTGAGGTATCTATCCGGTCGTGTGGTGCACAAGCTGGTTGAGTCGCCCGAAGGTTTCAAGATCGCACTCAAACGGGTTGACCTGGTCAATTGCGACAGTGTCTTCACCAACATCGAGGTGTTCCCTTGAGCGTTGGTGGCGCCAGCGCAAAAGGTCCTCTGGCGGGCAAGGTGGCGATTGTCACCGGCGCTGCGCAGGGGGTGGGACTGGATATCTCCAGAGTGCTGCTTGGTCAGGGCGCGAAGGTCGTGTTGGCCGACATTCGCCTGAGCGACGACGTGCTTAGGCTGCTGGGTAAAACCTGCCTGTTCGTTGCGACCGACGTGCAGAGTGATGAGCAGATCGATACCTGTATCGCACGCACACTTGAGCGTTTTGGTGCGGTGGATGTACTGGTTAACTGTGCAGGTATCTATCTCGATCAGGGGCTTGATTCATCGAGGCAGGACTGGCACCGCACCTTAGGGGTGAACCTGGTTTCCGCCGCGATTTTTGCCCAGCGGGCAGCTGTCGTCATGGGACCGGGCTCCGTCATTGTCAATCTGGGCAGTACCGGGGGGAAGTTCGGTGCTTCGGGCCGGGCGGTATATCCAGCCTCCAAGGCGGGCTTATTGCAGATTACGAAGAACATCGCCGTCACACTTGCCCCACGGGGCATACGTTGTCTCAGTGTTTCCCCGGCCTGGACATGGTCGCCGACGCTGGCCGAACACAGCGCGGGATCGATTGATCGGGCCGATGAGGTTGGTGCCGCGCTTCACCCGCTCGGCCGGGTCGGCAGGGGAGAGGAAGTTGGCGCGGTGGTCGCATTTGCCTGTTCTGACACGGCTTCCTGGGTTACCGGAGCGGACATACCCGTCGATGGTGGCTTCAGTTGTCTGGGGCCCGACCAGGGGCGCTCGCCACGCGCCTGGTTTGCCACGTCTCGCCAGGAGTAGTTCTGAAAGGCCGGAACCTCTCGACTGAGGCAGGGCCCGCCTCGCCTGATCACGCCTGGTGAGTCCAGGGAACTATCACGATGTGCCTTCAGGGTACTTGTGAGCTTTTGCCTTTTTGAAAACCGTAAAGGGGACGCCGCTATGAACGTTATTTTGAAAGAATCGCTGATTGCAGGCCTGATCGGCGCAACCATGTCAGCCGTCATGTCTTTTTTGGTCAATCAGAACTTACCTCTTCCTCTTTCCTCTCTGGATAATTCAATAGCACATGGCATTACCGGACTTATCAGTGGTTTGATCAGCGCCTTTATGGGGGTGTTCATGGTACTTCGCAAAGTCAACAGATCGACGGCCAAATAACGTGCTTGTGTGCAGGTGCAGATAGCCATAACCACCACTCGTGATTAGCAATCTCAGACACCACAATGAAGTGGTACAGAGGGAACACCATGAACCACAACGAGCAAGACGTTTTCACCCACGCACCTCTGCTGACATTGACAAACCCATTGGGGTTGTACGATCCGAGTGGCAATGGGTACTCCCACATGGCGCAAATTGCTTCGGGCGCGCGGTTAGTATTTATCTCAGGGCAGGGCGGTGAAAACGCCAAAGGGGAGCTGGCCGCCGATTACGTAATGCAAGTACGGCAAGCGTTGGATAACCTGCAAATCGCCTTGGCTTCGGCAGGCGCACAGGTCAACCAGGTAGCCAAACTGACCGTGCTGATCGTTGATCACAACCATGATCGCTTGGCGATTTTCGGCAAAGCGCTGAGCGAAGTGTGGGGCGCATCGACAAAACCTGCTTGTACGTTGATCCCGGTACCGCGTCTAGCACTCGACGGTATGTTGTTTGAGATCGAAGCCATCGCAGTCATTCCTGACTGACTCAATGATACCGATAAGGAATGAAGCTCATGACTGTTCGTACTGCCGTGCTTGCCTTGCATTACCAGAACGAAGTGCTGCACCCCAAGGGGCGCATTCGCGTGGGGTTGGCTGAGAACGATCCGATGCGCGACCAAGTAATCGAGGCGGCCAGACGACTGCTTGCGGGCGCCCGTGAGAAAGAGCTACCGATATTGCATGTGCGCATTGCTTTTCGCCCCGATTATGCTGACTGTCCGAGGAATACGCCGATATTCCGTAAGACCGTGGAATTGGGCGCGGTGCGAAATGGAGAGTGGGGTGCGCAGTTCTTGGCGTCGCTTGCGCCGCAGCCGAGCGAGCGTGAGTTCGTGATGACGCACACACGTATCAGCGCGTTCAAGGGCACCTCCGTCGAGCAGACGCTACGTATGTTAGGGGTGGAGCACCTGATCGTTGCGGGCGTGGCTACGCATTCGGTGGTCGACAATACCGTGCGCGAAGCTGCAGACCTGGGCTATGCCATCACGGTAGCCGCCGATGCCTGTGCGGCTGCAGCGCCGCACGTGCATCAAGCCGCGCTGTCCGCCATGGCGCTGATTGCTGATATCTCGACGGTGGCTGGCGCGCTACAGGCCGAGTGAAACTCTGCACGCTACGAAGGGCAGGGACGCTCGCTCCATGCCCTTTTCATGGGTTTGGGCCGGAGCGTTGGCGCGGCATCTGTGTCAGACGCAAGGCGTTGAGTACCACCGTCAACGAGCTGATGGACATGCCGACTGCGGCCCAGATGGGTGTGATCCAACCCAGGGCGGCGAACGGCAGCATGAGGCCGTTATACAGCGCCCCCCACAGCAGGTTCTCAATGATTATCCGACGTGTGCGCCGTGCCAGGCGGAAGGCTTGCACCAACGCATCCAGGCGGTTGGACAGCAGCACCGCATCGGCGCTGGTCTTGGCCAGGTCGGTGGCCGAGCCCATGGCCACGCTGATATCCGCAGCGGCCAGCACCGGTACATCGTTGACCCCGTCGCCGAGCATCAGTACTTTGCGGCCTTGGCGATGCAATTGTTGCAGCATTTGCAGCTTGTCATTCGGGCTCAGGCCGCCGCGGGCCTCGTCAATGCCCAGTTCGGTGGCGACGCTGGCAACCATTGGCGAGCTGTCGCCCGACAGCAGCAGCGTGGTCCAGCCACGCGCCTTGCAGGCGGCAAGCAGCGCGGGGGCGTCGCTGCGCAGGTGGTCGTCAAGGACCAGCCAGGCCAGCGGCCCTTGGCTATCGCCCAGCAGCAGCCATTGGCCGGCTTCATTCGGCATCGGCGGAACTGCACAAGCGCTCAGGTCACACACGAAGGCTGGCTGGCCGATGCGCAGGTGTTGCTCGCCCACTCGGCCCTCCAGACCCAACCCAGGTATGTTCAGCACGTGTTCGGCAGCCAGCGACGCACGGCCGAAGGCTCGGGCTATCGGGTGTTCGGAGCGGTTCTCCAGCGCGGCGGCCAGGCTCAGGCATTGCTGACTGTCGAGATCGCCCAGCGGGTGAATCGCACGCAAAGTCAAGCGGCCCTCGGTGAGCGTGCCGGTCTTGTCGAAAATCACCGTATCGATCTGATTCAAGCCTTCGAGTACATGGCCGCGAGTCAGCAGCAGGCCAAGTTTGTGCAGGGTGCCGGTGGCGGCAGTCAATGCGGTCGGTGTGGCCAGGGACAGGGCGCAGGGGCAGGTGGCGACGAGCATTGCCAGGACGATCCAGAAGGCCCGTGAGGCGTCCAGTTGCCACCAGAGCAAACCAATGGCGGCTGCAGCGATCAGCGAGAACAGCAGGAACCATTGGGCGGCGCGGTCGGCGATTTCGGCCAGGCGTGGTTTTTCGGTCTGGGCTCGCTCCAGCAGATGGACGATCGCGGACAGGCGAGTGTCCTGGCCCAGGGCCAGGACCTCCAAGGTCAGCGTGCCATCGACGTTGAGGGTGCCGGCGGTAACCGCGTCGCCCGGGCTGCGCGGTTGCGGCAGGTATTCGCCGGTGAGCAGGGATTCGTCGATGCTCGACTGGCCTTCGAGGATCTTGCCGTCCGCTGGCAGAATGGCGCCGGGATGCACCAGTACCTTGTCGCCCAGGCGCAGTTCGCTGAGCAGGATGCGTTGGCTCTGGCCGTCGGCGTCCAGGCGCAGGCACGAGGCCGGCAGCAGATTCACCAGGCGCGCGGTGGCGGCCGCCGTACGCTCGCGGGCTCGGCGTTCCAGGTAGCGTCCGGCGAGCAAGAACAAGGCGAACATACCCACGGCATCGAAGTACAACTCGCCGACTCCGGTAATCGCGGTCCAGATCCCGGCGATATAAGCGATCCCTATCGCCAGGGACACCGAGACGTCCATGGTCAGGTGGCGGGTGCGCAGGTCACGCAGGGCGCCTTTGAAGAATGGCGCGCAGCTGTAGAAGACGATGGGTGTGGTGAGAAACAACGCTACCCAGCGCAAAATCGTGTGCAACTCGGGGCTCAAATCCAAATTGAATTCCGGCCAGGTCGCCATGGTCGCCATCATCGCCTGGAACCATAGCAGCCCGGCAACACCCAACTGACGCAGGGCCAGGCGGTTTTCGCTGGCCAGTTGTTCGGACGCATGATCGGCCTGATAGGGGTACGCGGCGTAGCCGATCTGTCTGATCTCGTTAAGCACCTGGCTCAGGGGTAGCTGCTGGTCATCCCAGCGCACGTTCAAGCGATGGTTGGACAAGTTCAGTCGCGCTTCAGCCACCGCCGGCAGAGCGCGCAGGTGTTTTTCGATCAGCCAGCCGCAGGCCGCGCAGTTGATGCCCTCGATCATCAGGAGAGTTGTGGCCAGCTCACCCTCATGCTGGACGAAGTGTTGCTGTACATCTGCCCGGTCGTATAGCACTTGCTCATCCGGCAACTGCTTTGCCAACGTTTCGGGGTTGGTCGAGGCTTCACTGCGGTGGCCGTAGTAACCCTCCAGATTATTGGCAGCAATGGCTTGGGCCACGGCCTGACAACTCGCGCAGCAGAACTCGCGGGTCGTACCCAGGATGACTGCGGTATAGGGGCTGCCGACAGGCACGGGAAGGGTGCAGTGGTAGCAGGGAAGTGGCGTGCTCATCACGGTCTCCTGTCCTCGCACGGATCGCATCACTGCCAAACCAGCGGCATCTGGCTGCTTCGCGTTGAGGGGCGATGCTTCACTAGAAAAGGAGTTCACCCATGCCAGCTGCAAGTCCCCCGGTAAGGCTGCTTCGAAACGCTGGCTGGGCAAACGCTGTAACGCTGAGAGAGAAATGGGTCAGGTTGAGTCTCGGACTCTTGCCGGCCGTGGATTCGACTCTCGGCGATACCGGGATGCGGTTATTGCGTCGGTGTAACTGACAGGCTTTCTATGATCTCCTGCAGGCAGGTTAGAGGCGTAAAAAAGCCGCTTCGCGAAGTGGAGCACATCGATGCGAGCGGCCATGAGATAACTCAAAGGAGGAACCCCAAAAATACATGGGGGGATGAGCCAGCTTATGTAGGAAATTTCCCAGGGCTTTGCTCAAGTTGGAGTTGGTCAATGCGCCGCCATAGAAACCGGGCCGCAAAAAAGCCACCGAGTAGAATAAAGGCCAATTGCTTATCGCAACGCCTTTTTCAGCGCTCGGCCGTGATAGCCAGGGCTGGCAAGTTGGGTGTTGTAGCTCAATTGTGTTGGCGGCCAATCACACGTTCTATGGCGTCTTTGGTCTCGAGCAACGCGGCCTGAAAACGTTCGGCATGAACCTTTGCCCGCGAGGCCGGGGCCACGACCGTGATGGAGAAATTGCCCAGGTAGGTGCGGATGATGGTCGCGTAGGAGCAAATACCTTCGATGTACTCTTCCGTTTCCTGGGCGATGCCGCTGACACGGATCTGTTCCAATTCTGCCAGCAGGGCCTTTTTGTTCAGCGTGGTGCTTGTCAGCGCCGGCAGCTGTTTTGGCAGGATTGCTTCGAGGTCCTGAGATGACAGGTCGGCCAGGAGTATCTTGCCGCTGGACGTTGCAAACGATGGGGGGTTGATGCCGATTGGAAAAACAATGCGCAATTCCCGTTCAGCCACCACTCGATCGATCACATACACCTTGTCGCCGATCAAGGACGACAACGTCACCGACTCGTTCAACAACTGGCCAAGCTCGATCAGAAAGGGCTGAACCGATGAAATGATGTCGGTCTGGGTCTGGTTGATCAGCAAGCCCAATGCGGTCCCCAGCCGAAAGCCGCCCTGTGGGCCGATGGATTCAACCAGGCGTTCTTCTTCCAGGGCGGTAATGATCCGTTGCACCGTCGAGCGAGGCAGGTCGACGGCTTGTGCAATCGCCGCATGGCTCAAGCCCTTTGGGTTGTTTCCCAGTGCACGCATGATGGCGGCAGCCCGCGCAATGACCTGAATGCCACCGTTTTTTTGTTCCTGCTTGAGTGTCTCGTCGCTCATGTCTTATTCGCTCGCCTTTTTGCCGGGCGCCCATCTTACCCGATAGCGCCCTCAGGTCCTGGTGATCACCACATTTGGCGCACGTGATTGCGTGATGTTTGAGCGTTCGCCAAGGGTTTTTGAAAAGTACAGATTGATTTTGGTGAATCGTATAGTGATACACTGAACCTTATCGTGGTTCACGTATCTTTTTTTTCATCTTCCTGGGGAGTGCTTCTGGTGAAGCTCAGATGGCCGTCGCGTGCTGTACATATTCTTCCGCTCACCACCGCGTTACTGGTGGGCTGTAATCAATCCGAACAGGTTTCGACCGCCAGTGCTCCGGTGGAGGTTGGGGTCTATACGGTCAAGGCCGAGTCCTTGGTCATGACCACTGATCTGCCTGGGCGAACCTCGGCTTATCGCGTTGCGCAGGTACGCCCGCAAGTCAGTGGCATTCTGCAAAAGCGTCTGTTTGAAGAAGGTGCTCAGGTCAAGGAAGGGCAGCAGCTCTACCAGATTGATCCGGCGACCTATCAGGCCACCCTGGCCCGCGCGCAGGCCAACCTGGACACCGCGCAAAACCTGGCCAAACGCTACGCGAGCCTGCTGGAAACCAAAGCCATCAGCCGCCAGCAGCATGACGACGCGCAAGCGGCGTGGAAGCAGGCCAAGGCCGATGTTCAGGTCGCCAGCATCAACGTCCAGTACACCAAGGTGCTGTCGCCGATCAGCGGGCGGATCGGGCGCTCCAACATCACTGAAGGTGCACTGGTGACGAACGGGCAGGGCACGGAACTGGCGACGGTCAACCAGCTGGACCCCATCTATGTCGATGTGACCCAACCCATTACTCGCATGTTGGCACTGGAGCGTGCGCTGGAGTCTGGCAGCTTGCAGAGCACGGGTGCGGGGCAGGCACACGTCACCCTGACCCTGGATGATGGCAGTGCATACCCATTGCCGGGTACGTTGAAGTTCTCTGAAGTCAGCGTTGATCCCGGCACAGGCTCTGTGACTCTGCGTGCGGTGTTTCCTAACCCCAACGGTAAGTTGCTGCCCGGGATGTTCGTCCATGCACAACTTAAGGAAGGCGTGCGCGAGGCGGCCAAACTGGTGCCGCAGCAAGGCATCATTCGCGACAGCCGGGGCGTCGCCACGGCTTGGGTGATCAAGCCGGATGAGACTGTCGAGCTGCGTGAACTGCAAACCTTGCGCACCGTGGGTAATGCCTGGCTGGTCGGCAAGGGGATCGAAGCTGGAGAGCAAGTGGTCACCGAAGGGGTGCAACGCTTGCGCGCGGGAGCAAAGGTCAAGGCCAGCCCGGCCACTAACGTTGAGTTGATCAGCGACTTCAGCGCCACGACCGGCGAAGGGAGCTGATACCCATGTCCCGTTTCTTTATCGACAGGCCGATTTTTGCCTGGGTTATCGCCTTGATGCTCATGTTGGGGGGCGCGTTGGCGGTGATTTCGCTGCCCGTCAACCAGTATCCGAATATTGCGCCACCCGCCGTGCAGATCACCGTGACCTACCCGGGTGCGTCAGCGCAGACCGTGCAGGACACGGTGGTGCAGGTGATCGAGCAGCAGCTCAATGGCCTGGATGGGTTGCGTTATATCTCCTCATCCAGCAACACCGATGGCAGCATGCAGATCATCGTCACCTTCGATCAGGGCACCGACCCGGATATCGCCCAGGTGCAGGTGCAGAACAAGCTGCAACTGGCTACCCCCATGTTGCCCGAAGAGGTCCAGCGCCAAGGCATTAGGGTGGTGAAGTATCAGGTCAACTTCATGTTGATTCTGGGGCTGGTCTCGACCGATGGTCGAATGTCGGACTTCGACATGGGCAACCTGATTGTCGCCAATCTCCAGGACCCTATTTCACGGACCAAGGGGGTCGGTGACTTTTTAGTCCTGGGTTCACAGAACGCCATGCGTATCTGGCTCGACCCCGGCAAGCTCAACAGCTATCAATTGGTGCCCCAGGACGTCATGAGCGCGATCTCGGCGCAGAACGTCCAGGTGTCATCCGGGATGCTAGGTGGTTTGCCTGCACGTAAAGGTATTGAGCTGTCGGCCACCATCATTGGCAAGACGCGCATGACCACCGTGGACGAGTTCCGCGAGATCCTGCTCAAGGTCAATCCCGACGGCTCGCAGGTGCGTATCAAAGATGTGGCCGAAGTGGGGCTTCAAGCAGAAAACTTTTCCATTTCCAGTCAATTCAATGGCAAGCCTGCCTCGGGGCTTGCGTTGCGCCTTGCCACCGGTGCCAACCTGTTGGATGCGGTCGCGGCGGTCAAGAAAACCGCGGATGAGCTCAAACCTTACCTGCCGGAAGGGGTCGAGATTGTATTCCCCTACGACACCTCGCCCGTGGTGGCAGCCTCGATCAAGTCGGTGATCTACACCCTGTTCGAAGCGATCGTGCTGGTGTTTCTGGTGATGTTCCTGTTCTTGCAGAACGTTCGGGCCACGCTGATTCCTTCGTTGGCGGTACCGGTGGTGCTGCTGGCCACGTTCGGCGTGTTGTTCGCCTTTGGTTTTACCATCAACGTGATGACCATGTTTGCCATGGTGCTGGCCATTGGTCTGCTGGTGGACGACGCCATCGTGGTGGTGGAGAACGTCGAGCGGATCATGGCCGAGGAGGGGTTGTCGCCTAAAGAGGCGACACGCAAATCCATGGACCAGATTTCCGGAGCCTTAGTGGGTATCGGCCTGGTGATCTCGGCGGTGTTCATGCCGATGGCATTCTTCAGTGGCTCTGCGGGTGTGATCTATCGGCAATTCTCGATCACCATCATTGCCGCGATGAGCTTTTCGGTGCTGGTTGCCCTGATATTTACCCCAGCGCTGTGTGCCACCTTGCTCAAGCCGCACAAAGCCGGCGCGCACGAGAAAAAGGGCTTCTTTGGCTGGTTCAACCGCACGTTCGAAAAAAACACGCTGCGCTATGAGCGCAGCGTCAAAGGCATCCTCACGCGGCGCTGGCGCTTCATGGGTATTTACCTGTTATTGACCGTGGGAGCCGGGTTGCTGTTTACCAAGATCCCAATGGCATTTTTGCCTGACGAAGACCAGGGCATCATGGCGGTTCAGGTGCAACTGCCACAGAACGCCAGCGCAGAACGGACCGAAGACGTCCTGGGGCAGGTGCGTAAATTCCTGTTGGAAGATGAAGGCGTCGGCATTTCATCGGCCTTCACCGTGAACGGTTTCAACTTTGCCGGTCGCGGCCAGAGCAGCGGGATCGTGTTCGTGGCCTTGCGGCCGTTTGCCGAGCGTACATCGCCTGACCTATCGGTGTTTGCTATCGCCAAGCGCTTGAACGCGAAGTTTGGCTCGATCAAAGACGCCAACGTGATTGCCCTGGTGCCACCCGCGATCCTGGAGATGGGTAACTCGACCGGGTTCAACGTGTTCCTGCAGGACAACGGCAATGTCGGGCATGCCGGCCTGATGGCTGCCCGTAATCAGTTCCTGGGGTTGGCGGCACAAGATCCGACGTTGATGTTGACCCGGCCTAACGGCCTGGATGATGAAGCGCAGTACCAGGTCATCATCAATGATGAGCAGGCGCGGGCGCTGCAGGTGTCCATCGCCGACATCAACCAGACGATGTCGGTCGCCTGGGGCTCGGCCTATGTCAATGACTTCATCGACGGCGGCCGCGTCAAGCGGGTGTATGTACAGGGTGATCAGGATTCACGCATCGCGCCTGAAGACTTCGACAAGTGGTACGTACGCAACGCACAGGGCGAAATGGTGCCGTTTTCGGCGTTCGCCACGGGCAAGTGGGTGTATGGTTCGCCGAAGCTGGAACGCTACGGGGGTATCTCTGCCATCGAACTCCTGGGGACGCCGGCACCTGGCTACAGCACCGGCGATGCCATGCTGGCAGTTGAACGTATTGCCGCAAAAATGCCTGCGGGCATCGGGATGTCCTACACCGGTTTGTCCTATGAGGAGCGACACGCGGGTGCGCAGGGGCCAATGCTGTATGTCCTCTCATTGCTGATTGTATTCCTTTGCCTGGCCGCGCTGTATGAGAGCTGGACGATTCCGGTGTCGGTGCTGTTGGTGGTGCCACTGGGTATTCTTGGCGCTGTGTGCGCCACCTTGCTGCGCGGGCTGTCCAACGACGTGTTCTTTCAGGTCGGGATGCTCACCACCATGGGCTTGGCAGCGAAGAACGCGATCTTGATCGTGGAGTTTGCCAAAGACCTTTATGAGCACCAGGGACGCACGCTGGTCGAAGCCGCCGTGGAGGCTGCCCGCCTGCGTTTGCGGCCGATCATCATGACCTCGATTGCATTCATTATGGGCGTGTTGCCCTTGGCCCGGGCTGTCGGCGCGAGCAGCGGCAGCCAGCACTCCATCGGCACCGGCGTGGTGGGCGGTACGCTGGCGGCGACCTTCCTGGCGATCTTTTTCGTGCCGCTGTTCTACACGTTCGTCACCGGCCTTTTGAACAAAAAGAAAACACCGGATAACGCCCCGTCGGGAGAGCAAGCATGAGACTTAAAGCATTGACGCTCTGCGTTTGTATCGGACTTGGCGTGTCGGGGTGCAGCCTGATTCCGGAAAAGTCCTGGCTTGAAGTTCCTGCTGAAAATGCGTGGCCGCAAGGGGCTGCCTATGCCCAGCCCGGCATGATCGAGGCCAATGCACCTCGTGTGCTGTGGAATGACTTTTTCCGCGACGATGGGCTGCGACGGATGATCGCCGTGGCTCTGGAGAACAACCGGGATCTGCGTGTCGCGGCCCTGAATGTCCAGGCGTATCGTGCGCAATACCGGATCCAGCGCTCGGCGCTGTTTCCCTCTGTGGATATGAATGGCAGCGGCAACCGGCAGCGGTTGCCGGCTGATCTGTCGAGTACGGGGAGCGCCGGTATTCAGAGTCAATATGGGCTGAATGTCGGCATCACCTCTTATGAACTGGATGTATTTGGACGCGTCAGCAGCCTCAACGCGGCGGCCCTGGAAAATTACCTGGCCACCGCACAGGCACAGAACAGCATCCGTATCGGCTTGATCGCCGATGTGGCGAGCGCGTATCTGACGTGGCGTACCGACCAGGCGTTGCTTGAGCTGACCACCAGAACCTTTGATAGCTACAGCGCCAGCCTGAAGCTGATCAGCCAGGCGCATCGGGCAGGTACGTCTTCCGAGCTCGATGTGCGTCAAGCGCGCACTCAAGTCGACACGGCCAAGGCGCAAATGCTGCAATACACACGGCAAGTCGCCCAGGACGTCAACGCCTTGCGGCTGCTGCTGGGCGCCAACCTGCCGGATGATCTGCCCAATGGCACGCCACTGGAGGGCGCCGTCCTGGCAGATATACCCGTGGGCCTGCCGTCCGATCTGCTGCGCCACCGTCCGGATATCCTGCAGGCCGAGCACCAGTTATTGGCCGCGAATGCCAACATCGGCGCAGCTCGGGCGGCATTCTTTCCCTCGATCCGCTTAACTGCGACGGCTGGGTCGGCCAGCAGTGAGTTGGGTGACCTGCTCAATGGCGGCCAGGGCAGTTGGAGCTTTGCCCCGCAGATCAGCGTACCGATTTTCAATGGAGGACGGTTGCGTGCGAGCCTTGATTACGCCGAAATCCAGAAAGACATCAGCGTTGCCCAGTACGAAAAGAGCATCCAGACCGCGTTTCGCGAGGTAGCCGATGGCTTGGCAGCTCAGGGCACCTTTGGCAAGCAGTTGCAAGCCCAGCGTGATCTGGTGATGGACAGTCGCGCCTATTTCGATTTGGCGCAGCAGCGCTATGAAACGGGTGTTGACAGCCATTTGACCCTCCTCGATGCCCAGCGACTGTTGTTCACGGCCGAGCAAAGGCTGTTGAGTGATCAACTGCTTAAGCTGGACAGTCAAGTCCAGCTATACAAGGCGCTAGGCGGAGGTTGGGAGCCCTCTCAACTGATCAGTTCCGCTCGATAGTCACGTCAAAAAAACGGGCCAGCGTTGGCTGGCTCGTCAACGATCGCTATGAGTTTTCTCTCCTTTTTTCTGAAACGCCTGCTCGAGTCAGTCGTGATGCTGCTGGGAAATGTCCTACATATTGGCAGGAAATTTCTCACGAGTATGTGCACCGGTAAATGTCCGATCACCGCATGTGTGACCGGACGTTATTGGTTTGGCTGACCAGCCCTCGACGTTGTTTGAAGGGCGCTCAGTCCGATTTCTCATAGTTGGAGCGAAAGCACGTATGGCGCAGGTTAGTTTGATAGATATCAAATCTGGAAAACTGGTAGAGCAGGCAACGGGTAATTCCACCACCGTTGGCAGCCCCAGTATCGTAAAGATTTCGTTGAATCCTGAAACGCTGAAGTCTGCTTCGCGGGCTGGCGACGATTTGGTCATCGTGTTGAAGTCCGGTGAGCAGGTCGTGCTCAAGGGCTTTTTTGTTGTGGCGGCTGACGGTCTGCACAATGAGTTGGTGTTGGAAAACGAAGGGAAATTCTGGCACGCGACTTATGAGCCAAGCCAGGCATCACTTTCTTTAAAAGAGATTTCCAATGTAGATGAGCTGCTTGTGGAGGACGGTGACAACACCTTCATGTGGCTCCTTGGCGCACTTGGGCTCGGCGGCGTGGTGGCGTTGGCGACTCACAGTGGCGGCAGTGGGGGCGGTGGTGGTGGCGCAAACGCAGACGCTGCTGTCAGCGCTACCAAACCGTCTGCGCCTGTGATCAGTTTCGATACCCAGGCCAACAAGCTCGCTATCCAGGGCCGCCCTGGCGCTACATTTGAGGTCAAGGGGGAGGGTGGTCAGGTACTTGCCTCCGGCACGCTGGGTAATGATGGCCGTGTGCAGGTCGAGCTACCTTCAAGCGCCAGTCATCAAACTATCACCACGACTCAGACGGAGAATGGCCTTCAGTCTGATCCTTCCGTAGCACTCACCCTGCCGCTGATGAAGCCTACGCTGGGCACGCTAAATCCCGACACTGGGGAATTGCCGGTCACCGGCAAGCCAGGTGCGACCGTGCAGGTGCAAGACCAGAACGGCAACCCGATTGGCAACCCAGTCACTTTGGACGACAACGGTCAGGGCACCGTGACGCTGCCGGGCAACACCAGCGGCCAGCAGGTCGGTGTGGTGGTCAAGGACGGTGACACGCAGTCGCCTGCCACCAACGTTGATGTGCCGCTGTTGGCACCGCAGTTGGGCACTGTCGATCCAGCCACTGGCAACGTAGTAGTCACCGGCAAGCCAGGTGCGACCGTGCAGGTGCAGGACCAGACCGGCAATCCGATTGGTAAACCAGTCACTCTGGACGACAAAGGCCAAGGCACCGTA
>NZ_SPKP01000043.1:0-251 GCF_023127835.1 Pseudomonas sp. B329 | reverse complement strand
ATGTGCCGCTGTTGGCACCGCAGTTGGGCACTGTCGATCCAGCCACTGGCAATGTAGTGGTCACCGGCAAGCCGGGCGCGACCGTGCAGGTGCAGGACCAGACCGGCAAGCCGATTGGTAAACCAGTCACTCTGGACGACAAAGGCCAAGGCACCGTGACGCTGCCGGGCAACACCAGCGGCCAGCAGGTCGGTGTGGTGGTCAAGGACGGTGACACGCAGTCGCCTGCCACCAACGTTGATGTGCCGCTG
>NZ_SPKP01000042.1:303805-316811 GCF_023127835.1 Pseudomonas sp. B329 | reverse complement strand
ATTTCGACCAGGAAAGCGGACTGCACTACAACCGCCATCGCTACTACAATCCGGATATTGGTCGCTACCTGACGCCGGATCCGGTGAAGCTGGCGGGTGGGATCAATGGTTACCAGTACGTGCCCAATCCGACGGGATGGGTAGATCCGCTAGGCTTAAATACATGCCCAGGTGCTGACGGGTGTAAACCCAGCACTAGTGCTCCAAATCCTGCGGAGAGTGTTAACCACGGAGAGCCTGCCTTACCGCAACTGACCCGCGCGCAGCGGCAGGCGAGAATTGATGAGCTAGCCGAGGCAAACGCCTACAGACGTTTGAAAGAGATCGAACAAGCATTCCCAAGAGCACATTTTTTGGAGAAGCACGGCGCGCAGACAACCCCCGACTCCCAACTCGAAAGAGTAAGATCAGGTAAAAACCCAACAACAGAAGAAATCGAAAGATACATTGGTGGAAGAAAAGATGGTGAACCCAAAATACCTACTGCAGCCACTCGATATTTCAGCCACCGGGACCAACTCAACGCCATTTATCGCGCACAACTTATATTTAAATATACAAATCTACAAACATCTCGCAGACCAATGCACATGGGAAAAATAATTGGAGAAGGATATAAAAAAAATAATTTTGAATACGGAAGACAAAGCAAAGCTATTGTAATACTTGATAATGATGGCAATCCGATTACTGCGTACACGGAATTCTAAACATGAAGCTCAGACCAGAACTATCAACACTCAAAAGCCTACTATTCACCTACAGCATTGAAAACTACGACGACCCTGAAAGAGAGCGCTTCATCGCTTCAAAAAATGTCAACAACGAAACAGAACTCGCCGAGCTTTTTGAAAAATTGACTAAACCAGAATTTCTATCATATAAGCCTGAAATCCAACAATGGCATATCGACACACTTCACTACTATTTAAATACAGATGAAAACTTTGATTCTGTTTTTTATCTTTTCGACACCTATTTTGATGACGAAATAATTGATCACCGGCAATTCATGGCTGTGCTGTTACGCTGCTTACAGCACTACAAGATAGAGTCCGATGCGAGCTAACGACCCTAAACAAATAAACAACCCCCAGTAAAAGGAAAAACCCAATGCAGCTAAGCACACAATTTAAAAGTCATCGAGCGCAATTCGCTGTATTAAGTGAGGCGACCACAAGAGCGGAACGCAATCTACCGCCTTTTACCGGGGAAGATTACTACGGCAACCCAATTGTCCGAATCGAAATGCAGGGTTGCGGAAGAGGATATATACCAAACCCTACTGATCGGAACAATCCAATCCTTGATGAAAATATGGATACAGCGATTGCGAAATTCGATCGCGAAACCAAAGAACTTTATACCGTATTCCCTGTGAGCAATGACCAATGCTGAAACACCCTTTTCTAGATATCCCGTACGCACCGAAACTTCGCCATTTACTCAGCCCGTTCGATATTTATGATCGCGAAGAGACCGTAGGTGAAGAGCTTGCATGTTACGACATCAACCTTGACACAGACAGAGAGCGACTGATCAAAAAATACATAATTGAGAAATCTTCAGATCTAAGCTATCGACATCGCAAGGTCTTATGCGACAAATTGGGGGCTGCACTTAGCGACGAAACCTATAATTTTTCGCACTTATTGAAACAGGCTCCCGGCTATTACTGCACCCTGCCTTGGGGATGGAGTGACATGGACAATCCAAAAGGCTTTTTCGAAGAAATTTATAGATTAGCTAATGAGTGGTGGAAAGAAGACCTCCAAAAAGCCAGCCTCGAAGACCCTGCCACATGGTGACCCGAGTCTTGGATACACTGAATATCCAATGTGGGAGGGGGCTTGCCCCCGATAGCAGTGATTCAGTCAATGCATATGCAAGCTGATCCACCGCCATCGGGAGCAAGCCCCCTCCCACATTTGAATCTCTTCAGTGCTTCAATCCAACGCTCCGATCAGCGCTTGGCCAGCTCCATAATCATCCGGCTCAACAGATAAACCCGCGGCGCCACGCTCTCCACCTCGGCATATTCCTCCGCCGTGTGGATATTGCCCCCCACAATCCCAAACCCATCCAACGTCGGCGTCCCTACCCCGGCCGACAAGCTGGCATCTGCCGCGCCGCCACTGCCTTCGATGGTCAATTTGCGCCCCAACTCGCCATAAATACCTTGGGCGATCGCCACCAACTTATCCGATTCAGCCGTTTGCGGCATTGGTGGCAAACCACGTTGCAGGCTGGTTTTCACTTCTGTGTCGGGGATCAACTTGTTGGCTGATACCCGCGCCAGATCCTTCTCGATTCGATCGAACTCTTCCGGCACCGCCGCACGTACGTCGGCCTTGGCAGTGGCCTGGTCGGGGATAACGTTAGTGCGGTCACCGGATTTGAGCACGGTGAAGTTGATGGTGGTCTTCTTCTCCTCATCGCCGAGCTTGCCCAGTTGCAGGATCTGGTGCGCGGCCTCCATGGCGGCGTTGCGTCCCAGTTCCGGGGCGACGCCGGCGTGGGCGGACTTGCCTTTGACTTCGACCACCGCGGTCGCGCTGCCTTTGCGCCATACCACCAGGCCGTCCGCTGGGCGGCCGGGTTCCAGGTTGAGGGTCACGTCATGGCCCTTGGCGGTTTTACGGATCAGTTCCGAAGCAGCCTCAGAGCCGGTTTCTTCGCTGGCGTCGAGCAGGAAGGTGATCTGTGCGTAGTCCTTGAAGCCCTGGTTTTTCAGGACTTTCAGCGCGTAGATGCCGGCGACGATGCCGCCCTTGTCATCCATCACGCCGGGACCATAGGCACGACCATCCTTGATGTGGAACGGGCGCTCGGCGGCCGAGCCTTCCTTGAAGACAGTGTCCATGTGCGCCATCAGCAGGATCCTGGCCTTGCCGGTGCCTTTGAGGGTGGCAACCACGTGGCTGTTATTGGCCGCCTTGTCCGGTACCAATTCAATGCTGAACCCCAATTGCTTCAACTCATCCACGGCGATGTCACGCACTTGGGTCAGGCCCGGCTCGTAACCTGACCCCGAGTCGATATTTACCAGGCGCTCCAACAGCTTCAGGGCCTGGGCCTTGTACTGCTCGGCATCCGCCTGGATCTGCTTGTGAGGTTCGGCGCTGTAGGCCGGCATGACGAAGGACAACGCCAGGGTGGCGGCCAGCAGGGTACGCGGGAAAGTGAAGAGCATGGAGCGATCCTTTTTTGTTGGAATGGGCTCCCCACACCCTATCTCACTAGACCGACCGCAACCAACCCTCCTGCACGGCGTTCACCCGGTTGCGCCCGCTGCTCTTGGCTTCGTACAACGCCTGGTCGGCATCGTTGAGCCAACCGATGGAGTCAGCGTGGGTCGGCTGGTACGGCGCCAGGCCGATACTCAAGCTGACGCGCAATGCCGGGTCCTGGGCATAGGCCAAGGCGTTGAAGCGATCGCGCAAGGCCTCCATCACTTCGGTGGCGCGATTGAGGGGCATGTCCGGCAGGATCACGCAGAACTCATCGCCGCCATAACGCCCGGCCAGATCGGTGGCGCGCAGGTTCTGACGCAGCACTTTGCTCAATTGGCGCAGAACGATATCGCCGGTCACATGGCCGTAGGTGTCGTTGATGGTCTTGAAGTGGTCGATATCAATCAGCGCGATGGCGGCGCCCGCCTGGTTTCGGCGGCAGCGTTGGAACTCGATGTCCAGGTGGTCTTTCCAGGCACCGTGGTTGAGCAGGCCGGACAAGCTGTCGGTGCGGCTCAAGGCCAACAGCTCACGCTTGTGCCGGGCCAGGGTCACGGCCTGGCGGTAGCAGATCCAGCCCAGCACCAGGGGATACAGCATCAGGATCGGCAGGCAGGCATACAACTGGGCCTGGGTGGTCACGGCGATAAAACCAGGCGCAAAAATCAGCAGCGCCGCGCCCAGCCCCAGCGCCTGCGCCGCCCACCCCGCCAGCATAAAGCGCGTGCCGCCGATGGCCACGTTGTTCATGGTCATCATCGACAGGGTGGTGACGCTGGGCAGTGGGTTGAAGTGCATCGCGCCGACCCAAAACCCGCCGCAAAAAGAATCGAACAACAGGCTACGGCGCTCACTGCGCAAGGTATGGGCTGCACGCAAAGAAAACTGAAAAGCCACATGCGGCCACACAAAAGCGTTGATCAGCATCCAGGCCCACACCCAAAGGGAAGGACTCAGCGGATACATAGCAAACACCACGCAGATGAAGCCGAGGCTCAGCCCCAGAAGACGAGATTTGTACAAGCGCGAAGCAAGCGGAAGTCCCTTTCCTCCTACGGCTGGCATGGTGGGGTGCAATCCTGAGTGAGTGCCTGGAGTCTAACAGGGTAACGTCAAATCGCCACTACTGCTTACACGCTAATCCTTCAGTGTGAAAAGCCACGCGCCAGCATCCATGCAACGCCCAACAGCAGCACTGCGGTGACCCGCTGCAACAACACCCGCCGATTGGGGTTTTCCAGTACATGCTTGATGCGCTGGCCGAAATAGCAATACAGGCACCCGCTGGCAAATTGCAGCAACAGGAAGGTCGCCCCGAGGATGGCGATGTCCGCCGCCGAACTGTGCTCCCCCGCGCCAGCAAACTGCGGGAACACCGCGCTGAACATGATGATGGTCTTGGGGTTGGAAAACCCGGTCAATAGCCCTTTGCCAAACAGGCTGCGCGAGCCTTCCACGGCGCCCGCGCTGTTGATCGACACGCCGCTGTTGGTCCACTGCTTGTAGGCCAGGTAGAGAATATAGGCTACCCCGACAAACTGGATGGTCTGGGTAATGGCAAGGTTGCCCTTGATCAGTTCCGAGAAACCGACGGCAAAAATCAGCATGGAAATCAGGTACGACACACTGGCGCCGATCTGCGCCGGGATCGAACTGCGCAGGCCGTCCTTCAAGCCCAGGCTCAGCAACAGCAGGGTCATGGGGCCGGGGCTGAAGGTCATGGTGGTGCAAAACAGCAGGAAGTAGAGAAACGAAGACAGGGTTAATGCACTTGTCATGGCCGCGGACCTTGAATGGAGAGAAACACGCCTCAAGCGCCCGCCCCAGGGCGGCCTTGGCGGTCTGGTTACGGCGCAGTCTAGGGCAGCGGCATTGCACAAGGCAGGTAAAGTGATGCCTAATCCGGCCTTACTTCACCGGTAAAATCACCGGCAAACATAAGGTCCCGTCATGTTTGTATCCGCCATCGCTTTTGTGGAAGGCACCCCCAAGGTCCAGCAGATCGTCGAGGCGTTCAGCCAGGCCATCGAGAACGGCGAATGGGCGCCGGGCAGCAAGTTGCCGTCGGTACGGGAATTGACCCAGACCCTGGGCGTGAGCAAGTTCACCGTCAATGAGGCGCTGGACCGCCTGCGCGGGCGCCATTTGCTCACCTCCAGCCAGGGCCGTGGCTACTTCGTGGCGATGGACAGCGCCCGGCCGGCAACGGCGACCTGGGTCGACTTGCTGCCCCAGGACCTGCTCAGCATATTGCGTCGCCCGCTGGTCACCGCCAGTGGCGAACTGCGCCCCGGCGGTGGGCACTTGCCGGAGGAGTGGCTCAATGGCGAAGCGATTCGCCAGGCCATGCGCAGCGTGGTGCGTGCGCCAACGCTGCGCATCGCAGGCTTGGGCACGCCAGCCGGGCTGCTGCCGTTGCGCCAGGCGCTGCAACAGAAACTGCACGGTGAAGGTTTGTCGGTGCCCGTGGAACAGATCATCACCACGCCCAACACTGTGCAGGGCCTGGACATGCTTATGCGCCTGCTGGCCCGACCTGGCGACACGGTGTTGCTCGACGCGCCGTGCTACTTCAACTTCCACGCCAACCTGGCGCTGCATGGGGTCAAGGTCGTTACCATTGAGCGCCGCCCCGACGGTTTCGATTTCGCAGCCCTCGAACAGTTGCTGGCCGAACACCGCCCCAGCCTCTACCTGACCACCAGCGTTTTGCATAACCCCACCGGGCATACCTTCAGCCCCAGCCAAGCGTTTCGCCTGCTGCAGCTGACCCAGCAATACCACTGCCATATCGTCGAGGATGATCTGTATGGCGACCTGCACCCCAACCCTCCCCCGCGCCTGGCTGCCGTCGCCGGGCTCGACCAGGTCACCTACTTGTCAGGGTTCTCCAAGATCCTCAGCGCCAACACCCGGGTCAGCTACGTCGTGGCCGCGCCGCAACTGGCTGCCAACCTCACCAATATGAAGTTGATGAGCGGCGGCGTAACCTCCGAACTGTTCGAACAGATCGTCTACCGTATGCTCACCGAAGGCAGTTATGCCAAGCATCGCAAGCGCATGGTGCAACGCCTGATGGAGGCCGGTGGACGCGTCGAACATTGGCTCAAGCGCTGCGGCTGCGAACTGCCGATGGCCTATGAAGGCGGAATGTTTATCTGGGCGCGTCTGCCGAAGGGGGTGAACGGCGAATTGCTGGCCCAGGAAGCGTTGAAACGCAGCATGGTGCTGGCGCCCGGTGGGCTGTTTGGCTACGACCCGGCCCATCGCGACTCGATGCGCTTCAATGTGGCCCACAGTGATGAGCCACGGGTGCAGCGGGTGTTTGAGGCGTTGTTGCATGAAGTGGCGCAGAGCAATGCCCATGCCGGGCGCGAATCCCTGTAGGAGCGGGCTTGCCCGCGAAGGTCGTCAACGATGACGCGGGTTTACAGCCCAAGCGCGGCGCTCTCAGGTTTTTCGCGAGCAAGCTTGCTCCTACAGAAAAGCCAATTGAGGTGTTTTGAGCCGTTCACCCCGGCAACGGAATTACCCGCAACGGCCGCACCGACTTGTACGAAAAGCTCGAATAGATTTCCTTGACGCAGGGCAAGGTCTGCAAGACTTCGCGGGCAAACTCGCCGAACGATTCCAGGTCCTTGGCCACCACTTCCAGCAAAAAATCATAGCGGCCCGACACGTTATGGCACGCCACGATTTCCGGAATCTCCAACAGGCGCTGCTCGAACGCGCGGGCGATTTCCTGGGTGTGGCTGTCCATCATGATGCTGACAAACGCGGTCACCCCATAGCCCAGCGCCTTGGGCGAGAGGATCGCCTGGTAGCCGCTGATCACCCCGCTTTCCTCCAGGGTGCGCACCCGGCGCCAGCAGGGTGAGGTCGTCAAGGCGACCCGCTCGGCCAGTTCGGCCACGGTCAGGCGGGCGTTGCCCTGCAATGCGTTTAAAAGGGCTTTGTCGGTGCGGTCCAGCTTGATGGGCATAACGTGCCTCTAATCATTATTTTTATCGGTGTTTGATTCACAAACGCGGGTTTTTCCAGCAGTTTTTGCAAGGTTCGTCCGTGGTTATGAGCATAGCATTGTAGGAAATAAGGAGCGCCCGACATGACCAATAAACACAACAGCTGCGGTTTTTCCACCCGTGCCATTCACCACGGCTATGACCCCAAGGACCACCACGGCGCGCTCGTACCGCCGATTTACCTGTCGGCCACCTTCGCCTTTCCCACGGTTGAATACGGCGCCGCGTGCTTTGCCGGCGAAGCCAGCGGCCACTTCTACACGCGCATTTCCAACCCGACCCTGGCGCTGCTGGAATCACGCATGGCCACCCTGGAAAACGGTGAAGCGGCGGTGGCCTTCAGCTCCGGCATGGGCGCGATTGCCGCGACGTTCTGGACCCTGCTACGCCCGGGCGACGAGGTGATCGTCAGCCAGACCCTGTATGGCTGCACCTTCGCTCTGTTGCACCACGGCATCGGCGAATTCGGCATCAAGGTGCGGCATGTTGACCTGACCGACCTGGCCGCCCTGCAAGCGGCCTTGTCCCCGGCGACCCGCATGATCTACTGCGAAACCCCGGCCAACCCCAACCTGCGCCTGATCGACATCGCCGCCGTGGCCAGGCTTGCCCATCAACAGCCGAATGTCACCCTGGTGGTCGACAACACCTACTGCACGCCCTACCTGCAACGGCCCCTGGAACTGGGCGCCGATGTGGTGGTGCACTCGGCCACCAAATACCTCAGCGGCCATGGCGACATCACCGCAGGCATTGCGGTGAGCAACCAGGCGCTGGCACAGCGCATTCGCCTGCAAGGGCTCAAGGACCTGACCGGCGCGGTGATGTCGCCCCAGGACGCGTCGTTGCTGATGCGCGGCCTCAAGACCCTGGCCCTGCGCATGGACCGCCATTGCAGCAATGCCCAGGCGCTGGCCGAAGCCTTACAGGCTCACCCGGCCGTGGAGAGTGTGATCTACCCCGGGCTGCGGTCCTTCCCACAGTACGAACTGGCGACCCGGCAAATGAAACTGCCCGGCGGCATGATTGCCTTTGAACTCAAGGGCGGGATCGAGACGGGGCGGCGCTTTATGAACGCACTGCAACTGTTCACCCGTGCGGTCAGCCTGGGGGATGCAGAATCGTTGGCGCAACATCCGGCGAGCATGACCCACTCCACCTATACCCCCGAGCAACTTGCGCAGCACGGTATCAGCGAGGGCCTGGTGCGTTTGTCGGTGGGGCTTGAAGACGTCGCCGACCTGTTGGCGGATGTGCATCAGGCCCTGGCCAAGTGCGGCCGCAACACGGTGCGTCAGGCCGCGACAGCGCCCTCTGCTGTGAGATAGCGCCTATACGTAAAGTGATTTTTATCCTGGCGGTGGTCGGACGGATCCGACTACCGTTATGCGTTTTTAATCTGAATTTTATCGATTGGATCCCCCTGCCTTTGCCAGCCTGTACTAGCATGGTGGCGGCGGGGAGGATTATCTGTGCAGGTTATTCATACCGGTTACCTTGTTGAATCCCGCCGCTATAACGCCCAATACCTGTACCCGAAACTCATGGACGAATTGATGAACTCACACCTGTTCCCACATATAGGCAAGGTCATCGCCAGCACCGGCAGCCGCCATTTCCCACGTATGCTGCATGACCTCATCCTCACCCAACTGGCTGTGGACGCCACCCATATCACCCAGCTGCAGGTCAACAGCGAAGGCCACAGCCGCCGCAAGATCAGCCCGGTCTACACCGACTCGGTGGCAACCCTGGGGGCCGAGCAACCCGCCGCACAATTGCACCTCACCCGACACAAGGACGATGTGCGCTACGTGCTGTCGGTGTACCGCTCGCACCCCTCGCAGAGTTTTTCCGCCCAAGAGCGCAGCATGTTGCAGGACTTCTCCACGCTGTTGCTGCCCATGGTGGAAAAACACATCACCGCGATTCAGCCTGGCCGTCAGGACAGCCCACCGGCGGTGCCACAGCACCAGGGCATCGAAACCCTGCGCCGACGCATCCAGGAGCGCCTGGTGCAATCGGGGCTGACCCTGTCCAACCGTGAACTGCAAGTGTGCGTGGGCCTGCTGGCCGGGCGCACCGCACCGGAGCTGGCCGAACAACTGGCATTGAAGGTCAACACCATCGAAAGCTACCTCAAGCGCGCGGCGATCAAGCTGGGGATCAGTGGGCGGCATTCGTTGTTGCGGTGGATGTACTCGACCCAAGACAGCACCCGTTTCTAGGCGCACGCAGATCAAACTGTGGGAGGGGGCTTGCTCCCGATAGCGGTGTATCAGCCATTACATCTTTGACTGAAAAATTGCTATCGGGAGCAAGCCCCCTCCCACATGGGGTCCTCATTGGCAGATAGGGATCAGTCCCTTGCCAATGCCTCTATCGGGTCCAACCGCGCCGCATTTCGCGCCGGCACAAAACCGAACACAATGCCGATCAGTGTCGAGCAGGCAAACGCGGTAATGATCGAGCCCATCGAAAACACCATTTCCCACTCCTTCACAAACAGCGAAAACAGATAACCGATGGCGTAGGACAACGAGATCCCGATGATCCCGCCGATCAAACACACCATCACCGCCTCCACCAGAAACTGCTGGCGAATATCCGACTGGCGCGCCCCCACCGCCATGCGGATACCAATCTCGCGGGTGCGCTCGGTGACCGACACCAGCATGATATTCATCACGCCAATGCCTCCCACCAGCAATGAAATCACCGCAATCAACGACAACAGCAGCGCCAGGGAACGGCTGGTTTTTTGCACCGTCTGCATGATGCTGTCGAGGTTGTTGGTGAAGAAGTCCTTGGTGCCGTGACGTTGCAGCATCAGCTTGTTGACGTTGTCTTCCACCACCTTGCTCGGCTGGCCGTCTTTGATGCGCACGGTGATGCTGTCCAGATGACGCTGGCCCAACAGGCGCCCCGCCGCCGTCTCATACGGCACCCACACGTTCAGCGCCTTGCTGGCGGCGAACATGTTCTTGTTGTCCGCCGTCACGCCGATCACCGTACACGGCAGGTTGCCCACCAGGATCACCTGGCCCAGCGGGTCGATGTTCGGCCCGAACAGCCGCTGGCGGGTGTTGTGGTCGATCACCACCACCTGGGCCTGGCGTCGCGCATCGCTTTCACTGAAGGCAATGCCGGCTTCCAGCTTGAGGCCCTTGACCTTGAAGTAGCGATCACTGACGCCGTTGACCTGGGCATCCACATCGATGTTGCCAAAGCGCAGCAACAGGTTGCGGCCCACCACCGGCGTGGCGCTGTCGACGTAATACAGCTGGTTCAGCGCGTCCACATCCGAGGGCATCAGCGTCTGGATCGCCGAGGCGCGACTGTCACCAAAGCTGGTGCCGGAAAAGATATCGATGGTGTTGCTGCCGATCGCCTGGATGTCCTTGAGCACATAGCGCTTGGCGCCTTCGCCGATGGCCGAGATCGACACCACCGAGGTGATCCCGATCACAATGCCGAGCATGGTCAGCAAGGTGCGCATGCGGTGCGAAATCAGCGCCACCCAGGCCATGTTGAAGGCTTCCTTGAATAGCCCCAGGCTCGCCACCAGGCGCCGCGCACCGCTGCGCCTGGGCTCGATCGGCGCTTCGCTGGGCAGCTCCAGGCCAACGCTGTCATTGACCTTGTCGCTGACGATCTCACCGTCACATACCTCGACAATGCGCTGGGCATTCGCGGCGACCTTGGGGTCGTGGGTGACGATGATCACCGTGTGCCCGGCCGCGTGCAGCTCTGCGAGGATACGCATCACTTCCTTGCCGCTGTGGGTGTCGAGGGCGCCGGTGGGTTCGTCGGCGAGGATCACTTCGCCGCCGTTCATCAGGGCCCGCGCGATACTCACGCGCTGTTGTTGCCCGCCGGACAGCTGGCTGGGCCGGTGGGAGATATGACTCGCCAGGCCCAACCGCTGGAGCAACTCCCGCGCACGACTGTGACGCTGGCTTTCAGGAGTACCGGCATAAATCGCTGGCATTTCCACGTTGTGCAAGGCGCTCAGGTGAGCAAGCAAATGGTAGCGCTGGAAGATAAAGCCGAAGTAATCACGGCGCAGCTCAGCCAGTTGCTCATCGCCCAGGGAGCGGGTTTCGATGCCATTGATCTTGTAGCTGCCGGCGGTGGCGTAATCCAGGCCGCCAAGGATATTCATCAGGGTCGATTTGCCCGAGCCCGAGGCGCCGATGATCGCCAGCATTTCCCCGGCATGAATCGTCAGGTCGATGCCTTTGAGCGCGATGAATTCACGCTCGCCGGCCATAAAACTACGGGTGATGCCCTTGAGTTCCAACAGAGGCTGAGTCATGGATCAGCTCCCTGCCACGGCGGGTGTGGCGTCGCCGATTACCACCTTGTCGCCCTCGGCCAGGCCATCCAGAATCTGCACTTTGACGTTGTTATTGATGCCGGTCCTGACGTTGCGCTCTACCGCTTTGCCCTTGGCATCCAGCACCCGCACCGGGTAACTGCCGTCGGCATTGCGTGCTCCCAGCGCCGCCACCGGCACCATCAACGCGGCCTCGGCGGTGTCGAGCACAATGCGCACCTGTGCGGTCATGGCGATGCGCAGGCGATGGTCAGGGTTGGGCACGTCGAACAGCGCGTTATAGAACACCGCGGTGTTCTGCTTGGGGGTGCCGGCGGTCTGGGTTTCGAGGAAGTTCTGCGGGGCTGGTTCAGTGCCGCGCAGTTTGGCGTAATAGCGTTTGTCCGCCTCGCCGAGGATGGTGAAGTACACCTGCTGGCCGGGGCTGATATGAATCACATCCGCTTCCGAGACCTGGGCCTTGACGGTCATGGTGTCCAAGTCCGCCAGCTTGAGCAGTACCGGTGCGAGCTGGCTGGCGATCACGGTCTGGCCTTCCTGGGTGACGATGCCCACTACGTCGCCGTCGATGGGCGCGTTGATGCGGGTGTAGGCCAGGTTGACCTTGGCGGTGTCGATCTGGATGTGTGCGCTTTTGATCTGTGCGTCCAGGGACAGCAGGTTGGCCTGCTGCACCTGGAAGCTTGATTCGGCGTCTTCGAAATCCTGGCGTGACACCGATTCGTCGGCCTGCAGACCCTTGTAGCGTTCATAGACAGACTTGGCCTGCTTGAGCTGCGCGGCGGTTGCGCGGCGTTGGGCCTGGAGGTTTTCTTCGTCGACCTGGGCTTTGCGCAGGGTGTTCTGCAGGATCAGCGGGTCGATTTCGGCTAGCCACTGGCCCTTTTTTACCTTGTCGCCGACTTTGACTTTCAACGATTTGAGCTGGCCGGAGACTTGGGCGCCGACGTCGACCTGCTTGATGCCTTCGAGCAGGCCGGTGGCCAATACTGCGTTTTCGATATCGCCGCGTTCGGTGGTGGCGGTGAGGTATTGGGGGGCGTCGGCGGGGGCCTTTACGGTGTAGATGATCAGGCCGATGGCGACGGCCAATGCTGCCAGGAGGCCGATTTTGCGGAATTTAGACGTTTGCATGGTTGGCTTCTTGATTGAGTACAGATCCGTTATCCGGGTAGACGCGGCATCGGGTTGCAAAAGCAGAGTGAGGTTTCATTGACTTGCACAGCTTAAAAATGTGGGAGGGGGCTTGCTCCCGATGGCGGCCTGACAGCCGACCAGGATGTTGGATCAGAACGAGTACATATCCGTTATTTAGGTAACGGCCACTATTGGTTCCGCTCTTACAGCGGCTCACTTTTGAAAAGCGCAAAAGTAAGCAAAACGCTCTTGCCCCACCACTCGGCACCTCGCTC
>NZ_SPKP01000042.1:8864-303727 GCF_023127835.1 Pseudomonas sp. B329 | reverse complement strand
ATCCCTGTCGAATTCCGGCCAGCGTGGTTTAACGGGGCGCCTAAGATCAAAAACAGATCAAGATCAAGATCAAGATCAAGGGCGGCTCGCTTCGCATCGTGGTTACCGGGGGCAAGCGCCCTCCCACATTTCTTGCGGTACTCGGCCTCACAAACCGGTCGGCTATAAGGCCGCCGCGCTGTGCTTTTGATCTGGCATCGCCCCGTTAAACCACGCTGGCCGAACGCGGACTTTGGAGCGTGGGTAACCCGGCAGGACGCCGGGTTAGCCGCGCTGGGCCATGGATGGCCCATCGCGGCGGCCCACGCTCCAAAGTTCGCGTTCGGGCACACCGAGCCTAGGCGAGGTGCCGAGTGGTGGGGCGAAGGCCTTTTGGTTACTTTTGGGCCTTTCCAAAAGTGAGCCGCTGTAAGAGCGGAACCATAAGTGGCCGTTACCAAAGGAACGGATATGTACTCCGACAAACCGTTATAGGAAGCGAGCCCCCATTTGGATCGGTGTACAAGCATCAAGACACCACCTCCCCAACCCCAACCCTTTCCAACCACCACTTGGCCAAACCCGAAACATTCGGCACCTTGAGCAAGGTGAAGTGATTACCCCCGCCATACCAAACCTCCAACCCAGTCCCCTGCCCCTTCCACCCCTCAACCATCAACCCCTGCTCACGCTGGTCCCCCGCCGCATCCAAGGCCGGATCCTGCGCCAGCACCAGGCGCACCACCCCGTCATACCGCACCTGCGGCCGATAAACCGTGCGCAACGCCGCCGCATAAGTACGCGCAGGCCCATCCATTGCATCCACGGCAGCACGCGCCGGCAGTAAGCCAACGCCGATCATCCCCATATGCAGCCACTGTCGCTGCGCCACCTCATCGCGCCCGGCGAAGTCCACCGGATCAATGCCCAGCGACTTCCCAGCCGCCAACTGCATCGCCTCGACCAATCGCAACAGCGCCGCCGTCGAGGTATAGGGCTTGCCATCACGCCCCGGCGCCTCACTGTCGATCACTGTCAAAGAGCCCACCTCGCGCCCCATCGCCTGCAAGCGCAGGGCCATTTCCAGCGCGACCCAGCCGCCAAACGAATGCCCGACCAGATGCACCGGCCCGTCCGGGCACTCCTGCTCCAACGCCGTGAGATAACACCGCGCCGCCGCTTCCACCTGGCTATGGGGCACCGCCTCGCCATCCAACCCACGGGGCTGCAGGCCATACAGCGGCCAATCACGTCCCAGGGCGTCGCTCAAGCCCACGAAACCGGTCACGCTGTCACCTGCTCCAGGCACGCAGAACACCGGGGCATAGCCGGCGCGCCCAGTCTGGATGCGCAACAACGGCTGATGGGCCGCGCAACTCACCGGCGTACTCGTCGCCAGCGCCTCGGTCATCGCCCGGCCCAGGCCCTGGATATGCGGCGCCTGCATCATGCTCTGGTGATCCCCAGGCACGTGCACCTGGCGCAGTTGCCCGGGCGCCAAAGCCGTGTCCCAGCCCAACGCCATACTGCGTTGCGACAGTTCGGTGGGGCGCTGCTCGGCGCTGAACAAGTGCACCGGAATCGGCAGCGGGAACAGGCTGTAGTGGGCCAGGGCGTGCCCGTGCCCGACTTCGCGCTGAAGAAAACTCAACAGGTCCGCGTCCGACGCCGCCGCCATTTGCGCGTATAGCAAACCTTGATCGCGACAGCGTTGCAGCAGATCCGCAAAGTCCAACTGTCCAATCCGCGCCTCCAGTTGTTCAAGGCTTGCCAGCTCATTTACACCTCCCTGCGCTTTCCAATAAGCCGTGCATTGCAGCAACAGATGCCGCTTGAATGCATCCGGCCCGCTCCAGCGTGCTTTGCCCTGGTCAGTCAGGCGCGGCACATAGCTGTCGATCAAACCGAGGAAGGCCACGCTTTCATCCAGCCCCAGCAGTTGCATGGCGATTTCATAGGCCAGCACCCCACCAAAAGACCAGCCCGCTACCCGATAGGGACCGTGGGGCTGAATCTCGCGGATCAGCCCGACCATGCGCGCCGCCAGGCCTTCCATGCTGTTCAGGTGGGCCTCGCCCAGCGCCAGCCCCGGCAGGCCGTAGATCGGATAATCACCCGGCAGGTGCTGGCCCAGCGCCGGGAAATACACGTCCATGCCGCTGAACTCATGCACCAGAAACAACGGTGCCTGCGCCCCGCTGCTGCGCACGGTAATCACGCGGGTGTCGGGCAGTACATCATCCCCGCGCTGACGCAGCATCGCCGCGACGCCGGCCACGCTGGCATGTTGGAACAGCTCGGCCAACGACACCGACAAACCGGCCTCGTCCAGCAGGTTGACCAGGCGAATCGCCAACAGCGAATGCCCGCCCAGTTCAAAGAAGCTGTCATGCCGCCCCACCTGTTCGAGTTTCAACACCTCGGCCCAGCGTTGCGCCAACGTCTGCTCCAGGGCGTCGGCCGGCGTTTCGAACGTGCGGCTGGTCGAGGCGTCCCAGGCAGGCACCGGCAAGGCGTTACGGTCGATCTTGCCGTTGGCGGTCAACGGCAATTGCTCCAGCGCGACGTAGGCGGACGGCACCATGTACTCGGGCAAGTGCGCGTGCAGGTAAGCCCGCACCGACTCGACAGCAACGGGTTCGCCCGCCCAGGTGAAATAGGCCACCAGGCGTTTGTCCCCCGGAACCTCTTCACGGGCCAGCACCACGGCATCCTGGATGCCTGCGAACGTCGCCAGTCGCGCCTGGATTTCACCCAGCTCAACACGAAAACCTCGAATCTTCACCTGGTCGTCATTACGCCCGATGCACTCCAGCAGACCGTCGGCCGTCCAGCGCCCGAGATCGCCCGTACGGTAAAGCAAGGCGCCTGGGTTGAACGGGTCCTGCACAAACTTTTCAGCCGTCAGCTCGGGGCGATTCAAATAGCCCAAGGCGACGCCATCGCCGCCAATGCAGATTTCACCGACGATAGCCAGCGGTACCGGCTGCTGCTGCGCATCGAGCACATACACTTGGGTGTTGGAGATCGGCCGCCCCACCGGCACGCTGTCGGCATCATCGGCAATCGTGTGCACTTCGCAGGTGGTGGCGTAAGTGGTGGTTTCGGTCGGCCCATAGCAATGCACCAGGCGCAACGCGGGTGCCTGCGCCAACAGCGTGCGGAACGCCGCCGGATCGGCCCGCTCCCCGCCGCACAAAAGGATGCGCAAGCCAGCCAGGGCCTGGGGTATCAACTGCACGTATTGGTTGAACAGCGCGGTGGTGACAAACAGCACCGTCACGCCCTGCAACGCCTGGGCGAAAGCGCTCGGATCGAGCAAGGTGGCGTGGTCAATCACCTGCACCTGGCCGCCATTGAGCAGTGGCCCCCACACGTCCATGGTGCTTGCATCGAACGCTGGGTTCGACGCAAAGGCCACGCGGTCGGCGGCATTGAAATCGGCATAGCCGTTGTTGAGCACCAGGCGCGTGATGCCGCGATGGGGCACCAGCACGCCCTTGGGCTGGCCGGTGGAGCCGGAGGTGTACATGATGTACGCCACGCTGTCCGAGGGTTGCGACAGGTCCGGGTTGTGGCTCGGTTGCGGGGCGAGGCCAAGCGTGTCCAGGTCCAGGCGACGCACCCTGCTCTCTATGACGCAATCGCTGCGGGTCAGCAACCAGGCCGCGCCACAGTCTTGCAGCATGAACCCCTGGCGTTCAGCCGGTGCATTCACGTCCAACGGCACATACGCGGCGGCGCATTTGAGGATGGCCAATTGGCTGACCAGTAACTCCAGCGAACGCGGCAGCAGGATCGCCAGGTGATCGCCAGGACGCACACCCAGGCCGAGCAGGTGATGGGCCAAGCGGTTGGCGCGGGTATTGAGTTCGCCGTAGCTCACCCGCCGCTCGTTGTGCACCAGCGCCACCGCGTCGGGACGCGCCATGGCCTGGGCTTCGAACAGGCGCTGCACCGTGTGCTCACGCGCGAATGTACGGGCAGTGGCGTTGAAGTGCTCAAGCACCCGTTGGCGTTCGACCTGCGGCAGAATCGGCAAGCGGTTGATGGCGATATCGCGATGACCTTCCAGGGCCTGCACCACCTGCGCCAGCGCGATTTCCAGGTAGTCGCACAAGCGCCGGGCGCCCTGCCCCATGACGGTCAGGCTGAACCCTTCACCGAGGTCATCCACGCTGACCGCCACGCCGTAGTGAGTGTGCTCCTCGGCCTTGAACAACTCTATCCCCTGCCACGCCTCGGCCACGCCACCGGCCTGGGGTGCGCTGTGACGATAGTTGAACAATACGCTGAACAACGGCGTCGCCACCGGCACACCACTGCAACGCTGGGCCAACGCCAGGGGCGCATGTTCATGACCGAGCAGCTGAGTCAGGCGCCCATGGGCGGTACGCAGTGCCGTCAGCACTGAGTGTTCCCCCAGGTCGACCCGCAGCGGCAAGGTATTGATAAATACGCCCATGGCCCGCTCGGCGCCTTCGCCGCCTTGCAGGCGGCCGAGCATCACCGTACCGAACACCACCTGCTCGCGGGCGCAAACCTTGCCCAGCACGTGAGCCCAGGCCAAATGCATCACGCTGGCCGCACTGACCCCCGCCTGGCGGGCCTGGCTGCGCAGGCGTCGGCTCAACGACAGGTCGAGACCCACGCGCACGTTTTCCTCGGCCCCCAGATTGGGCACCTCGGTGGGTTCGTCGACCTCACCGAGCATCTCGCGGAAAAACGTCTCGTGATCCTCAGCGCCCAAACGGGTCTGGGCCACGTAGTTGCGATACGGCACGGGCGCGGCCAGGGTGTCCTGAGTGCCCAGCAGAAACGCCTGCATCTCGTGCTGCAGGATATCCAGGGCAACGTGGTCCATCACCAGGTGATGAAACAGCAACGTCGCGACCAACCGTTGCGGTTGCTCGGCGTACACCAGCCGCATCAGCGGCGCCTGGCCAAGGTCCAGGCGTGGCGGCAGCGGCCCGCTCTCAACGCTTAGCCGGGCGTGGCGCCACACCACCTGCACCGGTTCTTCCAGGCCATCCCAATGCAAGGATGAACGCAGGATGTCATGACGCTGGATCACCGCCTGCAATGCGCTGGCGAAGGCCTCCAGGCGTGCGCGACTGTCAAAGGCAAACTGCGCCTGTAACACATAGGCGTCATCACCTTGCACAGCGCGATGCTGATACAGGATGCCGGCCTGCAACGGCGCCAGCGGGTAGATATCCTGCACATTCGCCGCACCGCCGGGGATGCTGGCGACGATGCGCTCGATGGCTGCTTGATCCAGGCTGACCAGCGCCAGCATGTCTGGCGTGATGCGCGCGCAATCGGCCGCAATGCCATTGGCCGGCACCGCCACTTCACGCCCGCTACCCAAAGCTGCCGCCAGGGCAGCCAAGGTCGGTTGACCAAACAGCACTTTCACGTCCGCCGACAAGCCCAGGCCGCGCATACGCCCGACCAGGCTGACCGCCAGCAACGAGTGGCCGCCCAGTTCGAAGAAGTTGTCGTGACGGCCCACGCGTTCCACGTTGAGCAACTCGGCCCACAGCGCGGCCAAGGTGATTTCCGTGTCGCCCAGCGGCGCCTCGTACTCGCGCACCACCAACGCCTCCAGGCCCGGTGCCGGCAATGCCTTGCGGTCGAGTTTGCCATTGGGGCTCAGCGGCAGCGCCTCCAGGTGCACGAAGCTGGCCGGCACCATGAACTCCGGCAGGTGCAGCAGCAAATGGGCGCGCAGGCTTTCAATTTCACTCGGCACGCCGGTGTAGTAAGCGATCAGGCGCTGCTCGCGGGCAATCACGGCGGCTTCCTGCACCGCCGGATGCTCGGTCAGGCGTGCCTGGATTTCGCCCAGCTCAATGCGCAGGCCACGGATCTTGACCTGGTCATCATTGCGCCCCAGGTACTCGATGTTGCCATCCGGCAAGTAGCGCCCGACGTCACCGGTGCGGTACATGCGCCCAGGGGCAAACGGGTCATCGAGGAAACGCTCGGCGGTCAGTTCGGCACGGTTGAGGTAACCCCGTGCGACTTGCACCCCCGCGATAAACAATTCGCCCACCACGCCCAACGGCACAGGCTGCAACTGCCCGTCCAGCACGTACATGCGCGTGTTGGCGATTGGCTTGCCGATGGGGGTGTTGTCGGGCACGTCAAAGCCTGCGCAGTGCCAGGCAGTGACATCCACCGCCGCTTCGGTGGGCCCATAGAGATTATGCAGCTGGCTGCCCGGCAACTGTTGCTTGAAGCGGCGTACCAGGCTGCCCGGCAAGGCTTCGCCGCTGCACATCACCCGCACCAGCCCGCCCGCCTGGCTGACGTCACCGTGGGCGAGGAAGACATCAAGCATCGACGGCACGAAGTGCAAGGTCGTGACCCCTTCGGCTGCGATCACCTGGCACAGGTACTCAGGGTCTTTATGCCCATCCGGGCGCGCCATCACCAGGCGTGCGCCGGTGAACAGCGGCCAGAAGAATTCCCACACCGACACATCGAAACTGAACGGGGTTTTCTGCAACACCGTATCGCCTCCCGTGAGCCGGTATTCGTCCTGCATCCACAGCAGGCGGTTGACCACCCCGGGGTGTTCGTTGATCACGCCTTTGGGCTGGCCGGTGGAGCCGGAGGTGTAAATCACATAGGCGGCCACCCCGGCCACCGCTGGGTTGGTGATGGGCTGGTGCTGCCAGGTGGGCTGGTCCAGATCGACCACCGGCACCTCGCCCAGCAGCCCAAGGGTGCTGCCCTGGGCCAGTACCACCGCTGGCGCGCTGTCGTGCAGCATGTAGGCGATACGCTCCGGCGGGTACGCCGGGTCCAGGGGCACATAGGCGGCGCCGGCCTTGAGGATCGCGTACAGGCCAATGACCATGTCCAGGCCACGCTCCACGCAGATCGCCACCCGCGCCTGCGGCTGCACGCCGAGGGCTTGCAGGTGGTGGGCCAGTTGGTTGGCGCGAGCGTTCAGTTCGGCGTAGGTCAGTTGCTGCTCGCCGGCCTTTGCCGCCACGGCCTGCGGCGTGCGCAGTACCTGCGCTTCGAACATCCCGTGCAGGGTCTGGTCGAGCGGGTAGTCCACAGTGGTAGCGTTGAAATCCACCAGCAACTGCTTGCGCTCACGCTCATCCACCAGCGGCACATGCGCAAGCACCGCCTGGTCGTTAGCGACCATGGCCTGCAACACGCGGGTGAAGTAGCCGAGGTAACGCCGTATCGTCGATTCATCGAACAGCGCCACGGCATATTCCAGCGCGCCGAGAATACTGCCCTGCACTTCCCCCAGGTTCAGCGACAGGTCGAACTTGGCGAAATGGCTGTTTTCGACAATGCCTTCCAGGGCCAGGTCGCCCAACGCCAGGGTCGGCGCGCTGCTGTCCTGCCAGCTCAGCAGGGTCTGAAACAGCGGGCTATGGGCCAGGCTGCGCGGCGGCCGGGTGATTTCCACCACCTGTTCGAACGGCAAATCCTGATGGGCTTGGGCCGCCAGTGTCAGCGCCTTGACCCGAGCCAGCAGGGCCTCGGTGCTCAACTCGCCCGAGGTGTCGATGCGCAGCGCCAGGGTGTTGACGAACAAACCGATCAGCCCTTCCACCTCGGTGCGCGTGCGGTTGGCCACCGGCGTGCCGATCACCAGCTCCGGCTGTCCGGACAAGCGCGCCAGCAACGAAGCCCAGGCGCTCATCAAGGTCATATAGAGGGTGGTGCCATGGCGCTGGCTCAAGGCCTTGAGCCCGGCAGTAAGGCGTTCATCCAGGCGCACTTCGACGCTGCTGCCGGCGTAGTCCTGCTGCGCCGGGCGCGGGCGGTCGGTGGGCAGGGTCAGCAACGCCGGCGCGCCGGCCAGGGTCTGCTGCCAATAGGTGCTTTGGCGGTGCAACACTTCGCCGCTCAACCACAGGCGTTGCCACACGGCAAAGTCGGCGTACTGGATCGGCAAGGGCGGCAGCGGGTCGGATTGGCCGTGGCTGAAGGCTTGGTACAGCGCCATCAGTTCACGGGTCAGCACGCCCATGGACCAGCCATCGGAGACGATATGGTGCAGGGTCAGCAGCAGCACATGGTGATCGTCGGCCATCACCACCAGGCGACCGCGCAGCAACGGGCCACGCTCCAGGTCGAAGGGCGCCGAGGCTTCGCCGTGGATCAGCGCGTCCAGCGCCTGTTGCGGTTGCGCGTGGCGACGCAAGTCTTGCACCTGCAGCGGTAACACCTCCTCGGCCGGCACGATCAGCACCTGGGCCTGGTCGCCGTGTTGGGCAAAGCGGCTGCGCAGGGTTTCATGCCGCGCCACGATCCGCGCCAGCGCCCGTTGCAGTGCCTGCACATGCAACTGCCCGCGCAAACGCAGGCCGATAGGAATGTTGTAGGCGGTGTTGGCGCCCTCCATCAACGCCAGGAACCACAGGCGCTGCTGGGCAAACGACAGCGGCATCTCTTCATCACGATTGGCCGGCAGGATATCCGGCAAGGTGCTGCGCCCGGCCTGGGCCAGCAGTTCGGCGACCGCTGCCAGTTCGGCGTTGGCGAACAGGTCGCCCAGCGCCAACTCGACCCCCAGCCGCTGGCGGACCTGGGAGACCATGCGCATCGCCAGCAGCGAGTGCCCGCCCAACTCAAAGAAATGGTCACGCCGCCCGACCCGTTCCACTTGCAACACCTCGGCCCAGATCTGCGCCAGCACGGTTTCGATCTCGCCCTGGGGCGCTGCGTATTCGCGGGTAAACACTGCGGCCATGTCCGGCACTGGCAAAGCCTTGCGGTCGAGCTTGCCATTGGTGGTCAGCGGCAGCGCGTCGAGCTTCATGAAGGCGACCGGGACCATGTAGTCCGGCAACTGCGCCACCAGGTGAGCGCGGATTTCGCCTACCGTCAGCGCGTCAAGTTGCGGGTTTTCGGTGAAGTAGGCCACCAGGCGCTCTTCACGCACCAGCACCACCGCTTCCAGGATGCCAGGCAATTGGTTGAGCCGGGTTTCGATTTCGCCCAGTTCGATGCGCACGCCACGGATTTTGACCTGGTCATCGTTGCGCCCCAGGTAGTCGAGCGTGCCATCGGGCAACCAGCGCACCAGGTCGCCGGTGCGGTACATGCGCCCGGGGTTGAATGGGTCGCGCAGGAAGCGCTCGGCGGTCAGTTCCGGGCGGTTCAGGTAACCTCGCGCCACGCCCTTGCCGCCTACGTACAACTCCCCCGCCACCCCCAGTGGCACCGGGCGTTGATGTTCATCGAGCACGTAGACGGTGACATTGGCGATGGGCTTGCCGATATGCAACGGCTGGCCCGCCTCGACCTTGCCCGACGTGGCGACCACCGTGGCTTCGGTGGGGCCATAGTTGTTGATCAATTCAAAGCGCTGCGCCCGGCCGAACTGGCGCAGGCGATCGCCACCGACCAGCAGGGTGCGCAAGGTCGGGTGCTCGATAGTCTGGCTGAACGCGTACTCGGCCACCGGCGTGGGCAGGAAGCTTACGTCCAAAGGCTGTGCGCACCACCAGGCCAGCAGCGCGTCGATATCTTCAGCACCGTCATGGGCCGGCGGCAGGTGCAGGGTGGCGCCCACACACAGCGCCGGCCAGACCTCCCAGGCCATCGCATCAAAGCCGAAACCGGCAACACTGGCGGTATGCCGCCCGGCGCGCAGGTCAAAAGCGCTGCAATGCCAGTCCACCAGGTTGGCGACGGTGTGGTGCTCCACCATCACACCTTTGGGCAAGCCGGTAGAACCCGAGGTGTAGATCACATACGCGAGGTTCGTCGGGCCGACAGCGACCTTGGGGTTGCTCGCCGAGTGATGCTGCCAGGTGAAGCGATCGAGGTTGATCACCGGCACCTCGAGCTCGGGCAAACGAGCCAGCAACGCGTGTTGGGTGAGCACCGCCACCGGGGCACTGTCGCTGAGCAAGTAGCTCAAACGCTCGGCCGGGTGGGACGGGTCTACCGGCACATAACCGGCACCCGCCTTGAGGATCGCCAGCAGCCCAGCCAGGGTGTCGAGCCCACGCCGCGCCACAATGGCCACGCGATCATCGGGCCGAACCCCCAGCGCCAGCAGATGATGGGCCAGCAGGTTGGCTTGCTGGTTGAGTTCAGCGTAGGTCAGTTGCCGCCCTTCGTGCACGGCGGCGATGGCGTCCGGCATGAGCGCAGCCTGGGCTTCGATACGCCCGTGCAAAGTGGTGCCTTGCGGGAACACTGCCTGAGTGGCGTTGAACTGTTGCAACAGCAGGCGCTGTTCGGCGGCGGGCACTACCGAAAGTTGCTCAAGCGCAGTGTGCGGCGCGTGCTCCAGCGCGGTGACCAGGTTTTCCAGCGCGGTGTGCAGGTAGGCGCAGACGCGGTGGGGATCGACCTGGGTGCTGGCCAGCAAACTCAGGCCGAAGCCTTCGCCCAGGTCGTCCACACTCAGGGTCAACGGGTAGTTGGTGCGTTCCTCGGCGCGCAGTGCGGTAATGCCGTGCCAGGCCGACACTGCCTCGGCACTGGCGGCGGGAGCGCTGTGACGGTAATTGAGCAGCGCACTGAACAGCGGCGTCGGGGCGATCACGCCGCTGCAACGCTGGGCCAATGCCAGGGCCGCGTGCTCATGGCGCAGCAGCGTGGTCAAACGTGCGTGGGTGGCCTTGACCCCGCTGCGTACATCCTGGGCGTCGATATCCACACGAAACGGCAAGGTGTTGATGAAGATCCCCAAGGCGCGGTCAGTCGCATGGCTGCCTTGCATACGCCCCATCAACACGGTGCCGAACACCACCTGCGCCTTGCCGGCCAACACCGCCAGTACCTGGGCCCAGCCCAGATGGAACAGGCTGGCGGCGCTCACCCCCAGTTGCCGGGCCTGCACGCGTATACGCTGCGCCAGCTGCGGCGCCAATGGCAGGCTGACCTCGGCAATGGCGCGAGCATCGCCCTGCACATCCTGCAGCCCGAACGGCAAGGTCGGCTCGACGATATCGCCGAGCATCTGCCGGAAGAAACTTTCATGCTCCTGCTCGCTGATGCCCAGCCGCGCCTGTGCCACGTAGTTGCGAAACGGTACGGCCTGGCCGAGGGCCGCGCCCTGCCCCAACAGACACGCCTGCATTTCATGGCATACCACTTCCAAGGCGCTGTGATCCATCGCCATATGGTGGAACAGCAAGGTAGCGACGATGCGCTGGTGGGTCCGGTCTTCAGCATGTACCAGGCGCAACAACGGTGCCTGGGTCACGTCGAGGCGATAATGACGGGCATTGAATAGGTCATGCAGCTGTGCGGCGATATCGCCGTCGGCCGGGTCGAGCATCAAAGCTTGCACCGGCAGGCGCGCCTGACGCCACACCACTTGCGAAGGTTGCGCCAGGCCATCCCAGACCACCCCGGTGCGTAAAATGTCGTGGCGGTCCATCACGCTTTGCAGCGCCTGGGCAAACGCCTCGAAGCGCTCCAGGCTGTCAAACGCGAACTGCGACTGCATCACGTAGGGGTCGCCCTGCTCGGCGCTGGCATGGTGAAACAGAATGCCTTCCTGCAATGGCGCCAACGGATAGATGTCCTGGATATTCGCCACACCGCCCTGCACGGTGGCGATGATGCGCTCGATCTCGTCCTGGCTCAGGGTCGAGAGGGTCAGCATGTCGGGGGTGATGCGCTCGGCGTTGGCGGGAATGCCATTGGCCGGTACGGCCACTTCGCCAACCTTGGCAGCCGAGTACTCACCGGCCTTGATCAGCTCGATCAGCGCCGGTTTGTGCTCGCGCAAGGCGGCCAATATTGCCGGGTCGCTCAAGGCTTGCCGGTTGCCGTTCACCGACAACTGTTCGCCCTTGAGCGCCAGTTGCACGTCCTTGGTTTTCAGGGTTGCCAGCAGCTCGAGGATGTTCACAGGACGATCTCCATTCGTTCGGTCATTGCGGCGTAGCCGGCCAGGGTCGGTTGTTCGAACAACGCTCGCACATCGGCTTCCATGCCTTCCTGGCGCAGGCGTCCGATCAAGCTCACAGCGAGCAGCGAGTGCCCGCCCAGTTCAAAGAAATTGTCGTGCCGACCTACCCGCTCCACCTTGAGCAGCTCGGACCACAACCGGGCCAGCAGGATTTCGGTATCGCCTTCGGGAGCTTCGTACTCACGCACCGTCAGTGCGTCCATACCCGGTGCGGGTAACGCTTTGCGGTCGAGCTTGCCGTTGGGGCTCAGGGGCATGACGGGCAGGTGCACGAACAGCGCGGGCACCATAAAGTCCGGTAGGTGCTGCAACAGCTGGGCGCGCAGGCCGTCGATGTCGCTTGGCAGGCCAGTGTAATAGGCGACCAGGCGCTCATCACGAACCACCACCACCGCGTCGTTGACCGCCGAATGCTCGATCAGCCGCGCCTGGATTTCCCCCAGCTCGATGCGCAGACCACGGATTTTCACCTGGTCATCGTTGCGCCCCAGGTATTCGATATTGCCGTCCGGCAAGTAGCGGCCCAGGTCACCGGTGCGGTACATCCGGCCAGGCGCAAACGGGTCATCGAGGAAGCGCTCGGCGGTCAGCTGCGCACGGTTCAGATAACCCCGCGCCACTTGCACGCCAGCGATGAACAGCTCACCGACCACGCCCAGGGGCACCGGCTGCAACTGCCCGTCCAGCACGTACATGCGCGTGTTGGCAATCGGCTTGCCGATGGGGGTGTTGTCCGGCACGTCCGGGCGGGCGCAGTTCCAGGCCGTCACGTCCACCGCCGCTTCCGTGGGGCCATATAAGTTGTACAAACCAATGCCCGGCAACTGCTGCTTGAACCGACGCACCAGGCTGCCCGGCAGCGCCTCGCCGCTGCACATCACGCGCACCAACCCGGCCGCCTGGCTCACATCGCCATGGGCCAGAAACACGTCAAGCATCGACGGCACAAAGTGCAGGGTGGTGATGTTTTCTGCCTCGATTACTTCGCACAGGTACGCAGGGTCTTTGTGCCCACCCGGGCGCGCCATCACCAGGCGTGCGCCGGTAAACAGCGGCCAGAAGAACTCCCACACCGACACGTCGAAGCTGAACGGGGTTTTCTGCAAGACCGTGTCGTGGGCCTTGAGGCCATAGGCGTCCTGCATCCACAACAGACGGTTGACCACCCCGGCGTGTTCATTGATCACGCCTTTGGGCTGGCCGGTGGAACCGGAGGTGTAGATCACGTAGGCCGTGTGCCGGGCAGTGAGGCCCGCGACCTGCGGGTTGACGCAAGGCTGCTGGTGCCAGGTGCTGTGGTCGAGGTCGATCACGGTCACATCGCCCAGCAAGGCACGAGTGGCGGCTTGGGCCAGCACCACCACCGGCGCGCTGTCTTGCAGCATGTAGGCGATGCGTTCTTGCGGGTAGGCCGGGTCCAGCGGCACATAACCGCCACCGGCCTTGAGGATGGCGAACAGGCCGATCACCATGTCCAGGCCACGCTCCAGGCAAATGCCTACCCGTGAGTCCGGCTGCACGCCCCTTTCACGCAGGTGATGGGCCAGGCGGTTGGCGTGCTCATTGAGCTGTTGGTAACTCAGTTGCTGTTCGCCGGCCTTTACCGCCACGGCGTGCGGCGTGCGCAGAACCTGGGCCTCGAACATCCTGTGCAGGGTCTGGTCGAGGTTGTAGTTGACCTCGGTGGCATTGAATCGCACCAGCAACTGTTGCCGCTCTTCTGGTCCCAGGATCGACAGGCGATTGATCGCCTGCTGGGGTGCCTGCTCAAGGGCCTCGACGAGCGCGGACAAGGCGTTGTGCATATAACCGCAGAGCCGTTGCGCATCCACCTGGGCCAAGGCCGTGAACGCGTAACCATCACCCAAGTCATCCACGTTCAGGGTCAACGGGTAATTGGTGCGCCCGTCATTGACCAGGGTCTGCATACCTTCCCACGCCAAGTGCGCGTCCGCAGAACGGGTGGCGGCGCCGCGATGGCGATAGTTGAGCATCGAACTGAACAACGGCGCCGGTGCCGCCACGCCGCTGCAACGTTGGGCCAGGGCCAGCGAGGCGTGCTCATGGCCGAGCAATTGCGTGAGGCGCGCATGGGTGGTCCGCACGGCGGCGCGGGCGCCCTGGTCATTGATGTCCAGGCGCAGCGGCAAGGTATTGATAAACACGCCCAGGGCCCGATCAGCACCCTCGCCACCTTGCAGACGGCCAACCAGCACGGTACCGAATACCACCGTGTGGCGTGCCGATACCGCGGCCAGCACCTGCGCCCAGGCCAGATGAAACAGACTGGCGCCGCTGACGCCCAACAGCCGCGCCTGGCTGCGCAGGCGCCGGTTCAGTGAGTTGTCCAGTTGCAGGGTATGTTCTTCAATCGCACTGCCGTCGCCGCGTACATCCTGCCAACCGAATGGCAGCGTCGGTTCATCCACATCGCCGAGCATTTGACGGAAGAAGGCTTCGTGCTCCTGCTCGCTGACACCCAGGCGCGCCTGGGCCACATAGTTGCGATACGGCATCGGCGCGGTGGTTGGCGCGGCTTGGCCGAGCAGGTAACCCTGCATTTCCCGCAGCACCACGTCGAACGCGGTATGGTCCAGGGCGATATGGTGGTAGAGCAACACCGCCACCACGCGTTGGTTGGCCGGGTCCTGGGCATACATCAGGCGGATCAACGGCGCCTGGCTGATATCCAGGCGATGATGCCGCGCATCGAAACGCTCATGCAGGCCGGCAAGCACGTCTCCGTGCAAATGCAGCTCCTGAACGCTCAACGCCGCCTTGCGCCACACCACTTGCAACGGTTGCGCCAGCCCCTCCCACACCACCCCGGTGCGCAGAATGTCATGGCGGTCGATCACCTGTTGCAGCGCCTGCGCGAAAGCTTGCAGACGCTCGACACTGTCAAACGCCAGGTGCGATTGCAGCAGGTACGGGTCGCCCTGCGCGGCCGTGAGGTAGTGGTAGAAAATGCCCTCCTGCAGCGGCGCCAGCGGGTAGATGTCCTGCACGTTGGCAGCGCCGCCTGGCACCTGGGCGACTACCTGATCAATCGCACACTGGTCGAGGGTCACCAGCGCCAGCATGTCGGGGGTGATACGTTGGCACTCGGCACTGATCCGGTTGGCCGGCACTTGCACCTCGCGACCACTGCCAACGGCAGCGGCCAGCGCGGCCAGGGTGGGCTGGCTGAACAGCACGCGCACGTCGGCGCTGAGGCCAACCTGGCGCATACGCTCGATCAGGCTGACGGCCAGCAATGAATGGCCGCCCAGTTCGAAAAAATGGTCATGACGGCCCACCTGTTCCACTTGCAGCACCTCGGCCCAGATACGCGCCAGGGTGGTTTCGACCTCGCCCTGGGGGGCCTGGTACTCGCGGCTGAGCACGGCGGCCTGATCGGGATCGGGCAGTGCCTTGCGGTCCAGCTTGCCGTTGGCGGTCAGGGGCAGCACATCGAGGCGCATGTAGGCGACCGGCACCAGCACATCGGGAAGCTGGGCCTGCAATTGCGCGCGCAAGGTCTCGATGGGGAGTGCGCGTTGCTCGGTGAACCAGGCCAGCAGCCGGCCTTCGCGCACCAGCACCACCGCTTCGCGAATGCCGTCCAGCGCGGCCAGGCGGCTTTCGATTTCGCCCAGCTCAACCCGCACACCACGCAGTTTGACCTGGTCATCGTTGCGGCCCAGATACTCCAGATTGCCGTCGGGCAACCAGCGCACCAGGTCGCCGGTGCGGTACATGCGCCCCGGGCTGAACGGGTTTTGCAGGAAGCGTTCGGCAGTCAAGTCCGGGCGATTCAAGTAACCCCGTGCCACACCGCTGCCGCCTACATACAGCTCACCGGCCACACCGACCGGCACCGGGCGCAACTGCGCATCCAGCACATAGCTGCCGGCATTGGCGATGGGTCGACCAATATGCAACGCCTGCCCGGCCCGCACGCGACCGGAGGTGGCAACCACCGTGGCCTCGGTGGGGCCATAGTTGTTGATCACGGCAAAGCGCCGTTCCTGGGTGAACTGGCGCAGGCGATCGCCGCCAATCAGCAGGATGCGCAAGGTGGGGTGTTGCAGATGTTGGCTGAACGCGTACTCGGCTACCGGCGTGGGCAAAAAGCTCACGTCCAGCGGCTGCGCCCGCCACCAGGCCAGCAATTCATCAATGTTTTCATTGCCCACTTCGGCGGGCGGCAGGTGCAGGGTCGCACCGACGCACAGGGCCGGCCAGACTTCCCAGGCCATCGCGTCAAAACCAAACCCGGCCACGCTGCTGGTGTGACTCGCAGCAGCCAGGCCAAAGGCTTCAGAGTGCCAATGCACGAGGTTTTCCACGTTGTGGTGTTCCACCATCACGCCTTTGGGCTGGCCGGTAGAGCCTGAGGTGTAAATGACGTAGGCCAGGTGCGCGGGCGTCAGTGCGGGCAGCTGTGGATTGTTGACAGGCAGGTGCTGCCAGTCGGGGTCATGCAAGTCGACCAGCGTGATCGTGCCCAGCAGGTCACGGGTACTGGCCTCAGCGAGTACTGCCACCGGGGCGCTGTCCTGCAACAAATAAGCGATGCGTTCGGCGGGATACGCCGGGTCAATCGGCACATAGCCGGCGCCGGCCTTGAGAATGCCCAATAGCCCCACCAGCATCTGCGGGCCACGGCGGCAGCACAGCGCCACGCGGTCATCCGGTTGCACGCCGAGTGCCAACAGGTGATGGGCCAGTTGGTTGGCACGCTGATTGAGCTGCTGATAGGTCAGCGCCTCGCCGCCCTGCTGCACGGCAATGGCGTGGGGTTGGCGCTCAGCCTGTACCTCAAATGCGCCGTGCACGGTGTGGCCACGGGGGAAATCCTGGGCCGTGGCATTGAATTCGCGCAGCAGGGTTTCACACTCCGCCGCGGGCAGGATCGGCAAACGATTGAGTGCCGTGTCCGGCGTGCACTCCAAGGCTGTGAGCAACTGCGCCACAGCGTTGTGCATGTAGTCGCACAGGCGTTGCGCACCGATCTGTGGCACCGCCAGCACGCTCAGCCCGAAGCCGTCGCCCAGGTCATCCACGCTCAGGGTCAATGGGTAATTACTGCGCTCCTCACCACCCAGCAGCCGCACGCCCTCCCAGATGCCGTGGCCGTCACGGGCCATCTCGGCGGGGTTGCTGTGACGGTAATTGAGCAAGGCACTGAACAATGGCGTGCTGGTGGGCACACCGCTGCAACGCTGAGCCAGAGCCAGCGAGGCATGTTCATGCCCGAGCACAGCGCTCAGGCGTGCATGGGTGGCCTTGACCGCCGCTGACGCCCCGGCGGCAACATCGACCCGCAGCGGCAAGGTGTTGATAAACATCCCCAGCGCGCGGTCTGCACCTTCACCGGCTTGCATACGGCCCATCAGCACCGTGCCGAACACCACGTCATCGCGGCCCGACACCAGCCCCACGACCTGGGCCCAGGCCAGGTGCATCAGGCTCGCGGCGCTCACACCCAGCTGTCGCGCCTGCTGGCGAACCCGCTGCGCCAGCGCGGCGTCCAATGGCAGCCCGGCCTCCTCGATGGCACGGCCATCGCCCTGCACATCCTGCAAACCAAACGGCAAGGTTGGTTCATCCACATCGGCGAGCATGTCGCAAAAGAACTGCTCATGCTCGGCCACACTGACACCCAGGCGCGCCTGGGCCACATAGTTGCGAAATGGCGCGGCAGCGGGCAAGTCCTGGGCCTGGTTGAACATGAAGGCGCGCATTTCCTGGCCGACCACCTCCATGGCTGTGTGGTCCAGCGCCAGGTGGTGAAACAGCAGGATCGCCGCAACATGGTTGTGCGTCGGGTCCTGGGCATAGACCATGCGCAGCAACGGCGCCTGGGTGATGTCCAGCCGATAGTGCCGGGCATCGAAGCGAGCGTGCAGTTGTTCGATGATGCCGCCGTCGGCCGGGTCCAGATGAACCTCCTGCACCCCCAGTTGCGCCTTGCGCCACACCACTTGCACCGGGCTGTCCAGGCCCTCCCAGACTACGCCCGTGCGCAGGATATCGTGGCGGGCAACCACCTGTTGCAGCGCCGCCATGAACCCGTGCAAGCGGTCGAGATTGTCGAACGCCATGCGCGATTGCAGCAGGTACGGGTCGCCCTGTTCGGCGCTGAGGTGGTGGTAGAGAATGCCTTCCTGCAACGGCGCCAGCGGGTAGATGTCCTGCACATTCTCCGCGCCACCCGGCACGCTGGCGACGATACGCTCGATGGCATCCGGAGTGAGCTGCACCAGGCTCAGCATGGACGGTGTGATCTGTGTGCAACCGGCCGGGATGCCATTGGCCGGCACCACGATTTCGCGACCACTGCCCACCGCCGCCGCCAACGCTGCCAGGCTCGGCTGGTTGAACAGCACGCGCACATCGGCACTGAGGCCCACTTGGCGCATACGTTCGATCAAGCTCACCGCCAGCAGCGAATGCCCGCCCAACTCGAAGAAATGATCGTGACGCCCGACGCGTTCGAGCTTGAGCACGTCTTGCCAGATCTGCGCCAGTAGGGTTTCCACCTCGCCTTGCGGGGCTTCGTAGCCACGACTGAGCAAGGCCGACGGGTCCGGTGCCAGCAAGGCTTTGCGGTCGAGCTTGCCATTGTTGGTCAGGGGCAGACTGGCCAGCGGCATATAGGCCGACGGCAGCATATAGTCCGGCAACTGCCCTTGCAGGTAGGCGTGGACCAGCTCAATGCCCAGGTCTGCCCCGGCCCAGGTGAAGTAGGCGACCAGGCGCTTTTCACCTGGCATATCTTCCCTGGCCAACACGGCGACGTCCTGGATGCCCGGGCAACTGGCCAGGCGCGCCTCGATCTCACCCAGCTCGATACGAAAGCCACGGATTTTCACCTGGTCGTCGTTGCGACCCAGGCATTCGAGCAAGCCGTCTTGCGTCCAGCGCCCGAGGTCGCCGGTGCGGTACAGCAAGGCGCCCGGGTTGAAGGGGTCCTGCACAAACTTTTCAGCCGTCAGCTCGGGGCGATTCAAATAGCCCAGGGCGACGCCATCGCCGCCGATGCAGATTTCACCGGTGATGCCCAGCGGCACCGGTTGCATCTGTGCATCGAGCACATAGATCTGTGTATTGGAAATGGGCCGCCCCACCGGCACGCTGTCGGTATCCGTACCGACCTCGCGCACTTCGTGGGTGGTGGCGTAGGTGGTGGTTTCGGTCGGCCCGTAGCAATGCACCAGGCGCAGCGCCGGTGCACGCGCCAACAGGCTGCGAAATGCCGCCGGGTCAGCACGCTCACCGCCGCACAGCAGGATGCGCAAACCGGCCAACGCCTCGGGGATCAATTGCACGTACTGGTTGAACAGTGCGGTGGTCACGAACAACACCGTCGCGCCCTTAAGCTCGGCGCCGAACGCCAACGGGTCGAGCAAGGTGGCATGGTCGATCACCTGCACTTGCCCACCATTGAGCAATGCGCCCCACACATCCATGGTGCTCGCATCGAACGCCGGGTTGGAGGCGAAGGCCACGCGGTCGCTGGCGTTGAAGTCGGCATAGCCATTATTGATGACCAGGCGCGTGATACCGCGATGGGGCACCAGCACGCCCTTGGGCTGGCCGGTGGAGCCGGAGGTGTACATGATGTACGCCACGTCCTGCGCAGACCGGGCCAGCCCCGGGTTGTCCGCCGGCAGGTCGGCCAGGTCCAGTTCGGCAAGGTTGTCCAGCACCTGGCGGGCGCCGCTGTCCTGCACCATGAAGGTTCGACGTTCGAGCGGCGCGTTGACATCCAGCGGTACGTACACCGCCGCACACTTGAGCACCGCCAACTGGCTGACGACCAGGTCGATGGAGCGCGGCAGCGCCAGGGCCACCGCCTCACCTGGCCGCACGCCACGGCCAATCAAATGATGGGCCAGGCGATTGGCACGGCGATTGAGGTCACGGTAGCTCAGCGACAGCGGGCCATGCACCACCGCCACGGCTTCAGGCCGGGCCAGTGCCTGGGCTTCGAACAGTTGAGCGACGGTGAGCTGCGACGGGTATTCCCGGGCGCTGGCATTGAAGTCTTCAAGCAATAAGCGCCGCTCGGCGGGCGGCACAATCGACACCTTGTGCATGGCGGTGGTGGGCGCGTGTTGCAGCGCGCTCACCACATGGCGCAACGCGGTGAGCATGTACTCACCCACACGTTGCACATCCAGATGGGCGACACCCTGCACCGTCAGGGCAAACCCCGTGCCCAGGTCATCGACGTTGAGTACCAGCGGGTAGTTGCTGCGCTCTTCGGAGCTGAGGATCTGGATACCGAACGCGGCAAAGGGGTTGTCCCCCGGCGCGTCATCGGGTGCGCTGTGCCGGTAGTTGAGCAAGGTGCTGAACAACGGCAACGAACCCGGCACGCCGCTGCAGCGCTGGGCCAGCGACAGCGCGGCGTGTTCATGCGCGAGCAACTGCGCCAGACGCGCATGGGTGGCGCGTACGCCGGCTTGCACGCCGACGCTGCCGAGGCTGACCCGCAGCGGCAAGGTATTGATGAACATCCCCAGCGCGCGGTCGGCGCCCTCGCCGCCCTGCATACGCCCCAGCAAGACCGTCCCGAACACCACGTCCTGCTGGCCCGACACCTGGCCCAGCACCTGGGCCCATGCCAGATGCACCAGGCTCGCCGTGCTGACGCCCAGTTGCCGCGCCTGTTCGCGCAGGGCCAGGCTGAGGGCCGGTTCCAGCGGCAGATGGGCCTCATGGATGCCGCTGCCGTCGCCGTTCACATCCTGCAAGCCGAAGGCCAGGGTGGGCTCGTCGATATCGCCGAGCATCTGGCTGAAGAAGGCTTCGTGCTGCGCCTGGCTCAGGCCCAGCCGCGCCTGAGCCACGTAGTTGCGGTACTGCACCGCGTCAGGCAGTTGCGCGCGGTTGCCGTGCAGGCTGGCGCTCATTTCTTCGACCAGCACTTGCAGCGCCGTGTGGTCGAGCAGGATATGGTGCAGCAGCAGGATGCCGACCAAGCCTTCCGCCTCTTCAGCGTAGGCCAGGCGCATCAGCGAAGCGCGAGACAGGTCCAGGCGGTAGTGGCGAGGGTCGAAACGCTGTTGCAACTGCGCCAGGGCATCGGCGCCCTGGGTGTCCAAGCGCTCAACGGCCAGCGGCGCCTGGCGCAACACCACTTGCACCGGTTCCTCCAGGCCCTCCCAGAGAATCGCAGTGCGCAGGATATCGTTGCGTTCGATGACACTGTGCAGCGCCTGAATAAAGCCATCCACCGCGCCCTGGTCGTTAAAGCGCAACTGCACCTGCAACACGTAGGGGTCGCCCTCGCTGGTTGCCAGGTGGTGGTAGAGAATACCGGCCTGCAACGGTGCGAGAGCGTAGATATCCTGCACGTTGGCCACGCCACCGGGCACGGCCTGGAGGATGTGATCGATGGCCGCCTGGTCCAGCTCGACCAAGGGCAGCATGTCCGGCGTGATGTGCTCACTGTGTTCCTGAATCAGATTGGCCGGGACCTGCACCTCATGGTGCCCGCCCACCGCCGCTGCGAGGGCTGCCAGGGTCGGCTGGCCGAACAGCACGCGTACATCGGCACTCAGCTCTACCTGGCGCATGCGTTCGATCAGCTTGACCGCCAGCAGCGAATGCCCACCCAACTCGAAGAAGTTGTCATCACGCCCCACCCGGTCTAGCTTGAGCAGGTCCTGCCAGATCATCGCAATGGCGTTTTCCACCGCACCTTGGGGCGCGGCATAACTGCGCCGGGCCAACGCCTCGGCATCGGGTGCCGGCAAGGCTTTGCGGTCAAGCTTGCCGTTGGTGGTCAGGGGGAATGCCTCCAGGCGCACGAAGGCGCTGGGCACCATATGTTCGGCAAGGCTCTGCAGCAAGTGATCGCGCAAGGCGGCAACGCTGGGCTCACCCTCGGTGATCACGTAGGCCACCAGGCGCTTGTCACCCGGCTCATCCTCACGGGCGATCACCACCGCATCGCGCACGCCGTGGGCGGTTGCCAGGTGCGCCTGGATTTCGCCCAGCTCGATACGGAAACCGCGAATCTTGACCTGGTCATCGTTACGCCCCAGGTACTCGACACTGCCGTCGGCCAGCAGGCGGCCGAGGTCACCGGTCTTGTACATGCGCAGGCCCGTGGCCGGGTCCGCGAGAAAGCGTTCGGCGTTGAGTGCCTCGCGGTTCAGGTAACCGCGCGCCACCCCGGCGCCGCCCACGTACAGCTCGCCCACCACACCGTATGGCAACGGCTCGTGTTGTTCATCCAACACATACAGCTGCAAGTCGGGGATGCGTACGCCAATCGGGCTGACGCCCACCAGTTGGGCATCCGCCGCCTCCAGCGCACGATAGGTCACGTGCACGGTGGTTTCGGTAATACCGTACATGTTTACCAGCTGCGTACCGGCATTCACCGCCCGCGCATACCATGGCTTGAGCATGGCCGGTTCAAGGGCCTCACCGCCAAAGATCACCTGCCGCAACGAATGCGCCTGGGTGCTGTGACCCTGGGCCGCGATCAATTGGCGGAACGCGCTCGGCGTCTGGTTGAGGATGCTCACTTCGGCCTCGCAGAGCAGCGTGTAGCACTCATCCGGCGAGCGGCTGACCAGTTGCGGCACGATCAGCAACTGGCCGCCGTGCATCAGCGCGCCCCAGATTTCCCACACAGAAAAATCGAATGCGAAGGAGTGGAACAGTGCCCATACATCGTGCGGATTGAACCCGAACCAGTGTTGGGTGGCACTAAACAGGCGCGCCACCTGGCGGTGCTCGATCATTACCCCCTTGGGTTGGCCGGTGGAACCGGAGGTGTAAATCACATAGGCCAGATTGGCCGGGCTCAGGTGCAGCCGTGGATCGGTGATGGGCAACTGGCCCAGGCTGTCGAGGTCAAGCTGCGCCAGTTCGCCTACCCGGTGACGAGTGCCGGCCTGTACCAGCACAACCACCGGTTGACTGTCGGCCAGGGTGTAGGCAATGCGTTCCTGCGGGTAAGCCGGGTCTATCGGCACGTAGCCGGCACCGGCCTTGAGGATACCGAGCAGGCCGATGATCATCTGCGGGCCGCGCTCCACGCAGATCGCCACGCGGCTGTCAGGCTCCACGCCCTGGGCCAGCAGTGCATGCGCGACCTGGTTGGCGCGTTCGTTGAGTTGACGATAGGTGAGGCGCTGCTGCTCAAAGCGCACGGCAATGGCTTCAGGCTGGGCGGCGGCGTGGGTTTCGACTTGCTGGTGGATCAACGCGGTATCGGCGTAGTGCGTGGGGCTGTGGTTCAAGGTATGCAGCAGGGCGTGGCGTTCAGCGTCGGGCAGGATGTTCAGGCCGCAGAGCGGCCTGTCCGGTCGCTGCTCAAGGGCGTCGGCCAGGCTTTGCAGCGCGGTGTGCAGATAGCCGGCAACCCGCTGTGCACCGATGGCCGCATCCACCATCACCGTCAGCGCGAAGTCTTGCCCCAGATCGTCGACGTTGACCGTCAGCGGGTAGTTGGTGCGCTCTTCGGCGCCCAGGACCTGGATGCCTTCGGCAACCTCGATCACGGCGGCCATGTCGGTGGCCGCACTATGGCGATAGTTGAGGATCGCGCTGAACAACGGTGTGGGTGCTGCCACCCCGCTGCAGCGCTGGGCCAGTGCCAGGGACGCATGTTCGTGATCGAGCAGGCGCGTAAGACGCTCGTGGGTGACTTGCACCGCAGCGCGCACGCTTTGCGCGCCAACATCAACCCGCAACGGCAAGGTGTTGATGAACATGCCCAAGGCCCGCTCACCGCCCTCGCCTGCGCCCATGCGCCCGAGCATCACGGTGCCGAACACCACCGCCTCGCGACCGGAAACCACGCCCAACACCCGCGCCAACGCCAGGTGCATCAGGCTCGCCACACTCACCCCCAACGGCCGCGCCACACTGCGCAGGCGACGACCAAGGGCGCTATCGACGGGAATGCGCGCTTCATCAATGCCCTGACCATCGCCCTGCACATCTTGCAGGCCGAACGGCAGCGTCGGTTCATCGATATCGGCGAGCATGTCGCGAAAGAACGCCTCATGGGCCTGTTCGCTCACACCCTGGCGCACTTGGGCGATGTAGCTGCGAAACGCCACCGGCGTGCCCGCTTGCGCGTGCTCACCGGCCAAGTACAGCTGGATTTCATGGCGCACCACATCCAGGGCGGTGTGATCGAGAATGGTGTGGTGGAACAACAGCATCGCCACCACACGCTGGTTGGCCGGGTCCTCGGCGAACACCAGACGCAGCAGCGGCGCCTGGCCAAGGTCCATGCGATAGGCGCGGGCGTCATAGCGCGCGAGCAATTGAGCGAGACGGTCGCCGCCATCAAAATGCGCTTCTTCACACGCCAGCTGCGCCTTGCGCCACACCACTTGCAGCGGCTCGTCGAGGCGCTCCCACACCATGCAGGTGCGCAGGATATCGTGGCGGTCAATCACCCATTGCAGCGCCTCGGCAAAGGCTTGCAGGCGTGCACGGCTGTCGAACACAAACTGCGCGTGCAGCACGTAGGGGTCGCCCTGCGCGGCAGAAAGATGGTGGTAAAGCATGCCTTCCTGGAGCGGCGCCAGGGGGTAGATATCTTGCACATTCGCCGCGCCGCCGGGGATGGACGCGACGATGCGGTCGATGGCCGGCTGGTCGAGGTTGACCAGCGCCAGCATGTCCGGGGTGATGCGATAAGCCGGGCTCAGCCAGTCACCGCCATGCTCGGCGACCAGGGCCAGCAACTGGGGTTTATGCGCGATCAATTGATCCCAGAGCGCGTCATCCAACGCCTCGTCATCGCCCAGGACGATCAGGTCGCCTTCTTCAGTTTGCAGACGGATCGCATGGGTGGAGATCGCTGCCAGTAAGTCGCTGAACTGCATGGGGTAACCTGCCTGATAAGTCACGGTTTAAGAGAATGTCCGTATTCAGTTTTGCCGCTAGGCGCGGCGCCCTTGAAAAACAACGGGCGCAGCCGGGGGCCTGGAGGGGCTTCCGGCAGGCTTGAAAAATTAAGGGATTTGCGCGGTGGGGGGTGACATGGGAAGCGGGGACAAGTGTCGGGTGGGAGGGTTCCCGTGTTTGCTCGCGGCTCTTCAACCTAGCTGAGTTTTGCCAGTACTGCGGTGATGATCGCCCAAGTCACACCTGTGGGAGGGGGCTTGCTCCCTCCCACATTTTGGCCTGTGTCGCCTGTTTGACATGCATTGTTAAAGGCCAGCAATCCATATCCCTTTAATTTGCAGGACGTTTCCTAGACAATCCTTCGGCCTTGCGCCTGCTCAACCCGCTGGCTAGCCTTCGCTTCGTCGCTGCATATCAGCGATCGGGTGTGAGATCCCGTGTATTTGCAGGCGCCATGCGCTACAACCGTCTATGGCGGCTATGTGCGGGCAGACTTCGGTCTGGCCGGGTCCTGCTTTCCGGTATCTCACCCCGCACATAGCTGCCACCTTTTGACGTGTGAGATCGGCAAAAGAATGGCTCCCAATCCAAGCAGGAGCTTCATCCATGAGCAAAGTCGTCCCCGACCCACCCTATCCCGTTTTTGTTGCCCACGAAGACCTGAGCTTCGAAGACGCGATCGCCAGCATTTCCTCGCTGCTACGCTGCGCCACCACCACCGCCACCGAAACCGCCGAGGGCCTCAAAGGCAGCCAACGCGACATGGCCTGCTCCACCGCGCACTGGATTGCCTGCAACCCAAACCCACCAACATCCCATAACTTTTGTGGGAGGAGGCTTGCTCCCGATAGCGGCAGGTCAGCCAATTAATCCATATCTGACACACAGCCATCGGGAGCAAGCCCCCTCCCACATTTGGCCTGTGTCGCCTCAACGAATGATTGCTCACGGCCCGATTTGGTTGATGCACATTCAGTCAACGGACAATGCCTCAAGTGTCCTTAAGCTCAGATCGAAAGAGTATTTATCAACCGGTTTTCAGAACCTTATGCTTCGGCTCATTCCGTTGAATATCGAGCCGCTCATGACCCTCCGCCGCCCGCTTGCTGCTGTATTAGGATTGCTGGTTTTCTCCATCGCCGTGAGCGCCGACGCTCAGGAAACCCTGCGCATCGGCTATCAGAAATCCTCGACCCTGATCACCCTGCTGAAAACCCGGGGCACCCTGGAAAAAGCCCTCAACGCCAACCACATCGACGTCAGCTGGCATGAGTTTCCCAGCGGCCTGCCATTGCTGGAGGCGCTGAACGTTGGCAACGTGGATATCAGCGCCGACGTCGCCGACACGGTGCCGATCTTCGCCCAGGCAGCCGAGGCCCAACTCACCTACTTTGCCCAGGAAGCGCCCTCGCCTGCGGCCCAGGCCATCGTGGTGCGCAAGGACTCGCCGATCCAGCAATTGGCGGACCTAAAAGGCAAGAAAATCGCGGTAACCAAGGCCGCCGGCGCCCACTATTTACTCATCGCCGCGCTGAACAAGGCCGGCCTGGCGTTCACTGATATCCAGCCGGCGTACCTCTCGCCAGCTGACGGTCGCGCCGCCTTCGAAAACAACAAGGTGGATGCCTGGGTCACCTGGGAGCCCTTCCTCACCAGCGTGCAGCGGCAACTGCAGACCCGCACCCTGGCAGACGGTGCCGGGCTTGCCAGCTACAAGCGTTATTACCTGACCGGCACGCCTTACGCCAAGGCCCATCCTGAAGTGCTGAGGGTGGTGTTTGCAGAACTGGAAAAAACCGGCCAATGGGTGAAAGCGCATCCGCAGGAGGCGGCAACAGTGCTCGGGCCGTTATGGGGTAACCTGGACGCTGCGACGGTGGAAGCCGCCAACGCGCACCGCAGCTATCAGGTGCAGCCGGTGACGCTGGAACAGTTGGGTGAGCAGCAGAAAATTGCCGATGCGTTCTTCAAGGCTGGCCTGCTGCCCAACGAGGTAAATGCCAAGGCGGTGCAGACCTGGCAGCCCTAGGTAAACAAGGCGTGCGGGAAGTGGTACAAAAGCAGTCCTTGCCACTTTCCTGGAGGCCACCGCTCATGACGTCCAAGCTCGAACAACTCAAGCAATTCACCACCGTGGTCTGCGACACCGGCGGCCTGGAAGCCATCAGCCGTCTGCAGTTTGCGCGGGGTCAGGAGAAACTGGAAACGCTGCTGGCCGACGCATGACCGCTATCAACCCGCTGGGTCAACCCCGCACGCTGGTGTTCCTGGCTTACCCTCAGATGGGCTTGCTCGACCTGACCGGCGCGCAAACGGTGTTCTGGGCCGCGACCAAGGCCATGGCCGAACGCGGTTTGCACGGCTACGTTGTACACAACGCCAGCCTGGCGGGTGGCCTGATGCCGACCGCCGAAGGCTTGAGCGTCGACACCGTGGCGCTGGCACAGTTGGCCCCTGGCGCTATCGATACGCTGGTGGTGCCCGGTGCGCCCGCCATCGAGCAAGCCATGGCGGATAACACTGCGCTGGTGGACTGGCTGCGCAATGCCTCCGGCCAGGCTCGGCGTACTGCCTCGGTATGCAGCGGCACCTTTTTGCTGGCCCAGGCCGGCTTGCTTGAGGGGCGCCGCGCGGCGACGCATTGGGCCATGTGCGAGCTGCTCAGACAACGCTTCCCGAGCATCGAAGTGGATGTGGATGCGATATTCGTGCAGCAAGGCACGGTATGGACCTCCGCCGGTGTGAGTGCCGGGATCGACCTGGCCCTTGCACTGGTGGAAGCCGATTGCGGGCGCGAGGTAGCGCTGCAAGTGGCGCGCGAATTGGTGGTGTTCCTCAAGCGCCCCGGCGGCCAGGCGCAGTTCAGCCAGGTGCTGCAAGCGCAAACCGCCGACAGCGCCGGCTTCGATGCCCTGCACGTGTGGATCAGCGACAACCTAAGCGACAGCGACCTCAGCGTGGAACGCCTGGCTGCGCAAAGCCATATGAGCCCGCGTAACTTTGCCCGGGTCTATAAACAGAAAACCGGTCGCACCCCGGCCAAGGCCATTGAATTGTTTCGCATCGAAGCGGCGCGGCGGATGCTCGAAGATTCCCAACGCAGCATCGACCAGATCGCCCGGCTGTGCGGGTTCGGCGACGAAGAGCGTATGCGCTGCACCTTCCACCGGCATCTGGCCATCGCACCTCGCGACTACCGCGAGCGCTTTTCTCGCTAGGCCGGTTAAAAGTGGCAGTGATTCAGGGTTATCTGTCCTTTCTGACAAGCCGTACGGCTTTTACAGTGATCCGGCAATGCCTTGCGGCTTACCTGGTCTCTGGAGCAACCCCATGAAACAACACATTCTCATCATTGGCGCCGGCTTCGGTGGCGTGTGGAGCGCCCTGAGCGCGGCCCGCCTGCTGGACAAACACGACCGCAACGATGTGCACATCAGCTTGCTCGCCCCGCAGGCGCAACTGCGTATTCGCCCACGTTTTTATGAGCCCGACGTGCACGCCATGCAGGCGCCGCTCGGCCCGCTGTTGAGCGCAGTGGGCGTGACCTTTGTACAAGGCGCTGCCGACAGCATCGACGCCAACGCCAGGCAAGTGACTTACCGCAACGCAGCGGAAGCCCCGGCCACCCTCAGCTACGACCGCTTGGTGCTTGCTGCCGGCAGCCGCTTGAATCGCCCGGGCATGGACGGCATCCAGCACGTATTCGACGTGGACCAGATCGAAGACGCCACGCGACTTGAAGCGCATATCAAGGCCCTGAAAAACCAGCCCGACAGCCCGGCCCGCAACACCGTGGTCATCGCCGGCGGTGGTTTTACCGGAATCGAGACCGCCACCGAAATGCCTGCTCGACTGCGCGCGGCGCTGGGGGATGCTGCCGATATTCGCGTGGTGGTGGTAGACCGGGGCCCGCAGATAGCGGCGTCCATGGGGGATGGCATTCGCCCGGCGATCATCGAGGCCAGCCAGGCGCTTGGGCTTGAATGGGTACTGAACACCTCGGTCGCCTCGGTGGACGCCGACGGCGTGACTCTGGCGGATGGGCAGCGGATTGCGTCCAGCACCGTGATCTGGACCATTGGTTTTCGCGCCAACCCGTTGACCGAGCAGATCGATGGTATCTGCGATCCTCAGGGTCGCCTGCACGTGGACGCCACTCTCAGGGTCAAGGGTCAGCCTGCCGTCTACGCCGCCGGGGACGTGGCCTATGCCGCCACCGACGACCTGGGCAACTTCGCCGCCATGTCCTGCCAGCACGCCATCGCGCTGGGCCGCTACGCCGGTAACAACGTCGCCGCCGACTTGATCGGTGTGGCACCAATGGCCTACAGCCAACCCAAATACGTGACCTGCCTCGACCTCGGCGCCTGGGGCGCGGTCTACACCGAAGGCTGGGACCGTCAGCTTAAGCTGGTGGGCCAGGAAGCCAAGGCGCTCAAGCAACAGATCAACAGCGTGTGGATCTACCCACCCGCGGCGGATCGAGCGGTGGCGCTGGCGGCGGCGGATCCATTGATTCCGGTGGCGTAAGTGTGGGAGGGGGCTTGCTCCCGATGGCGGTGAGTCAGTCACTGATGTGTTGACTGACACTCCCTCATCGGGAGCAAGCCTCCTCCCACATTTAGTCTGTGGTCACCCGCTGGATACTGGTCGATCAGCTCGGCACACCCGTCCCAAACCGCCGAATCGCCAGGCAATACCCCACCAACGCCAGCGCCGCCAGCAACCCGCCCGCCGCGCCGATCCAGGCGAAGCCGAAGTGGCTGCCGACCCAACTGCCCATCAACGCGCCACCACCGATGCCAATGTTGTAGATACCGGAGAACATCGCCATGGCCACGTCGGTAGCGTCCGGTGCAAGCACCAGCACTTTGGACTGCATGGCCAGGCCAAAGCCCATGATTGCCATGCCCCAGAAAATGCTCAGCACCACCAGGTAAGACTCGGCGCCGCTCAACGGCAGCATCAGCGCCAGGCACGCAGCGAGGATGAACACTGCGCCGATCACGAACAGGTGCGGGTTGAAGCGGTGCACCAGGCTGAACAACAACGAGCCGATAATGCCGGCCCCCCCGAACACCAAGAGGATCAACGTCACCGCACTGCCACCCAGCCCGGCGACGCCTTCGACGAAGGGTTCGATGTAGCTGTAAGCGGTAAATTGCGCGGTGACGGTCATCGCGGTCAGCACGTAGAGCGCCACCAGTGCAGGGCGCTTGAACAGCAGCGGCAGGCTACGCAGGGAGCCGGAGTTCTGGCTCGGCAACGGCGGCAGGGTGCGCGCCAGCCAGAACACCAGGGCCGCGGCGAACGCGGCGATCACCAGAAAGGTAGTGCGCCAGCCCATGGCCTCGCCGAGCAGGCGGCCTAAGGGAATGCCCAACACCATCGCCAGGGACGTGCCCGTGGCCAACAGGCCAAGGGCCTGCACCTGCTTGCCTTCGGGCGCCAATCTTACGGCCAGCGAGGCGGTGATCGACCAGAACAGCGCGTGGGCCAAGGCAATGCCGACACGACTGACCATCAGCAAACCGAAGCTGGTGGCCACGCTAGAGAGAATATGGCTGGCGATAAACAGACCGAACAATACGATCAGCAGCTTGCGCCGTTCGACGTTGCGGGTCAGCAGCATCACCGGCAGCGAGGTCAGGGACACGATCCACGCATAGATGGTGAGCATCAGACCGACGCTGGCCACGGGCATGTCGAAGCTGGCACCGATGGCGCTGAGCAACCCGACAGGTACGAATTCGGTGGTATTGAACACAAACGCGGCCAGCGCCAGGGCGATGACCGGTTGCCAATTGGCTTGGGGGGTTGCGGCTGAAAGGCTCATTGACGGGCGGGGTACTCTGGCGATGATCAAGCGGCCACCCAGGACAAGCGCCGCCGCCGAGCATTCTATAGGTTTCTCGCGCGGCTGTTGATGCGGATCGTCGCCCGATGGCTTATGGCGACGTCATGGTAATGATGTAGTTGCCGGACTCAATGGGCTTGCCGGCGGCGTCTACCAGCAGATAGCGCTGGTCGTAATAGCGCCCCTCGCCGCTGTCTGCCACCAGCCGCACATGGGCCGCATTGACGCTGGCCACCGGCGCCACATGGCGCACCTCGAAGCGGCTGCCGCGACTGGCCCTGGCACAGCCGCGCAGTTCCATCACCGACCCGCTGCGCGCATTTGTCGCACACCCCGGCTCGACGATGGCGCCAGTGAACCTGATGGTGCCCTGCCCCAGTGTCTGTGCCGCGCCACAGGTGCTTGCCCATAAGCACAGAAGACCTATCACTGCCGAAAAACGATTAACGTTCATACCGACACTCCTTCTTGGGTTAGTAAGAGGTTAGTCGGCGGCGCGGCAGTTCACTTGAATTTATTTGCCTGGGAATTAGAGGTGGATCACGGATCCACCTGCCCCATCAACTCAGGGATGCTTTCCGGTCGCTGGGCGTAACGCTGGGCCAACGCCGCGCACACCATCAATTGGATCTGGTGGAACAGCATCAGCGGCAGGATCAACACGCCCATGCTCGCCCCGGCAAACAACACCTGGGCCATGGGCACGCCGGTGGCCAGGCTTTTCTTCGAGCCGCAGAACAGGATGGTGATGCGGTCTTCCTGGCTGAAACCGAATGCCTTGCCCAACAACGTGGACGCTACCAGCACCAACGCGAGCAATACGCAGCAGGCAACTACCAGACCGCCCAGTTGCCACAGAGGGATCTGGTGCCAGATGCCCTCATTGACCGCTTCGCTGAATGCGCCATAGACCACCAGCAGGATCGAGCCCTGGTCGACAAATTTCAGCCAGGATTTATTGCGCCCGACCCAGTCGCCGATCCAGCGGCGGGCGATTTGCCCGGCAATGAATGGCAGCAGCAACTGCACGCTGATCTTCAGGATCGCGTCGACGGTGGAGCCGCCATCGCCGTGTACGTTTAGCAGCAGCGCCACCAGCAGCGGGGTCAGGAAGATACCGAACAGGCTGGAAGCCGCCGCACTGCAAATCGCCGCCGGGATATTGCCGCGGGCCAGGGACGTGAAGGCAATCGCCGATTGCACAGTGGCCGGCAACGCGCACAGATAGAGCATGCCCATGTACAGCTCAGTGCCGATCAGCGGCGACAGCACCGGCTTGAGCGCCAGGCCCAGCAACGGGAACAGCACAAAGGTCAGGCTGAACACCAACAGATGCAGGCGCCAGTGGCCGGCGCCGGCGACGATGGCCTGGCGCGACAGCTTGGCGCCGTGCAGGAAAAACAGCAGCGCGATGGCCAGGTTGGTCACCCAGCCGAAGGCCACGGCGGTCTGGCCGCTGGCCGGCAGCAGGGAGGCAAGGATCACTGTGGCGATCAGGGTCAGGGTGAAGTTGTCGGGCAGAAAGCGCGGGCGGGTCATAAGCAAATCTTCCAGGGGTTGCCAAGAGCGTCCCGGCGACTCTAACGTAACGATCCTTTACCGACTAACGCCAATGAGCCAGTAAATGCCGCCAAAAGGACATGAAAAAACCGTGCGCCGCAGTGTGCCCGGGCTTTCCAGCCTGCCACGGCCGGTGTATGGGCGTACCGAGTCCTTGCCCAACCGGGCGCTGACAAGACGGCACAGCCACCCGTGGGTGCAGTTGTCCTACGCGATTTCCGGGGTGCTGGAGATCCACACCAGCGTCGGCCGTTTCGTCGCGCCCCCGCAGCGCGCCGTCTGGATTCCGGCCGGCATGCCCCATCGGGTGTTCAGTTCGCCCCATACCGAAATGCGCAGCTTGTACCTCGATTGCAGCGTCACCGCCTGGGCGGCCGAACGGTGTCAGGTGCTGGAAGTGAGCAGTTTGTTGCGCGAGTTGATCCGTAATTTCAGCCAGGTGCCGGTGGAATATGACGAAGATGGGCCGGATGGGCGCCTGGCCCAGGTGCTGCTCGACCAACTTGCAGCCGCCCCCCAGGTGGATTTGATGTTGCCGCTACCCCATGACCCGCGGCTGCGGCAGATTTACCGCAGCTTGAACCTGCACCCCGAGCAGCAGACCACCCTGGGGGATTGGAGCCCCAGGCTGGGCGTCAGCGAAAAGACCCTCAGCCGCTTGTTCCTCAAGGACACTGGGCTGACGTTCCGCGCGTGGCGCCAGCGCCTGCGCCTGTTGAGCGCCCTGCCCGCCCTGGAAGAAGGCGAGCGGGTGACGGATGTGGCATTGGGGTGTGGCTATGAATCGACCTCAGCGTTTATCAATGCATTTCGTCAGCAGTTCGATTCCACCCCCGGTGAGTTCTTCCGCTGACCCTCCCACGACGCAAATAATCCCCAAACCCACGCTCGGCTGGTATTGTGCCGCGCTTTGAAACACAGCAACCGACTGCGAGGAAATGGACGTTGAACACTGACGAAAAAATGACCGGGGACCTGTTCGAGGTCGATAAGCGCCTGTCACTCAAGCCCGTGGTGGACTTCAACGCCTACCTGCGCAGCGCCTTCGGCGATGGCCCCTGCACGTGCGTGCGTTGCGCTGCCAGTGGCGGTGACGAAAGCCGCTATGAGTTCCAGCACGCCTTCACTTTCGACGCCAAACCAGTGCATCGCCGTTTCGCTTCGACGGCGGGCAGCGATGTGTTGATGGCGTTGAAAAAGGCATGGCTGTCGTACACCAAGGCCGAGTTGCCGCTCAGTGGCGTGCTGGTGCTGGACACGGTCAAGGAGTTTGTCGAGCCGCAGTTGCACAAGCGCCTGGCGCCGTTGTTCGTGGCCAGTGGCTTGGTCAAGGATGTGGACGGCGAGTTGCGTATTCAGCCGCAAGCCATGGCCTGACACATCAAAAGGCGCCTGTGCGCAGCCCATCAATGGTCGCCGCGACTCTGAGCGAGCAAGTGGTCGACCACGCTGCCCAGGCTGCCCACCTCATCGGCACCGTCGGCGCGGGCCTGGGCGTACCAACGTAACTGTTCGGTGGCACTGTTGCCGCGCCGCAGCAGCGCTTGCAGCGTATCGAACAGCCGCGGCTCGCCCATGGCCTCTGCGGTGGCACCGAACGTCTGGCGCGCGCAGTGCAACCACTGTTCGGCGCTGCCCATGGCGCCTGTGTCGTCCAACGCAAAGTGACCGCCCGCGCCGTAGCGTTTGGCCTGCCAGCGATTTTCCTTGAGCAGCCAGCGCGTTTGCGCACAGAACCCGGCGCCGGGTCGCTCAAGGCCGCAGGCATGGGTGACCATGACGCGAAACAGCGTGGCCAGGGCCAGGGCATCCGCCAACCGCGGGCAGGCGTCGGTCATGCGCAGTTCGAGGGTTGGGTAACGCGCCGCCGGGCGGATGCCCCACCAGCCGTTGCCATCGGCCTTGATTGCACCCATCCGATGCAGCAACGCGAGGTAGCGCAGGTATTCGTTCCAGTCGGCGAAATGTTCCGGCACGCCCATGCGCGGCCATTCATCACAAGCGGCCTGGCGGTAGCTCATAAAGCCGCTGGGCGCGCCATCCCACAATGGCGAGGAGCAACTGAGCAGCAACAGCAGCGGCAGCCACGGTGACACCTGGTTCATCACGGCGATGCGGTCATGGGTGTGCGGCACCTGCACATGCACATGCAGCCCGCACAACACGCTGCGCCGCGCTACATACTGAATATCGTCGAACAACTGCTGGAAATGGGCTTGGTCAGTAGGCCGCTGTTCGCGCCAGTCGGCCAACGGATGGCTGCCGGCACACACCACGCCAAGGCCAAATTCACCCAGGCGCTGCGCCAGTTTGCGACGCACTGTCGCCAGGTAATCCGCGGCTTCAGCGCTGGCACTGAATACCGGTGACGCAACCTCGATCTGGCCCTGGAACATTTCATACGCAAAGCCCGCGCCGATCGCCTCGCGACAGGCCGCCAGCACCGCTGCCGAAGGCTCGCCGAGCATCCGGCGAGTGTGCAGATCGGTGATGAAGTATTCTTCTTCGATGCCGAAAGTGAGCATCAAGGGTCAACGCAGTCGGGTAACGGTGAGCGCAACCACCGCTATGCGCTCCACACGTTCATAGCCAGGTTTTTCCAGCTCCTCGCCGAAGACATCAGGATCCAGTTCGCGGTAGGTCCAGCCGTAGGCATCACTGCCCAGCAACGGCTTGACCGCGTCAAGGAAAGGATCGCCACCCGCCACCATCGCCACTCCGGTATACAGCAACAGGCTGCCGCCCAGAGCCAGGCGTGCGAGGGACTCGCTGACGATGCGCACCGACAACTGCTCCCCCAACGCCCCGCCACCATGGCGATAGGCACGCTGGCGGTCATCATTCATGTACGGCGGGTTGGCGACGATCAGGTCGAACTGCCCTTCGACGCTGGCCAGCACGTCACTGTGGTACACGCTGACATTATTCAACCCGGCCAGCTCGGCATTCACGGCGGTCAGGCGCAGGGCACGCGGGTTGATGTCCACCGCCAGCACCTGGGCGTCATGCCTGGCCCGGGCAACCACCAAGGCACCCACACCGGCGCCACAGCCAATGTCCACCGCACGCTTGAGCGGTTCGAAACGCTGCTGCAAATGCGCTTCGATCACCTGGGCAAAACGGTAGCTGTCGGGGCCGAAGAACACCGCATCCGCTTGTACCGTGGGATACGGCGAATGGGCGAACAGCAGATCGTCGAGGCTCGACCAACGCACCGTGCTGCGCCATAAGGCATCGTGCTTTTCGATCACATCGGCTTGCTGCAACTCTTCGCGAAATGCCTCCGGCAGCAGGTCGTGGTCGAACGGCATCGACCAGCCGAATACGTCGCGCAGCGTCATCGCCAGCGGCGTCGCCAAACGCCGGTAGACGCGCTCATGGGTCAAGGGCGTCGGCGTAATGAAGCGGTAACCGCTTTCCTTCAACCCCCGGCCCAGGTTCAGCAAGGCGCGATCAGCGAGTTGTTGGGCAGACATAGGCACATTCCTTAGCGCAAACGCGCACGCAGTTGGATAAAGCGGCGGGTGGCGTACAAGCCTGCGGGGCTGCTGTGGCGCCGCGCTGACATCCATGGGATCAGCGCACTGAGCTGTTGCTCGTCGGGCAGGTTCCACAGTGAATCGGCCAGGGCCTGGGTGTCGGGGTCCGCCGGGCATTGCTGCTCGCGGGCAAGCCGACTGCCGCGCCCCGGTCGAACCGGCGGCACGCGCTGGCCGCTGGCCCAGTCACCGGCGATCCAGTCATGCAGCAGCTGTTTTTCCGCCGCGCTGAATACCCCGAACATCGCCGCGCCGGCCCCCTCGATCAACTGCCAGAAACGGCTGTCGGCAGGGTCCTGGTTGCGCTTGATCCAGCCCTTGTCCTGCAAGGCTGTGAGGAAATCGCCGATCTGCCCCGGCTTGGCCAGCCATTGGTTGACGGTCTTGCCTTCGAAGCGGCAGTAGTCCGAGTGCATGTGCTGGCCGAAGGTGCGCTTGCGCTCAAGCATCGCGACCACTTCGTCGTGCAGGTTGAACTGCTGGATGACAGCCGTGGTACCCGGGCCAAGATCGTTGAGGCGATACCCAGCGGCGACGCGGCGGTAGAACGCGGCCCTGCCCTCGCCCAGCGGCAGCAGGCCCAACACCGATTGCGCGGCCTTGCTGGCGTGGCCGCTGCTGGCGTTATCGATGGTCACGTGGAGGGTGAAGTAATAGGGGTCGATGCCCAGTTCGCTGAGTTCGTAAGCGGTGATCAGCAGGTGCAGCGGCAACTGTTCGTAGCCCAGGTTATAGCCGATGACTTCCGGCAGGAATTGGTCGGCGCACAGGCCCAGGGCCAGTTGCAGCGCACCTTGCAGGTAGTGCTCATCCTCAAGGCCGGCTTCGCTGTCGGCATCGTGGTCGCTGAGCAACTTGCGATAGATCACCACGTGGTTCTGCGCGGCTTCACCGTCGCCCAATTCCTCCAGATAGGTAGTGAGCAAGCCGTCGAAGCGCTGGTCTTGCCAATAGTGCAGCAGGCCATAGAGCCAGGCGCCGTCCACCTGTTTGATCGGCGCCACACGCTGCAGGACATACAACGCGTGGGCTTTGTTGTGAAAATAGCGCCGTGGCCGGCCTTGCTGGCGCTGCTCAAGGTAATCGGCATAGGCCTGGGCCACAACGGCGCAGCGCTGTTCGACCCAGGCCGTCAGGTGTTCGGGCGACTCAGGCAAGTCGCAGTCGGTTTCCTCTACCTGGGCCAATTGATCCTGCAGGTAGTCACGCGCCAGTTCGGCGGCGTCTGGCGTTTCGCCGTACAGCTGTCGATACACCCGTTGATGGCGGCCCTGGGCCGAGTCGGTGAGAGAGGCCGGCTGGCCCGACAGCGCTGTAAGGAGTGTCATGATGGCAGTTTCCGCAAAGTCCGTTACAACGGGCCTTCCACAAGGTGGCCCCGCAAGAGCGCTCAACTTCACGCGCTTCTAGAATGCAGAGCGTCGGGGCGTGCGGAAAATTCAAATGAGGTTATGAAGGGGGGGATAAGCGGTCGCAGTAAAGGCGCTCGCTGATGAAATACGAAGGCGGGAGGCTCAGGGATATTCTTGCCTGGCGTGCAATACGTTGACTATTTCGATCCGCTCGGCAGTCACTCTATACACCAGCACATAATTGGGATGTACAACCACCTCACGAGTACCTGGCACTCGGCCGCACGGATACAGATAGGGGTGCTCAGCCAGTGGTAGAGGCGCGCCTTCCAGGCGGGTCTTGATGCGTCATGCAGCGCCGGGGCTTTCTGCTGCGATAAAAGTCACGATATCAATCAGGTCGCCGATGGCTTCGTCAAGCCAAACAACGGCCAACATCAAGCTTTGGTCCGCTGCTCAAGCTCTGCTTGCAGCATAATCGCCTCAACTCGTGCCATGACCTCGTCATGAGGTACACCGGGGCCGGGGTTGGCCAAGCTTTTTTCGACTTTTTTACGAAACCAGAGATCATGACTACTCGCCTGCTCTTCGGTTTCAAACTCGGAAACAATTGGGGAAAGTTGAACACCCATCAGATAACCTCCTGTATGAATGCTCAGCAGTTTAGTCGCAACCTGGCGGGCTGTCTCGAACCACCGGATGAAATGCAGGGCGTCGCACTTCAAGCTTCAAACAAAACGGCACGTAAACGTGCCGTTGCGTCGTACTCACTTAGCTCTGTTACTTGCGCGCCGCCTCCCACTGTTTAAGCAGATCGTTGTAGTTCACGGTTTCGCCCTTGGGCTTCTCGTTTGCCAGTTTCGGCTTCGGCGCGCCCGGCTGATCGAACCAGTATTGCGCGTCACGCTCGGGGTTCATTTTCGGGCCGCACACCGGTTGCACCTTGGAGCGTTCCAGGCGCGTCATGATCGCGTCCTGCTCCTTGGCCAGATTGTCCAGCGCCTGTTGCGGGGTTTTCTCGCCGCTGGCGGCGGCGGCGATGTTGCTCCACCACAGTTGCGCCAGGCGTGGGTAGTCCGGCACGTTGGTGCCGGTAGGCGACCACTCGGTGCGCGCCGGGCTGCGGTAGAACTCCACCAGGCCCCCGAGCTTGGGCGCCATGTCGGTCATGGCCTGGGAGTTGATATCAGACTCCCGAATCGGCGTCAGGCCAACGATGGTCTTCTTCAGCGACACGGTTTTGGAGGTCACGAACTGCGCGTACAGCCAGGCCGCGAGTTTCTGTTTCTCAGGCGTGGACTTGAGGAAGGTCCAGGAGCCTACGTCCTGATAGCCCTTCTTCATGCCCTTTTCCCAGTACGGCCCGACCGGCGACGGCGCCATGCGCCATTTCGGCGTACCGTCGGCATTCACCACCGGCAAGCCCGGCTTGACCATGTCGGCGGTAAACGCGGTGTACCAGAAGATCTGCTGGGCAATGTTGCCCTGGGACGGCACCGGGCCGGATTCGGAGAAGGTCATGCCCGCCGCTTCCGGCGGCGCGTAGGCTTTCATCCAATCCACATATTTTTGTGTGGCGAACACCGCCGCCGGGCCGTTGGTGTCGCCGCCGCGGGTCACGCTGGAGCCCACCGGGTGGCAGTCCTCCACACGAATGCCCCACTCGTCCACCGGCAAGCCGTTGGGCAAGCCCTTGTCACCGCCGCCGGCCATGGAGAACCACGCATCGGTGAAGCGCCAGCCCAGGGACGGGTCTTTCTTGCCGTAGTCCATGTGCCCGTAGACGCGCTTGCCGTCGATTTCCTTGACGTCTTCGCTGAAGAATTTGGCGATGTCTTCATAGGCCGACCAGTTCACCGGGACGCCGAGGTCGTAGCCGTATTTTTCCTTGAACTTGGCTTTCAGCTCCGGGCGTTCGAACCAGTCGGCGCGGAACCAGTAGAGGTTGGCGAACTGCTGGTCGGGCAACTGATAGATCTTGCCGTCCGGCGCGGTGGTGAAGGACAGGCCGATAAAGTCCTTGAGGTCCAGGGTCGGCGAGGTAAAGTCCTTGCCTTCGTTGGCCATCAGGTCGGTGATGGACTCGGTCTTGCCGTAGCGAAAGTGCGTACCGATCAGGTCCGAGTCATTGACCCAGCCGTCATAGATATTCTTGTCGGACTGCATCTGGGTTTGCAGCTTCTCCACCACGTCGCCTTCCTGTAGCAGGTCGTGGGTCAGCTTGATGCCGGTGATTTCACTGAACGCCTTGGCCAGTACCTTGGATTCGTACTCGTGGGTGGTGAGGGTTTCCGACACCACGTTGATCTTCATCCCACGGAAGGGCTCCGACGCCTTGATAAACCACTTCAATTCCTCAAGCTGTTGGGCTTCGGTGAGGGTCGAGGGCTTGAACTCGCTGCCGATCCATTTTTTCGCGGCATCTTCATACGCATCGGCCCAGGCCGAAGCGCTCAAACCGCTGAGGGCCAGTACGGCGGCCAATGAAATGCTATGTCGCAGCTTATTGTTTTTATTCAACATAGAGACCTCCTGGTTGTTTATTCATAAGGGCATTAGCCCCAACGCATCACACTCAACAGCCATAACAGGGAGAGCGCGGACGCCACCCAGATGCTCCAGTCGGTAACGCCGATGACCAGCAAATGCAGGTAGGCGCTGCCGAGAAGACCGATAAACAAGCGATCACCACGGGTGGTGCTGATCGGCAGCAACCCGCGCCGAGGAATGCTCGGCGAACGCAGTTCCCAGGTGGTCATGCCCGCCAGAATCAGGGCGATGCCGCCAAAGAACAGCGCAGTGGGGGTGGTCCAGGCCATCCATTCCATCATCGATTCCTCTAGACCCGGCCCAGGGCAAAGCCCTTGGCCACGTGGTTGCGAACAAACCAGATCACCAACATGCCCGGGAGGATAGTCAATACCCCCGCTGCCGCCAGTACCCCCCAATCAATACCCGACGCAGAGACCGTGCGGGTCATTACCGCCGCGATGGGCTTGGCGTTGACCGAAGTCAGCGTGCGCGCCAGCAGCAGTTCGACCCAGGAAAACATAAAGCAGAAAAACGCAGTCACCCCAATGCCGGAGCCGATCAGCGGGATAAAAATCTTCACGAAGAACTTGGGAAAACTATAGCCATCGATGTAGGCGGTTTCGTCGATTTCCTTGGGCACGCCGGACATGAAGCCTTCAAGGATCCACACCGCCAACGGCACGTTGAACAGGCAGTGAGCCAGGGCCACGGCGATGTGCGTATCGAACAGGCCGATGGAGGAATACAGCTGGAAAAACGGCAGCAGAAACACCGCCGGCGGCGCCATGCGGTTGGTCAGCAGCCAGAAGAACAGGTGCTTGTCACCCAGGAAGCGGTAGCGCGAGAACGCATAGGCTGCCGGCAGCGCCACGCTCAGAGAGATCACCGTGTTCAGGCTTACGTAGTAAAGCGAGTTGAGGTAGCCGGTGTACCAGCTCGGGTCGGTGAAGATCACTTTGTAGTTGGCCAGGGTGAAATCCTGGGGAAACAGGGTCAGGCCGCCGAGGATTTCGGTGTTGCTCTTGAACGACATGTTCAACAGCCAGTAGATCGGCACCAGCAGGAACAGGATATAAATCAGTAACGGAATAAGCTTGCGCTTGCTCATGTTGGCGGCCTCAGCGGTTGGCGTCGGAATGGGTCATGGCGGTGTAGAACAACCAGGACACCAACAGGATGATCAGGAAATACACCAGCGAAAACGCCGCTGCCGGGCCCAGGTCGAATTGGCCTACGGCCATCTGGGTGAGCGTCTGACTCAAGAAGGTGGTGGCGTTCCCCGGGCCGCCCCCCGTGAGTACGAAAGGCTCGGTGTAGATCATGAAACTGTCCATGAAGCGCAGCATCACCGCGATCAACAGCACGCTTTTCATCTTCGGCAACTGGATATGTCGGAACACTGCCCAGGCCGATGCACGATCAATCCGCGCGGCCTGGTAGTAGACATCCGGAATGGCCCTTAAACCCGAGTAGCACAGCAGCGCCACCAACGAGGTCCAGTGCCACACATCCATCACCAGCACGGTGACCCAGGCGTCCATGGTGTTGGCCGCATAGTTGTAGCTGATGCCCATGGCGTTGAGGGTCGAACCCAGCAGGCCGATGTCGGCACGGCCAAAGATCTGCCAGATGGTGCCGACCACGTTCCATGGAATCAGCAGCGGAATGGCGAGGATAATCAGCACCAGTGATGACCAGCGTCCTTTGGTCGGCATGGTCAAGGCGATGGCGATGCCCAGCGGGATTTCAATCAGCAGCACGCAGGCCGAATAGATGAACTGGCGCAGCAACGAGTCATGCAAACGTGGATCGAGCAGCACCTGCTTGTACCAGTCGGCCCCGACGAAGTAGCGGCTGGACTGGTCGAAAATATCCTGCACCGAGTAATTGACCACGGTCATCATCGGGATCACCGCACTGAACGCCACCAGCAGGAACACCGGCAACACCAGCCACCAGGCCTTGTTGTTCTGCACCTTGTTCATGGCGCCACCTCCAGCAGGTAATCGTCGGCATAAAGCATCAGCCATTGCGCGGGGAAGCTGATGGACGCCCTGCCCTCCGGTACCGGCTTGTCTTCGGCCAGGCGCACTTTGAGCGTGGCGCCGTCGAGGTTGAGGGTCATGATCTTGTAGGTGCCCAAGTCCTCCACATGCGTGACGTCGGCTTGCAGGGCGTCAGGGTTGTGGTCATCCCATACATGGATAAATTCCGGGCGAATGCCAACCTGGAGTTTTTTGCAGTCGGTCGCGTTGATCCGTTGCTGCAACGCCTCCGACAGCGGCAGAAAGGTATTGGCAAACCCCACACCACCACCCCTGGCCTGCACCTCAATCAGATTCATCCCGGGGCTGCCGATGAAATAACCGACAAAGGTATGGCTCGGGCGCTCGAACAATTCACGCGGGGTGCCGAACTGCACGATCTGCCCGCCGTACATCACCGCGATCTTGTCGGCGAAGGTGGAGGCTTCCAGTTGGTCGTGGGTGACGTAGACCATGGTGATATTGAACTGCTCATGGATCTGCTTGAGCTTGCGCCGCAGTTTCCATTTCAGGTGCGGGTCGATCACCGTCAGCGGCTCGTCGAACAGGATCGCCGATACGTCATCGCGCACCAGGCCACGGCCCATGGAGACTTTCTGTTTTTCGTCGGCGGTGAGGTTGCGGGCTTTTTTGCTCAGCAGGGTTTGCAGGTCGAGGACTTCGGCGATTTCCTGCACCTTGCTGTGGATTTTCGCTTCGGCCATGCCCTGGTTTCGCAGCGGGAAGGCCAGGTTGTCGAACACCGTCATGGTGTCGTACACCACCGGAAACTGGAACACCTGGGCGATATTGCGTTTCTCCGGCGTGAGGTCGTTGACCACCTGGGTATCGAACAGCACCTGGCCCTCAGAGGGGCTGAGCAGGCCGGAGATGATATTGAGCAGCGTGGATTTGCCGCAGCCCGACGGCCCGAGCAACGCGTAGGCACCGCCCTGCTCCCACACATGGTTCATTTCCCGAATGGCGTAGTCCTCAGGCCCTTTTGGCGCGGGGCTATAGCTATGGGCAAGGTTACGCAAATGGATCTCGGCCATCAGGCAACCCTCGCGACACGGCGCCCGGGGGCCTGGACCAAACGGCCCTGTCCATCGAACACAAACAGTTTATGGGTGGGGATATACACGCGGATCGGCGCGTCCACATCGTACTCATGCACCCCCGGCAAGTGCAGCACCAGCAGGAAGTGCTCGCTGCGCACATGCAGGAAGGTTTCCGAGCCGCTGATCTCGGCGACTTCCACGGTCACCGCCAGCTCCAGGTCATCGTCATTGCTCGGTACCAGGCTGATATGGCTGGGACGCACGCCGAAACGGAACTCGCCCTCGCCGATGGGGCGCAGGTCGACGTTGAGTGGGAAATGCACGAAATTGGCGAAGCTCACTTCGTTGCCGCTGATGCGCCCTGGCATCAGATTGATCGGCGGTTCGGAGAACAGCTCAGCGGCCAGAACGGTTTGCGGCTGGTGATAGACCTCGGCGGCCTTGCCGCTCTGGATCACCCGGCCTTCGTGAAGAATGGTGGTGGTGCCACCCAGGGCCAGGGCCTCGTTGGGTTCGGTGGTAGCGTAAATGGCGATGGTGTGGCGCGCTTTGAACAGTTCGCGCATTTCCTGACGCAGCTCTTCGCGCAGTTTGTAGTCCAGGTTCACCAGGGGCTCATCGAACAGAATCAGTTCGGCGTCTTTGACCAGGGCGCGGGCCATGGCGGTGCGCTGCTGCTGGCCACCGGACAGTTCCAGCGGGTGGCGTTGCAGGAACTTCTCGATGCGCAGCATCCTGGCGGTTTCCAGCACCTTGCTCTGGATCAGCTCGTTGGACACACCGGCCTGGCGCAACGGCGAGGCGATGTTCTCGAATACGGTCATGGTGGGATAGTTGATGAACTGCTGGTAGACCATCGACACATTGCGCAGGCGTACCGGCTTTTGCGTAACGTCTACACCGTTCATCAGGATGCGGCCGCTGTCGGGCTTGTCCAGACCGGCCATCAGGCGCATCAGACTGGTTTTGCCGGACAGGGTGCGACCGAGCAAGACGTTGAAAGAGCCGGCTTCAAAACGCAGGTTGGCGTCGTCGATCCAGGTTTGGCCGTCGACAACGCGGGAGACATGTTCCAGGGTCAATGACATGACACGACCTTTTTATTATTGGAATGAATCTGGCCAGGTGTCAGAGCGAGTTTCGTGCCAAAACTGCAAGCGCTTGATGCGTAAGGGAATGGGTTAATGGTGATGTTCAGGAGTGAACAAAGTGGCTGAACAACTGAACACTTTCGGGGTTGACAATGAACAGTTCTGAACAACACTCTCATGACCAACACAAGATAAAAATGTGGGAAGGGGCTTGCTCCCGATAGCGGTGTGTCAGTGAAAAAATGCTGACTGACACACCGCTATCGGGAGCAAGTCGAATCGTCGCACCGCCCCTCCCACACTTGAACTCATTTCAATGGTTGAATGTGCACATCCAATAACAATAAAAATGAAGGTCGCACCATGGCCGAACCACTGGCACACGACACCCTTATCCAGGAATCCTGGCGCCGTTGCCGCGCCTTCGGCCTGGACCACCAGAGCACGCCAAGCTTTGACCAACTACCCGCCGAAGGCATCAGTCAACTCCTGGAAAGCCAGCATTCACTGGTGCAGACCACGCACCAGGAGGTACTGCCCTACTATGAAAACATCCTCAGCAACTCCAACTGCCTGATCATGCTGGCTGACAATCAGGGCCAGGTCCTGACGTCGTGGGGCACCCAGCGGTTTATCGAACCCAAGCTGGCCCGTGGCTTCAGCCCCGGCGCCAGCTGGATGGAACGTGCCAGCGGCACCAATGCCATCGGCACCGCGCTGGCCTGCGCCCAGGCCGTGCATATCGAGCACGATGAACACTTCCTCAAGGCCAACCGTTTCATGACCGGTTCCGCGGCGCCTATTTTCGACGCCCAGCGCGAAATCATCGCGGTGCTGGATGTGTCCAGCGACAGCTACCTGCCGCCCTCCCATACCCTGGGCATGGTCAAGATGATGAGTCAGACCGTGGAAAACCGGCTGATCCTCAACCTGTTCCGTGGCGAACATTTCCAACTGACCTTCAACACCGGCTTGAGCAACCTCGACAGCCAGTGGGCCGGCCTGCTGATCTTTGATGAAAGCGGCCAGGTACTATCAGCCAATCGGCGTGCGGATAACCTGCTGGGCATCAGCCTGTCGCGGGTGATGATCGACAGTCTGTTCAAGGTGTCGCTGCTGGAGTTGCTCAACCAGCCCGAAGGGTTGCCGTTTGCGTTGCAGGCGGCTGGGCGCAACCGCTTCCAGTGCCTGTTGAAGCGACCCAGGCAGATGCCAGTGCAGGCCCGAGTGTTCAGCCAACCGCCGCCGCCCGCGCCGACCGCGATCAACCTCAAGACCCTGCATTTTGGCGATGTGCGCATGGAGAAAGCGGTGCGCCAGGCCGAACGCCTGCTGGAAAAGGACATTCCATTGCTGATTCACGGCGAGACTGGGGTGGGCAAAGAGGTGTTCGTCAAAGCCCTGCATCAGGCCAGCTCGCGCAGCCGACAGGCATTGATCGCTGTGAACTGTGCGGCGATTCCGGCTGAGCTGGTGGAATCGGAACTGTTCGGCTACGAAAAAGGCGCCTTCACCGGCGCCAATCAGAAAGGCAGCATTGGCCTGATTCGCAAGGCGGACAAGGGCACGCTGTTTCTCGACGAGATCGGTGATATGCCGTTGCCGACCCAGACGCGCCTGTTGCGGGTGTTGCAGGAGCGCTGTGTGCAACCGGTGGGCAGCAGTGAGGCGTTCCCGGTGGATTTGCGCATCATCTCGGCGACCAACCGCGCACTGCGCGAGCTGGTGCAGGCCGGGCGCTTTCGCGAGGATTTGTACTACCGCATCGGTGGCCTGACCCTGGAGTTGCCGCCATTGCGCGAGCGCACCGACAAGCAAGCGTTATTCCAGCAACTGTGGCAGCAACATCGCGAGCCGAACCAGTGGGCCGGGCTGAGTGCCGAGGTGCTGGGGTTATTCGAGCAACATCCGTGGCCGGGCAATTTGCGTCAGGTGAGCAGCGTGTTACAGGTGGCGCTGGCGATGGCCGAGGAGCAGCCGATCCGCGCAGAACATCTGCCCGATGATTTTTTTACCGATTTGAAGCAAACGGCGCCGCTGCCCACCTGCGAGCGCCTGGATGAAAATCTTGACCTCAACCAACGCCTGCGAGCCGTGGGCGGCAATATTTCCCACCTGGCGCGGGAGTTGGGAGTGAGCCGCAATACCCTGTACAAGCGCCTGCGCCAGCACGAAGGTTGATTTAACGCCAGCTCCACGACACGCCGGTGTAGATACCACGCCCATCGGCAGGGGTAGAACGTGCTGCGTCCATGCCTTTGTCGTCGTACCCCGGCGTAACGGTATTGGCATAGCGACGGTTGGTCAGGTTGCGCAGATCGACCCAGGCTTGCCAGTCTTGCTTGGGCGCGTCATAGCCGAACGTGGCGCCGAGGGTGGTGTAGGCCGCGGCGTAGTAAGAGTTGGCGTAGTCCACCGCTACCCGCGAGGCATGTTCGGTGTTGAGGCTGGTGTAGAAACCCGTCGGGTGGCTGTAGCGCACCTGCGCCTGATAGTAATGCTTGGGGATGCCGGGCAAGGTGTTTTCGCCGAAACGGTCATCGTCACGGTAGTGGAAGTCGCTGAAGGTATAGGCCTGGCGCAGGTCGAGCTTGCCGTTGCGGCCGCCGTCCCATAACGGGCTGAGCAGGCTCAGTTCCACGCCCTGGTGCACGGTGGGGCTGGCGTTGGATTCGGCGATGATCGCGCTGCTGTTGGCAGTCTGGGCCTGGGTTTCCACGGAAAGCAGTTCGTGGCGTACTTCAGAGCGGTAGAGGGCCAGGTCCCACTGGCCGAGCCACGCTTCGCCGCGCCCGCCGATTTCCAGGGTGGTGGCGGTCTGATTGCGTAACTTCACACCTTCGCGCTGTAGCCCCGTAGCCGCGCCGCTGCCCGGACCGAAGTATTTGTTGGAACCCCAGATCATCGACCAGGCGTGCGGCGGTTCTACCGAGCGGCTCAGGTTGGCGTATACCTGCAATTGCGGGGTGAAGTCGTAACGCAGACCGATGCGCGGTGCGTAGTCCCAGTCATGTTGACTGAGCGGCGCCTGGCCATCGGGGTAAGTCACCTGGGTTTCGCGGCGGGTGTAGATCGCGGCAAGGCCGGTGGTGAGCCACAGATCCTCCAGCAGTTCCAGCTCATTGCCTACATGCAGCACGGTGTCGGAGCCCAGGTAGCTGTAATCGCGGGTCTTGGTGCCGGGGGAATAAATGGCGGTGTTGCCTGCAGGGATGCGGACATATTCCGACGCGCCATTATTGGGCATCGCCTGGGTGGTACGCAGGCCGACGGTGGTTTTGCTGGCATGGCCGAACAGGCTGTCCTGACGGATGTAGTTCAGGGTGCCGCTGATATCGGTGTAGGCGACCTTGAGGCGGTTGGTGCCCTCGCGCAGATCCATCGGGTAGTCGTGATAGGCCAGCCCGACTTCCACTCGGGCGTTGTCGTCCAGTTGCAAGGTGGTCTTGTTGGCGATCCAGGTAGAGCCCGGTTGCAGGCGTTTTGAATCGCGGGCGGCGTTGAGGCTGTTGGCGGCACGCGGGTCATGGCTGATCTGGTAGCGCTTGAGCTTGCCGGGGGAATCGTTGGTGGTTTCGCGGTAGCGCAGGTAGAAGCGCGTTTCCAGGTCCGGGTTGAAGCGGTAGCCAAAGTTGGCGGCGATGCCCTTGCCGGTCCCGGCGCTCTGGTGCTGGTAGCCGTCGGACTCGGAATCGGTGAGGCTGATGTAGTAATCGGCATCCCCCAGCACCTGGCCGGAACTGACCTCCCGCTGGGCATAGCCGCGGCTACCGACTTCATAGCGCACCTTCAGTTTGGGCGCGTCGTAGCCGGTGTGGGTTACGTAATTGACCGAACCACCCAGGGCCAACGCGCCCTGATCGAAGCCATTGGCGCCCCGCAGCACTTCCACGCGGCTTTGCCACAACGGGTCCTTGAGTTCATAAGGTGTACCGCCCGGGCCCGTGAGCGGCAGACCGTCGAACATTTCATACAGGCCGGAGGCATGGGCGCCCGGGCTGCGATTCAGGCCAGAACCGCGAATGGACAGCTTCACGCCTTCGTTATTCGCCGCCTTGGCGTACACCCCGGCCTGGTACTTGAACACATCCTCGTTACTGCTCACCCGCCCCTGTTGCACGCTACTCATATCGATGTAATTGCTGCCGCCGGGCACGCGCTGTAGCTGTGCCTGGGCAATTTCGCCGGCACTGGCTTCAGTGGTGGTGACTTCGACTGGCGCCAATTGCAGGCCTTCGGCCTGTACCAGCGAGCTGAGAGTCAGGGCGGCAAAAAGAAAGGGCGGTTGGCGCAGCAGCATTGGGGCGGGTCCTTGGAATTACGGAACGCGGCAGGCCAGGCCCACCACGCGAACAGTGATGGGAAGGCAGGCACGCCCGTCAGGTCACGCCTTATTGACGAACCATGGCGCTGGCAAAACAGTACCAGACAGGTTTCAGCCGTCCGGCTTCGCCAATTCCCGCATCAGATCATCCGCATCGGAACCCGGCGCAAAGCGGAAACCGTACATTTCATCGGTAGCCAGAATCTCGTCCAGGGCATCAAGCAACTGGGCTTGCGAGGGTGAGTTGCGCAGCAGCGTGTGCGCCGGCAACAGCAACTCGGCAGAGACGCCCTGAGCAGTCGCGGCGTCGATGACCGCGAACAGGATAAACCGCAAACGTATTTCGCGATCCGTGGGCCAAACCGTTTTTCGTTTACCCAAGGGAGGGCCTCGTGTTTAAGAAAAATCCGAGGCTATTGCTCGCAGGCAAGCGTTTCAAGCAGCGAGAGGCAAGATAGGCACCTTCCTACAGCAGAAAGGGAAACACCCCACTGATTGTTCGATGGATGCGCCTCACTGCACCGGCAGGAAGTTCATCAGCAATAAACTTTGCGCGTAATTGAGGCCAATGCGTCGGTAACGCTCATCGAGGATTTGGGTAAGCAGGTCCAGGCGCGCAACGATCTTGCCAAACTCAACGGCAAAACTGAGGTTACTGCCCTCCTCCGATATTTCATTGGAGAACAACAGCAATACACCGTTGGCATCCTGGCGCTGGCTGAGCAGCCAGGTGGCCTTTTCGATATTGCGCGCCGCATTGCTGACAAACTGCGGGTTGATCGAGTCGGTCACATAAAACTGCGTACGCCCGCCGTGGGCGGTCACGAGCATACTGCCAATCGCGTAGATAAACGCGCCGACACGGTCGCCACGAAAGTCGGGGCTCAGGGAGTAGCTCAGGGCGGCCAGATCACGCCGGTCTCCCAGTGCGGGCAAGGGTTGACGGTTTTCGATGGCCTGGCGAATGACCCGCGCGGCGCTCACCGCATCCGGATAGCCCGACTGACGCCACTGGCTGGGGTTGCGCAGGTAAAGCTTGCTCATCAGCAGATAGAGGCTTTGCAGGTTGTCGCGCATCCCCAGGGTGGCCATGCGATCGACACTGGTCTGGAAGAACTCATCGGGCTTGCCATCGCTGAATTGCCTGGCGATATCGCGGCCTTGTTGCTGGCTGCAACCCACTGCGCAGAGCGCGAGCAGCGCAGCCAGCAACAGCGGCCATAGAGAGGTAAAAACAGTTGACGTTCGATCCATCGGCACCGGGTCTGATTCTGTGGGCCACGTGCGGGAGTCGAGTGGCCGGGACAGGGGTAGATCAGCAAAATGGAAAAAAGTGCAGCGGTGCGGGTCAGATAAGCATGGGACTACAGGCGCTGATCTGACCCGGCACTTGATGGCCGGATGCGCTAAAGCACTATCGTGGCAAGCATCCCCAAGGCGCCCAGGCAAAACCCGACCAACGCGCCGCGCCCAGGCGCTTCATGAAACAGCGACCAAACCACCACAGGCTCAAGCAGCAACAAGGACGTGACCGAAACCACGGTGACAATCCAGATATCACCCACCGCCTTGTACCCCAGCCAATAAGCGCCCAGCAGGCAAAGCCCGGCAAAACACATCACCACGACAGACAGCACAAACGCCGTCCAGGAGCCGCTACCAGTGTGGGCCAGCCTGGCGGTTACCACCTCGCTGTAGATTGCACAAAACTCCCCGATCACCATCAACCCTAGAGCAAAAACTCCGAGTAGTTCTTTGGACATATCAAAAACTCCTTCGTATTCAGCGCAGTGTTTTTCAGCTCCCAGCCAGCGACGCTGACATCTAGGGAGGCGTTGGCTTGATACGAAATGCTTTTGAAAAGACCTGAATTATCGAAGTACTTGTCCACGCTCATATCCTTCAAAGGGGGTCGAGGCTCAGCGCCTCTTTGGTGAGTGCGAGCTGATCATAGAGGGACCGTGCCGCCATTCACAATGATCGAATGCCGATATTGAACGGTAAAAGCAGAGCCCCTCCCGGTTAGTGAGAGAAAAATTAAATAAGGATTTTCGCTGGAAAAATAAGAAAGGTCTTACATCTTTAGCGCTGATTTCATGCAATTAATCCCATATATTCAAGGAGCTAACCAGAAAGGATACCCATTGCTAGTTGTCACCAGAACACCCAATAAACGCCTATACATCGGCGACGAAATCCAAATCAAAGTGATCAAGGCTGAAGGCGACACTGTGTCCCTAGGAATCACTGCACCGAAACACATCTTGATTATTCGATCAGAGCAAGACGAAAGAGCCTTGGATGACGCGCCTATAGGTTCCGATGCACTGGAATAGGTAAGGTGCCCATGAGCATAATCGTAGTCATGGGCTGGTAATTGATGGCGAGTACTGCCATGAGATTTTCTCTGGAAAAAAAGCCCGCCGAAACGAGCCTTGAGTAAATGGCGGATCGTTTAAAGACAGCTTTGCAGTGCCGCCAGTCTTTTGTTGGCGATCCAGTTGCCAACCACCACATAATATTTGGCCACCGAGCCGGCCCCTTGAGGCTGAATATCGACGAAATATTGGGAGCCTTCTGTAAAGACCGTATATCCATTATCGCGTCCTGGCTGAAGCGTTGCGCCAGGAGTACCCCCGAAGATAGGCTGGTTTTGCCATTCGTAATGAACACATTTAGCCAGCGCTGCGTCGGACTTCTTCGAGGTCAAGACTTTGTATGGTCCCTATTGGCGAGCCTCGTTCATCGTTGGCGCCATACACCCCGCTAGCATCGCCACCGCGGCGGCCACTATCAAAATCCGCATGTCATTCCCTTTTTAGTCTGGCGGGACTGTAGCACTGAGAGGGCTGGATGCAAAAAACCCAGCTCGGGACTGGACTGGCAAAGGTTTATGCCTGCGCACTCCAGACCGCCAACTCATAACCATCCGGGTCAATGAAGTGAAACCTTTTGCCTCCAGGAAAAGAGAGAATCTCCCGGCTTAATAGGCATCCAGCATGGATGGAGTACCAGTAAAGTGGGAGCGGCTCGGCGTGATCTGTGCGCCCTGGCTGCAAGACTGATTGAGCAATTGCGTTGTCGAACTGTTTGAAGCAGCGACGATCTACCGACGTAGCGGTTTACCGTCGTTCCGAGGAGAGTATGAAGCCTACGCGCTGACCGGGGTAAGCAATAGGTTGCGGAAACCGCCAGAAATGATGCGGAAACGATCAGGCTTTAGAGCTTCTGCCTATCCAAAACCCGAAAACGCAAAAGCCCCGCAATCGCGAGGCTTTTGTGTAAATCTTGGCGGGAAACCAGGGATTCGAACCCTGGGAACGCTATTAACGTTCGCCGGTTTTCAAGACCGTTAGAGAAACCCTCTAAAATCCGCACCTCTAGCAGGTAAGGGGTTCCTTAACCTTTCCAATGCTGTGTTACTGGAAGCCGTGATCTACAAGGGGATGATAATGAGTTAGGGAACTGCTTTCCTCGCCCATTGCTGCGCCAGAACCCTGCTAGCTTATGCCCTCATCGTCCGACAGTGCCTTTAACAGGGGAATGCGAAAGGCCTACCTTTCGTAATGAATCTCATTAATCATAAGTCAAGCTCTGCAGCCGTCTCGAAGGTTACCCTAACCACTTGCATCGGATGGCATATTGCCTCCTAATACCATTTCGGCCGGAACAGCGTTCGAAACAACAACTCGACTCAAGCTGAGATAATCTCAGTCAGCTTGATATCGCGAAACGAAAATAGGGAAATTATCTTGCCAAAACTATCTGCTATTCCAGTATTACCGCCAATAATTGAATGGTTTGAGCTATCAGGTGTAAACGGATATAAAACATTGCGTTTAGAAACCGAGCACTGCGTTAAAATTATTGCAGCAGAAAACGGAACAGGGAAAACTACACTTCTTAACGCTTTATATGCAGTATTGACTTTAAATTTAGTAAAGTTAATGCCTATAGACTTTAAAAAGATAAAAATAAAATTTAAACATAGGGCCGAAGTAGAAATAAACAAATATGAAATTTTTCCAAAGACTCAATCAAAAGTTATTAGAGCAATTAACGAACTAAAGACCCTAGGACTAAGTGAAAAAAAACTCAGAAAAAATCTCAACTACATCATCACAAAAAATTTAAGTTTAGATGAATTTGCAGAGACCGAAGTATTTGGCGACACATATTACAACTCCCATATTGGCCGCCAGGAACTACAAGACCTTTATAGCATTCTTCTCACTCAGTCCTATGTGAATGAAGCTTCACATATATTTACGGAAGAAATAGAACTCGCGCTCGAAGGTTTTTCAGTTTTATATCTTCCTACATTCCGTAGAATTGAGGCGGAATTTGAGTTACAAAAAGATAAAGAACCGGATCATTTTGTCTTTGATTATGATGAAGAGCAAGAAGATGCACAGTTGATCTGGTTTGGCATGAACGACGTAGCAAAAAAGCTTGAAGAATTCAAAGAAAATATTAAATCAATTACATTTGATTCATATTCAACTTTAAGCGCTCAGTCACTAGAAGAGCTTCTGGTACCTTCAACTAAACGACCAGCCCCTATTGACGACAATGACTACGACTTCAAGTCACAACTGAACCTTGTTCTAGCTAGACTTGGGCATGCGGGAGGAGAAACCGAGGCTAGAATCTATGATCTTATATATTCTAAAGATATAAACCAACCGAGTTACGACGGGCTCCGAACACATATACATCGAATAATATCAATATACGGCAGCACACAGGAACAAGAACAACTTATAGAAAGCTTTGTGAACGTAGTAAACAGTTACTGGCAATCCTCATTCTCGCCAGAATCCCGATCTGAAAAAGAATTTATTTTTGACAAGTTAGAGCTGGAAGTATTAATAAGAAATAATATAAACGAACAAATATTAGACCTCAACAACCTGTCTTCTGGCGAAAAACAAATTGTTGCTATATTTGCAAAACTCTATTTGCAAAAAAACAAAAAATACATAATTTTAATAGACGAACCTGAGCTTTCCCTTGCGATACCTTGGCAAAAAAGGCTGCTAATAGATATCTTGGAATCCCCATCTTGCGCGCAGCTGGTAGCTATTACGCATTCGCCGTTCGTGTTCGACAATGAACTAGACATCTACGCAGACTCACTGATTATAAAGCGAGGCTGGCTATGACAACTGCAGTCGACAACCTTAGGGCCGCAAGGCAAACACCCTACATCGCGTTGCAACAGTATATTTTACTAAGAAGTAACGCGAGTGACGACTTCATCTGTGTATTTGAAGGCTGGGATGATTATCCTTATTATGACACCATCATAAAAAAAGTTCGTGAAAACTTTAAATACCAACCGTTAATTGTTAAGGGCAAGGATCAGGTTTTAGGCTTGCGCGAACTATTATCAAAAAGGAACGATGCAAAATCCACCTACGTTGCCTATTTTATAGATAGAGACTATGACGGTTACAAGTCGCACGCACCGAGCGCCAATACTTATTGCACAGACGGATACTCGATAGAAAACAACTTATATGACGACTCCATCCTCCCGGAACTACTCATGTCCGATTATCAATGCGTTAAAACCGAGGACGAGGGCAGCATTCCTGGAATCATCTTGATGTTTAATCAGAGAATGGTTGAGTTCCAGTCTCTCATGAGAGAAGCAAATAAAATAATATATTACGCTCGAAACAACAACATTCGACTATCATCGATTGAAAATCAAATAACAAAATATATCAACATCAATCTCGACTCCATAACCATCAACCAAAACAACCACCATCTAAACTTGATTGGATGGCCTGAAGAGATCGACCCAAACACGATACCAAATGACATCTCCGAATTCAGAAAATTCACACCTTTAAAGGACTGGCGAGGAAAATTTGTTCTAGGAACCTATATTGAACTCCTTCACAAATTGAAAGATGATAGATGTGCTATAAACCCTCGGTTTTTTGGTAAAAAGGCTCCTATAAAATTCAACCCAAAAAGCGACATCTTACGAACCTTGGCAATACTATCTCCGGTACCAGAGTGTTTGCGAAAATTCACCTTAGAACTAGGTAAACCTGTTCACACTACCTCAGAGGTTATACAAAATGCTTAATCACAAGAAGCGGCAAGTGCGTAGTAAATGAGCATCCTATTTGCTTATTAAATTTCTTTGCAAATAACGGCGAGTGCTTTCCTAAGCTATTTGCCGTTATTCGAATACCGGCCGTATTAGAGGTGCTAACCGATCGCTCGTTGATATTTTCTATGCAAGCTCCATTGTAGCGATCCAATGCTATTCTTATCTTTTTTCAATAGAAAATCGCACATGCAATGGAAAGACTCACTACCAGATCTGCTAGAGAGATGTACAAAAATCATCTCGCGCTTGAAGCGGCACTGATGAGTTGGCACTCCAAAGCATATAGCAAGGTTCGAGTGACGCTGGTTATAACGTACGTTGCGTTATATTCCTGATCGGTGACAACCCCGTGCACATTAAGCAAGGTTTTGCGAAGCTACGATCCTAACGTGTCTGACAAAGCACACCCCGATTGTGTAGGAGTATGCGAGGGATTTCAGGCGACAGGCCCGTGTTTGCGGGCTCTGAAGCTCACTTATGACAGGTTGCATAAATGCATAATGGGCATGGCATGGCATTGATTGGCGTATGGTTTGCCCCAATTTTGCCCCACGATTACGACTGCTTATGTTCAATGTCTCGTGGAAGGGAGGCCGCCTAAGGAACACCTCTGGTACTCGTTAACTGCCTGGAACAGCGACTCAGCATTACAGCGCAACCGTTCTATATCTTTAGCAGGAGCGCCTGCGCTTTGAGCAGCATGGTATTGGCGAAGCGCTTCAACCGCTTGCTGGACCAGCGGGTCGCCTGCCTCAATCAACTCCCTCAGGATTTTCATCGCCTCTACCCGGACAGTAAATACTGGAGTTTAGATCCTAAACTCATCATAGAGGATGCAATTCATCTGTCTGATGGTCGATTAGACATCCCGCTTTGAAACAGCCGCAGCTAGCTTGATCAGGAGGTATCGAAGCCCTGCCCTCGTAGCAATTTCTAATCCATCCAATCCTCAGCAGGGACCATAGTCACGATCGCATTACATAACCCAATGGCAGGCAATCCATAACCTTCTGACAAGCAGCTTTCGGCTAGGATCGGATCTGCCGGTAGCTCTTTACGACCCATAGCGGACAGTCTGAGCCTACTTACGATCAGAGAATTAACTCGCTGCGGATCCACACCGCCTAAGTTATGCCGTACGATAGACTGTAGTGAGCCCGCTCGGGATCGAATACTGTTGAGCGGAATCTATCTGCTCTGAAGGGGGTTGGAATGGGGGGTCTCAAAGTTCACGATGACGAACCGAAAAGGGTTTGTGTGGCTTGCATAGGCGAGGACTTTTTGCAGAAGCAGATCGGAGACGAGACTGCCGGTGAGTGCTCCTACTGTGATGAAATCAATGCTCCATGCATTGACGTTGAAAAACTCGCGCTTCGTGTCGAAGAGGCTTTCGAAGGCCACTACGAGCGTACGGCCGATGAGCCGACTGCCTTCGAGTACGCTATGCAACGGGACCGTGAGATTGATTATGACTGGGAGCGTGAGGGAGACCCCGTCCTCGATGTGATAGCAGATGTAGTGGGATGTGAAGAAAGCATCGCATCCGACATACTGGAGATCCTAAACGAAAAACACGATCAATATGACCCCAGCGACTCTTATGATGAAGGCGAGTTCGCATTTGATTCCTACTACAGACGGAAGAAAGTTTCCTCTGGAGATTGGGATGAGTTGTGGTCCCGACTCGAACACGCACTTAAGCATGAGAGCAGGCTCTTCAATCACGAAGCATTGACGATCCTCAACTCAGTCTTCGCCGGTTTGGACAAAACGCGCTCTCGCACCAAGGGGCTGGCCCTCGTCACAGCAGGCCCTGGCAAGGAAATTTCTGCACTTTATCGCGCGCGGGAGTTCTTCTCAGCCTATTCATTACAAAGCGCCCTGCTGAAGCCTGTCGAGGAACTCGGACCACCTCCAGGGCGACTAGCTAAAGCGGGCCGGATGAACTCATCTGGAATCGCAGTTTTCTACGGTGCTCTGGAAATAGAGGCTGCGTTAGCTGAAATCCGACCTGTAGTCGGCAGCAATGTAGTAACGGCAAAATTCGATATTATTCGTCCAATCAATTTGATTGATCTCCGTGCCCTAGAAGGCCTTCGCTGTGAAGGGAGCATTTTCGACCCTCGCTATGCAAAAGAGTTAGAGCGTCACTACTTTCTGCAAACTCTCAGTAAACGCTTAGTACTCCCGGTGATGCCAAACGAACAGGATCACGAGTATCTGATTACCCAAGCTGTGGCCGACTATCTGGCATCGCTCCAAAAACCCAACGTAGACGGCATCATCTTCCCATCTGTACAGGATGGAGTCGGAGTTAACGTCGTTTTGTTTCACAAGGCGGCGCGAGTGGAATCGCTGAGTTTTCCGCCATCCACGAAATTCAGTGCTCAAGTGGTGGACTATGATCCAGACACCGGAGCTGAATACCCTTGGTATACCCTCCAAATCGACCAGCCGGCCTCCCCAACTGAAATAGCTGATTTCATTTACCCTTTTCCGAATACCTACGACTGGAGCCTGATCCATGCCAAGCACCGAGAGCCTTGTCTGAAACTCGACTTGCAAACATTGCAAGTTCACGCCATCAAAGCGGTAGAAGTGAAAGCGAAAGCTCAAAACGTGACGGTGAGGGTCGATGTTTCGAGGTCATATGTAAAATCGCCATTCAGTGACGACGACTTCTAAAAATTTATTGTCGGTCGATTGCTCCCTGCCGTCACCGTCAGCCTGGGTCAATTGCAACCTATTGCGACAGGCAGCAATCGGCCACAAGCTGTCGTTACTTACAGGCTACGCACCAAAGCTGATCAAGCTTAGTGGTGTAGCTTTGACTCATCAACTCACGACGCATGCCCCAGTGAGGGGCTAGCGGAACACTAGCCGAGCGAAGTGTCCCCCTACCCCACCGTATATTGATCTGGTCTAGAACCGTCATCACGCGAGTCGCTTCTGCCGGCTGAGACATTGCGAACAGATCATCGGTATATTCCCCGTGCTGGCACAAATTTAGCAACATCACCTCAGCCTTGCTGTACTTGAAGCCTGGCCGAAATATGCGTTCAAGTGCGCCAATAGCCGCCTGGGTGAGAAGGCGCACGTCGTCAGTGGGATACGGCATATCAACCACTACCCCGTTGGCGTACTTCGCCTCTTCAGGATTGAACATGCCGGTACGGATGCTCACGCGCACCTTCTTGCACAGCGAGTTCTGAGCGCGGAGCTTTTCAGAAGCACGCATCATGTAAGTGGCCACCGCCTCTTTAATAGGCGGCAGTTCCGTCAACCGTTGGCCGAACATACGACTGCAGCAGATCTCCTGCTTTGGGGGATCAGGCTCGTCCAGCTCCAGGCAACGCGTGCCGCCCAGTTCCCTGGCCGTCTTCTCGATCACAACACTGAACTTCTTGCGGAGCGTCCCCGGGTCCGCCTTAGCCAAGTCCATTGCAGACTTTATGCCCATTGTATCGAGGTGAAGTTTCATCTTTCTGCCAACGCCCCACACCTCCGCCACGTCCGTATTACGCAGCACCCAGTCCCGCTTAGCCGGGTCGGTGATATTGACCACACCACCGGTCTGCGATTGCAGGCGCTTCGCGGTATGGTTTGCCAGCTTCGCCAGGGTCTTTGTATGAGCGATGCCAACACCTACAGGTATGCCGGTGCAGCGAAGTACCTGGGCGCGGATTTGCCGGCCTAAGGCATCCAAACCACCGACACCGGTCAGATCGGCGAAGGCCTCATCAATGCTGTAAACCTCAACTGCCGGAACCAATGACTCGATCAGGCTCATCACGCGTTCGCTTATGTCGCCGTACAGCGCATAGTTGGAGGAGAACGCGACAATGCCGTGTTGCTTGAGCTTGTGCTTGATCTGAAAATACGGCTCGCCCATCTTGATGAACGGCTTCGCGTCGTAGCTGCGCGCGATGACACAGCCGTCGTTATTGCTCAGCACCACGATCGGCACCTTCGCCAAGTCCGGCCGGAATACTCGCTCGCAGCTGGCATAGAAACTGTTGCAGTCAACAAGCGCAAAGGTCGGTTGCTGCTTAGACATGGCTGCGCACTGTGCTGGTGATCACACCCCAGATTGACAGCTCGTCACCTTCGAGAACGTACCGCGCCGGGTATTTAGGATTTTCTGACAGAAGGACAACCTCCCGGCCGCGCTTACATAGGCGCTTGCAGACGGGCTCATTGTTCAGCAGAGCAACCACCACATGCCCGTGCGTCGGCTCAATGGCACGATCCACCACCGCGAGATCACCTTCGAAGATACCAATCCCCTGCATGCTTTCCCCAGTGATGGCTACCAGGTACACATGCGGTGCGCGGATATTCAGGACCTCATCCAATGAGATGTGCTGCTCAATGTGATCCGCTGCTGGCGAAGGAAAGCCAGCCGGAACCTGGAACGAACACATAGGCAGCTTCGCGCCTGCCTCAGCGATAGGACCTAGAATGGTGAAGCTCATGATGCGGCCTTTTACAGATACTGTACGAATGTACAGTTAACTTTGTAGGACGCTTGCGGTCAATTTTTCTGTAGGGGATTTCGACAGACGGAGAAGGGCGTATGTGCGGACGATTTGTGCAGTACGAAGGGATGGCAATCTTCATTGAAGAATTGAGCCCCCAAATAGAGCTGTTCAGCGGTTATGACGCTCAGCCAATTGATCGCTACAACGTCGCTCCGTCGACAAGGGTTCAGTTGCTGCACGCCGCAGAGGATGGGCTGCATATCGATGCAGTCAAATGGGGATGGGCGCCTTTCTGGGCCAAGGGCAAACGCCCCGATCCGATTAACGCACGCGTAGAGACGGTCACCACGGGAAAGTTCTTCAAGCAACTTTGGCTGAATGGCCGAGCCCTGGTGCCGAGTGAAGGATGGTATGAGTGGGTCAAAGACCCTGACGATCCAAAAAGAAAGCAGCCCTACTTCATTCGCCTGAAGAGTCAGAAACCCATGTTCTTTGGTGCACTTGCCCAAGTTCATCCTGGCCTGGATCCCCACGACGGCGATGGGTTCGTTATCATCACCGCCGCCAGTGATCAGGGCATGGTGGACATCCACGACCGCAAGCCGTTGGTGCTGACACCTGAGCACGCCAGGGAATGGATCGACCCCGACCTCACTCCGGCCCGGGCCGAGGAAATAGCAAAGGAATGTTGCCAGCCTGTGGATGACTTTGAGTGGTATTCAGTCGGCAAAGCAGTCGGTAACCCCCTGAATCAAGGAGCCTCTTTAATTCTCCCGTCTGATGGGGAATAGGATGCCGCACCAGCAAAACGGCTCGAGGGGATTTTAGCTGCTAAAATTCTGGAGGTTGTGCTCAAAACGAGCAACCTGGAAGGATCCCCCCTCAGTTGGTTTTAACGAAGCATTACTCACTCGCTATTTCGTTATGGTTACTTCGCCACCTCATCATTTCGTCATTTCGTCATTTCGTCATTTCGTCATTTCGTCATTTCGTTACTTCATAACCTCATAACTTCATCACCTCTTAACTTCGTTAGTTCGTTATTTCGTTACTTCGTCGATCACTACGATGCCCTTTTGTACCTTTGTACCTTTGTACCTTTGTACCTACGTACCTATGTACCTATGTACCTATGTACCTTGGATACGTCAAAACGTTAAAGCGTTAAAGCGTTAAAGCGTTAAAGCGTTAAAGCGTTAAAGCGTTAAAACGTTAAAACGCATGATGCTGTCGCTAGACCGCTAAAGCACCGCTAGCGGAGGGCATGACAATGCCCACGGGACCAACCCCAACAAAAACGGCCACTACAGGGCATCGACCCTAAGGACGTGCGTAAGTGGGCGTAACTTCCCCAACTACGCCCGCAAAAAAATTAGCAACAAGCATTGACTTAAAAGCCAGCCGCGTACTAGCCTAAAAAGGACTTGGCACAAACCCAAATCTTCTGGCAACCAACAACAAGTAGATTTGCGCCATAGCTCCTACGTAGCCTCATTGATTTTCGCAAACTGTATGTCGGCCCCTGAAGGCTCGAATTTCTTCACAGAGAAAACATCATGAAATGGATCGCTTTACTAATTGCGCTCACCAACGTTTTTGACGCTCTGCGGAAGGCTTGGGAGATTTTTAAGTCCTAGAATATTAGTTGCTTGGGTTATGGATACCCGGCTGCATGAGTTTAAAAAAGTGATCCCAGAGAATCTGGTTGCCAGTTCATGATGACCAATTCTCCGCTGAGACCTGATGAGCCTTGCCGCTGGTTTGTGGTGCTGTAGCGGATATCCACCGTTTCAAAATGGAAACCTTCAAACACTCGCCGGATATCAGGGTGATCGTTGATGCTAACCATCACCTTGCCTTTGCAACGCCGCATGAACTCGGCCATCCGCTCGTAATTTTCGAAAGGGAAGTCGACACCATAGCCGGCGGTCTGCCAGTAAGGCGGGTCCATGTAATGGAAGGTATGCGGTCGGTCGTAGCGTTCGGCGCATTCCAGCCATCCAAGGTTTTCGACATACGTGCCGGAAAGACGCTGCCATGCGGCGGACAGGTTTTCCTCGATCCGCAGCAGGTTGATGGCCGGGCCGGTCGTTGCAGTGCCGAACGTCTGTCCCGTCACTTTGCCGGCAAAGGCATGGTGCTGCAGGTAAAAGAATCGGGCGGCGCGCTGGATGTCGGTGAGGGTTTCCGGGCGGGTCATCTTCTGCCACTCGAATACTTGGCGAGAACTGAGCGCCCATTTGAACTGGCGGACGAATTCTTCCAGGTGGTTCTGCACGACGCGGTACAGCGTCACCAGGTCGCCGTTGATGTCGTTAAGCACTTCAACAGGCGCTGCCTGGGGACGCATGAAGTAGAGCGCGGCGCCGCCGGCAAAGACTTCAACGTAGCATTCGTGTGGCGGAAAAAGCGGGATGAGGCGGTCGGCCAGGCGGCGCTTGCCGCCCATCCAAGGGATGATGGGTGTAGACATAAAAAAGCAAGACCTTTGCTGTATGAATAAACAGTGCTAGGCTCGCTCCGCTTTGTGCACGAAGCAGGAGCCTTGGCTGGACTTGCAGGGACGATCTGCGGGGAAGGTGGCCGGGTTGGATGTTGACGCATCCTGCCCGGCTGCTCCTTTTATTTCGGTGTAGAAACTTCTTTTGCGTAAGCCTGACAGGCCCGCAGGGCGATCAATGCTCGGTCGCCGGCATCGGTGATTCCGATAATTCGTTGAGCATGCGCTGGGTCAAGTTGGGCTCTTGTGGGGCCATGAACCACGCGGCCGGTGGCGGTGGTGGTTGGCACTGAACAGCTGCCGGTGCTTTCGGTGGCGGCGAGTACGACTGACAGCCGCAGATCAGCAGTAGCCAGGCGGTCACGCAGACGAACCTGCTTGATTTGCTCATCGGTCAATTCCTTGTAGTGGGTTTTGTCTATGTTCTGCAGGCGGAGCTCCAGGGCAAGGCGCTTGTCCTGCTCGGTACGCTGCAGAGCAGCAGAAGCCTGGGATATTTCGTTGAGGGTGTCCGCCTGCAGCCGGGCTTGCCGCTCCAGCACGCGGCCATAACGCCAGTCCTGAGCAGTCCAGGCCAATGCTGCAGATCCTGCGACCACCACCACTAACAGCAAGCTGATAGCGGCGATACGGAACTGCGCGGGGATTAGATCGAAGAGACGCATAACACGGCCCTCGCCCTAGCCCACAACTGCAGCCGATCCTCCAGACCATTAAGGCCGCCGTTGATCCGGCGAGTGATGGTGTTGAACTGGTCCTGATCCGCGAGCGCATTCAGCCCGTTTACAGACCAGAACCACGCCGCCGACTCTGCCGCCCATTGCGGCTGCTCGAGCAGCTCGGGGGTGCGCAACAATCGCTCATCGCCGAACAGTGCCAGGCTGCAGCGCAGGTAGTTATCGTGCCCGGTCACCTGGATCAACCCTCGGCCGCGATAGCGCTGACCATCACCATCTGCAGCTGGCGTATTACCAAGCTTGGCAGCCAGAGTGCCGGTATCGTATTTACTCAGGTATTGATCCCCGCCCAGCTCGCGGACGTACTGCAGTTGACCAGACTCGTGACCAAGCTGCGCCAGGAAAGCGGCCTGGCGTTTCGGTGTATTGATCTGCCGATGCGCCATTGCGGCGTTCAGGGCAGATACAAAAACGCCCGCTTGGCGGCGGGCGTTTGGCATGATGCGTTGTAGCTGTTGTTCAGTGATGGACATAAAAACTCCGGACAAAAAATACCGCACTCAGGCGGCGGTGGATTGCATTACAGCTTCTCGACGCTCACGACCTTGAGCGGCTTCGTTTCCTTCTTTTTCTTACCCTTGGATTTGCCTTTCTTGCCGGCATTGCACTCGACCGTGGTCGACCAGCCAGATTGGGTAAACACCTGCTCCACTGAATCCGCCAGGTATTCGCCATCCAGCCCGACCTTGAAGCCCTGGGCGTTGATCAGTCGCTCGGCAAAAATGTCAGTCCTGCCAGGCATCTCGAAACGCACGTCGGCGGTCGATCGATTGAATGCCGCCAACCTTGCCTTGGCTGCTGATTCAGCAGCAGTCTTGTTCGGATAGATATGCCGATCCGTGTGCACCGCCGGCAAGCCGTCTGGGGCGTCATCGTTGTCGATGGTGACCACCGCCAACTTGCCGTCCTTTTTGTTCTGATGCTTAGTCGCCACGGCTTTGTGCGAATTGCGATCCCCCAAGCTGAACTGCCAGCGACTGAGATCGCTGCGGGTCAACGTGATCGCCCCGACCGTTTTGCCACTGGCTGTCTGCCCTCCCTGGCGCGGCATCACCAACAACTTGCCATCTGCGACCTTGGCCGTGCAGTCGTATTGCTTAGCCAGCCGCGTGATGAAATTAAAGTCGGACTCGTTGAGCTGATCCACCCGAGCGACCTTCGTCGCCACCGGACAGCCTGCCTGCCAGCCATTTCGAGCCGCGATGTCGGCCACGATTTTCGACAACGGCGCGTCCTCCCAGCTTCCGCTGCGGATGGTCTTACCACTGCCGCGCATATCGCTGGCTTTACCCTTGATCACAATCGTGTCCGGCGGGCCGGAAACTTCTACCGTGTCGACCGCGTAAAGTCCTAGGCGCATCAATGACGTTTCGGCATAACCCAGATAAATTTCGATTGAGCTACCGCGTCGGGGCAACTGCACCTGGCCGTCCCGGTCATCGATACGCAATTCAAACTCGTCGGACTCCATACCCGGCTTGTCAGAAGTCCTAAGCAACAACAGTCGATCATTGATCTTGGACGTAATATCGGCACCGTCGGCAACGATACGAAAAGTGGGGGTCATGGTTTTTTTCCAAAGAAAAACCCGCACAGGGCGGGCTGAATACAAAGTTTCTTTTCGCTTAACGCAACGGGCTGCAGGCTGTGCCGTTCGGAGTCAGTCCCACAAGCTAATCCCTTCCTCGGTCGGGGCTGGCAGATCCGGCAGCAGAATCACCACACCAGCGCGGAAAGGCTGGGGCTCGTCTGCCAAGCCCTGATTGGCATCCAGCACGGCCTCAACGCTGCCGTTCAAGTGCCCATAAACGTTATTGCATATGGCATCGAGCATGTCCCCGTCAGACGTTCTGCATGTCGTCGCCATAGCGCGTGAACTCCAGAGTGAATACTTGTTTACGCGGAATACCGCCGTGCAGCAGCGCGCCCTGCTCCTCGTTGATCGACTTCAGACACCAGGTGCCAATCACCTCGCCATAACCCGTGGTCAGAGTGAGCGGTTGCAGCCGCCCACCGATGGTGCGTAACGTGTCAAGCTGCTTGAGGCCCCCCTTGAAGCCGGGATAAATCGTACCTTTGAGTGTGAGCTTTTCTTCGCCCATGCCCACGGCCTGCTGCGCCGGGCGCCGCGATAGCCGCTCCTGTGAAGCCCAGCGGAATTCGGTCGAGCGACTCAATTCGTCGAAGGCCGCTGTATCCAAGTTGAAGTAGTACGGCTGAATTTTAGGATCCCTGGGCTGGATGATCAGCAGGTGCGGAAATGGCTTCACCGCTTCGGGTGCCGGCGTGGCATCCACGGCAAATGCGCTGGTGGGCACGATGTTTGCCAACGAGGGATTAACCTTTCCGGCGACCTTGTTGATCGCCGTCGCAGCTTTTCCCGCCTGCTCCTTCAACGCCCCCATTCGCTCCTGCACTTCGGCGGCGCCCCGTGTCGCACGGCTGTACACAGCCAGCACCTGGCCGGCCTTGGCCTGTGCCGCATCCACGCCGCGCATCACCCGCTGGAGCTTGGCACCGACAGCAGGTCCCACGAACGGGATATTATCCAGCTCGGCCGCTGCACCCGCTATCTCCCTTATTGCACCGTTGACGGGCCCAAGCATGCCCTCAGCACTACGTCTACCAGCCTCCCCGGCGTCAACCAGGTACTTGAAGCCCGACTGCATCTGTTCCATATAAGCCATAGGCCCTCCTTACAGGTGCGGTTCGTCGTACAGCTTTGCGGCGTTTTGTTTCGCCGCATCAGCCATCATTAGCCGCATGTGCGGCATGAGGTCTTGCGCCAGGCGTTGCGGGTCTTTCACATCCCCCTGCACGTTAACCGGCATGTTCAGCGAATACTGAAACTGCTGTTCCACTTTGGTCGGGACAGGCTTTTCCGGCTCTTTGGGCTGGATCGCTACAGCCGCCGGCTTGGTCGGACCCGACACCGCTAGAGACCGTGCTACATCACCCAGGATTGGCGCTTGCGGTGCAGGCGCCATCAGCAATGCACCCGAACCGTCTGCCCGGTTGAATGACTTGCCCATGGCGGCCAAGCTTGGAATGGCTGGGCCCGGTCGAGGCGCCATCAACAAAGGCGTTACCGGCGGCGCGGGCTTTTCGTCCTCCCCTCCGAACCACGACTTACCTGCAGCACCGCCCAGCGCCGAACCACCCATGCTGCCTAAGTAAGCGCCTACCAGCCCACCAATAGCGGTGCCGATGATAGGCACCACCGAGCCAATAGCCGCTCCTGCAGCAGCACCGGCCATGGTGCCGGCGAGATTGCCAGCGGCAGCGCCATAACCCTCGGCCTTTTCGTCCTTGGTCTTAGCATTCTCATAGGTGTCAAAGGCCATGGCGCCGGCCTCGATGAGCGAGCCACCAGGTATTGCCTTGGCGGCTTTACCGATCTTACCGACCGCTTGCACAACCCCGCCCAGTTTCGCTATCGCCCCGCTTGAAATAGAGACTGGTGGAATAGGCGGACGTGGTACCGGTACCGCAGGCCGTGGCAGCGGTGGACGCGGAACCGGTGCGGCAGGCAGTGGCACCGGCGGACGCGGGACCAGTACTGCCGGCCGAGGCAGCGGCGGACGCGGAGCCGGCGCTGCAGGCAGTGGCACCGCCGGGCGCGGGACCAGTGCTGCTGGCCGTGGCAGCGGCGGACGCGGAGCCGGTGCTGCAGGCAGTGGCAGCACCGGACGCGGAGCCAGTGCTGCAGGCCGTGGCACCGGAGTACGCGGAGTCGGTGCTGCAGGCCGTGGTGCCGGTGGACGCGGAGCCGGCATCCGAGCACGCAGCGAGGTCGGCCGACGTCGCGGCATATTACGTCTTGAACCGCGCCCACGTCGGCGGGCTTCACCTGGCCCCCCAGGGGTCCCCATGGCATTCAAGTTAACGACGAAGACCTTTTGGACGCCGTCGCCATTCGACGCAGCATCGTCACCTCCCGCGCTGTCATCGCCAGATACCGCTTCTTTAGCCAGCGAAACCACTTTGAGGCCAGTAGCGACGATGTCTAACTTACCGGTCTTACTCTCATCCTTTCCCTCACCATCAACCGATTCACCCTTGAGAGCGGCTACTGCCTTGAGCCCAGTCTCAACTAACGACAGGGCCTTGCCGGCCTTACCTTTCGCCTCGCCGCCCTTTCCGACTCCCCCAGCGCCATCCTTGGAGTTGGTCACAAAGACCTTTTGCACTTCGCCGGATTTGCCACCCAACGATCCCCGCGCGACGTTGAGCAAACCTCTAGCGATTTTGAACGAACTGAGCAGCCCCTTGAGCGCGACAAACCCTCCCCCGACCGCCGCGATAGCCGTCACCACACCTGGCGCGCTGTCAGACAGCGAGGTAATGCCCCTGGTGACTTTGGTCAGTCCTTGCGCCACGGTATCTGTGACCGGGCGCAGGGCGTCCCCGACGCTGCGCATGGCGTCATCCATTGACTGGGCCATTTCGGCCCACTTCTGCGACGACGCCTCACGTCGTTCGCTGAGGTTCTTGTCGAGAATGCCCGTTGCATCGCGCGAATCGTTTTTAAGCTGGCTGTACAGCGCCTTGTTCTGCATATAGGCAGAAAGCGCAGCCTTTACCTGCATGTCAGCGAACAGGTCACCGGTGCGCAGTGACTCCTCCAGCGAGGCCATCATGGCCTTGGCTTTCTCCGGGTCCGACTCCTTGCTGATCTTCGCCGTCGCCTCAGCCATCGCCGCCGCGCGCTTTGGATCCGTGGCCTGAATGTACTTCTGCGCCAGCGACATACTGGTTTCAAGGGTGGACATACCGTTTTGCAAACCGGTCTGCATCGACCCTTTGTAGTCAATGCCCGCCTTTGCATACGCCTTGACGGTGTCGCCAGAACCGATTTTGCCCATCCAGTTCTTGAGATTGTTTGCCGCCTCATCGGCGCCGCCGGCAGATTTCATCTGCACTTGCAGCATGGCACCCAACTGTGTAACCGCATCCATGCCGGTAATGCCGAGGCTACCCATGTTCGCCAACAGCTCAGGAAACCACTTGGCCATGTCGGCCGCTTCAAAGCTACCGGCCTGCCCTTGGTAGGCAATTGCTTCCAGGGCCTGCTGCATCTGCCTAGGATCTGTGATCCTGGCATTCTGCCCCAGTGCGTTGATCATCTTTGCTGTATCAACACCGCTCGACCCTTGCCCCACGACGAACTTGGCCGCGACTGGCGCATATTCCAGGGCCTTGCTCAAATCCATGCCGGCGCCAACCAATTGGTTGACCACATCGGCTACATCGTTACGCGCCATGCCCGTGTCGCGCGACGTATCAATGATCTTGCGCGACATCTCCTGTTCTTGCGGTTTGTTGGCAATGCCGGCCTTGATCGCGATATCACGAACAATGGCCCCAAAATCCGCACTGACCTTGGTCGGAACAGCCAGCATGCCGACACCGACGACAGCGGCACCGACAGCGCTTTTCATGCCAGTCTTACCAGCATCGATCTGCTGATGCCCCTTGGCTTTGAGCTCCGCCTTGATGGCTGTCTGCCCCATAGAGCGATAGGCTTTCTCCAGTCGGCCAACCTCGATTCCCTGCTTTTTCAAACTATCGAGGTTGGAATTCAACCGGCCTAACAACTTGGTCGCGCCCTGTGATCCGCTGTCGTGGGCTTTCTTCCACTCGTCGCGCAGGCGAATGGTGTCACCGATAGTGCGCTGCAGGACACGCGCCTTGTTGCCTTCCGCCTCAAGACGCTTGATGCGCCCCGTTACATCTTTAAACGCAGCACCGACAGTCGAACTGACGGCGCCGCCGATCACCAGCCCGAGGGCGATTTTGTTCGCCATGTCACGGCCCTCATTTGGATAGCCTTATCGAAGGCGGCTCAGTCCGTGAGCCACCACACCATTTCTGCAAAGGGCATCGACAAAATCTCAGCAGCGGAAAATCCTGTTTCCGCCGCCAGACGTTTCGCGGCCATCTTTATGACGTGAGGGTTAAACCCCGTCGTCTTGGTCCAAACGAAAATAGCCGGCCTGCAGACGGTTAAAATCCACCAGCTTCAGGCCCTCCAGGTCCGTGACAGGCGCACCGGCAAGCGCGGCAAACAAAATCAATTCACGCTGTTCGTCATCTCCGCCCGCGTCACGATTAGCCGCGCGCACATCGCCCACTGTCGGGGAGCGCAGGACCAAGGTATCAACCGATACCCCATTGATTTCGCTTGGGCAGGTCAGGGTGACCTGGGCGCGATCAGTGTTGACCGACAGCCACGACGGCATTGATTCCGAATAGTCGGTATCCGGCACCAAGTGTGCGTAAGCGGCTTGAACACGGCGGTAGTCCGCCAGCTTCAGGCCTTCAAGATCCTTAACACCCACCTCAGCCAAACCAGCAAACAACATCAGTTCTCGCTGTTCTTCGTCGCCATTAGAGGCGCGGTCGGCTGCTCGCACTTCCCGTACCAGCGGGGCCCGCAAGGTCAATGTTTCGACCAGAACGCCATTGGCATTGCTAGGTCGCGTGAGCGTTACGACGGCTGCAAGCGCAGTGAGTGATAGCCAAGCCGGTACTGCTTTGGACGTTGCTTTATTCATTTGGATCTATTCCCTTAGAGGCCGAGTGCGGTGCGCACTTCAAGGAGTTGGTCTTTGCCGTCGATCACCTGAACACCGGCGACCATGTCGATTTCGTACATGAGGCGCCCGTCGATTTCGAGCTTGTAATAAGCGACTGCCACGGCGTGCTTGATCTCGGCAGGGTCACCGGCTTTCCAGTCCCCCAGGTCGAGCTCCTTGAGGCGACCGCGCAGGGTAGCGACAACCGCCGTGACGGCCCCTTTCTGCCCCTTGAAGGCACCCCGGAACGTCGCATTGAAAGCGGTGCCATCGGCCAGACCAAAGTGCTTCAACGACTCGCGGCGCACGCCCTTGGTAACAAAGGACGCCTCCATTTTTTCCAGGCCTTGGTCCATCTCAATCGCACCGGCCATGCCGCCAGCGCGATACTCGTCAGTCTTGGTGGTCAGCTTGGGCAGCGTAAGACTTGGCACGTCACCGGCGAAGTTGACGCCGTCGACAAACAGGTTCGTATTAAACAAAGTTTGAGGAATCATTAACTAGGCCCCTTAGGCTGCTTCAAGAACTTCGGTCATCCACTGATCGGTGACTTCGAAAAGGAAATTCGGGTTTTCTGCCGGCGGCACGTCGGTGAAGCGGATGCGCCAATAAACTTTGCCCTGGGCGATCTGGCTGGCAGTGTTCAGCTCGGTGTCCGGGAATACCTCAAAATTGATAATCGCGCCCTGGGCTTTGAGGTCGCGCATGAACGCATCCAACCCGTCGGTCACGTCCTTGACGTAGGTCTTGGTGATCGAGCGGTCAACAGCCCATTTATGGCCGGCCTGCACAGCATCCATAAGGATGAACAGAGTGCGAACGCGCGTGACAAATGCCCACTTCGGATCGCTCGACAGCGTTCGGTTACCCCACAAGCGATAGCCGTCGTCGCGAATGATCGTCGCGACATTGGCGTTGTTCAGCAAGTTGGCCCGGCACGTCTCGTCGCCGTCCAGGTACTCGACAGCTCGGGTCGTGCCGGTGATACCGGTGAACTCCTTGTTCGACGGCGAGGCCCAGAAGCCGTATTCAGCATCGGTCCAGGCGAACAAGCCCGCCGCCCAGGCCGAAGCCGGCGCATCAACTGTCTTGCTGGACTCAGTGTCCCAGTACTGAACGCCCGGATCGACCATGAACAGGTTGCGACTGCCAAAGTTATCGGCATAAAGCATCGCCGCCTCATCCGTGGTGCCAGGGCCATCAAGAATGCCGATTGCCCGCAGCTTCTGCGCTAGGCTATCAAGCGCGGTAGCGACCGCCTGAGTGGCCGTGTGACCCGGCGCAATCAACAGCCGCGGCTGCGCGTTGTACAGGCTTTTGCCATCGAGCAAGGCTTGTAGGCCGGTACGCTGACCCGAGGCCATAACGCCGCCAATGATCGCCGAGGTTTGCAGCGCCGCGTCTTCGAGCTTCGGCACGCCGATGGCAACGATCACCGCTTTGGCTTTCGTGTAGATCGCTTTACAAGCCTTGGTGATCGCCGATTCAGCACCGAAGGCAGTGATAGCCTCGCGCTCGGTGGTGATCAACTTGAGCTCGCCGGCCTTGGCGGTGCCGCCGCCGAGGACGCCTGGGGTGAAGGTGTCGCAAAGTCCGATGATGGAAGACGATGGCAAGGAAATAGTGCGCGCGCCTGTCTTGATATCCGTTGTAGTAACGCCGTGAAAGAAACTCATAAAGCTAATGCTCCAGAAACGAAAAAGCCCCGCGTAAGCGAGGCCGGGAGGGTGTTTGTGTTGCGAGTGGAGGAAAAGAAAACGCCCCTTCGATGCGGGGCGTTTATAGCAGCTGGTCAACCACCCAGAGGGGCGTTGGCGGTCGGTGTTCAGTCAACGGGAACTCACCCGCTTCTGGCCAGTTTCGCAGTGCTCGGCGGTAAGCCTGAAGCTCGGTGTACTGCGTGGGAGTCAGGGTGGTAATTTGACCCTCTTCCAGTTCATCCCGATGGCGCGAAACTGAACCATCCGTTTCAAATAGTCGCTGATCCCGCCAAGCCCGCTCAACAGCAGCTAACGCCTCATCACTGGGCGGCGGCGGATCAACCAGCACCGGGAGACCGTCATCACCCCAGGTAATAATCTTGCCTTCCGACTCCCCCGCGAGCAGCTCTGCGTGATACTCAGCAGAGATCTCTATCGCATCGTCAGGAATCAGACTGGCCCCATGGATTTCGGCATCGTAGAAGCCGCGATTGGATTTTGATGCAAACATTGGTTCTCTCCTTAAAGGCCGATGGCGACCCAACTGAACGGCTGCCCAGCGAGGGGTGAGCCACTGGCCGCCCTGATAGTCATAGAGGCTCGAGGATTTTGCGTAACTTCAAGCGTGTAGGAGAGCCAGGTGGAATCTGCACCCGAACCAAATGAGCCACCCCTGAACAAGGTTGCTTGAGGAAAGGCGATTGGGAACGTTACTACGTCGGTTGTGTAAACGTTTGATAGCGCGCTGGTAGTTCTGTAGCCCCACTGAATAATCAGGCCACTGGGGAGTTTCTGGTAGCCGTTAGCCTGCAAAGAAGCGGCAAAAATTAATGCATTGCGTAGCGTTTCGCTACCGAAGTGACAGCGCCATACGTTGGATTCACGTATAGCGATGAAGTCTCCGCCAGGAGAAAGTGTGTAAGGAACTGCCACGGCCAAGTTGTTCATTGCCAACTGATCACCAGCGGCAACAGCAACACGCGAGGTGGCGGACTGTGGCCCCGCAGATATCAAAACCGCCGCGCCATTGGGAACGGATTCCGTCGCCGGCAGTGTCACGGTTACGCCGGTCGCTAACTCCAGGCGCTTACCGATATCGCTGACAGTCAGCACCCTACTGGCTGTAATGCTGATAGATCCGCCAAAGCTACCTGCCGAACGTGCAACAAACTCAGTCGTCGCGAGCGATTTTGAACTGTCGAATAGTGGTGGTGTGTTGGCTGAGGGATCAACGAGCGCTGGCGAGTTAATCGGTGCAAACCCTTGCGTCACGTTCTGGAAAGTCAGTGGGGTGGTGCCCAGAGCAATGGCCCCGTCGGTGATCAACTGCCAGCGTGTATCGGCCAATGTGGCGCCCTGCTCAACAGAGACCAGCATCGCCGACGTGACCTCTGCGTTCGCGTCCGCATCCGCGGTGCGCGCCCAGGCACCAGCGGAGACAACATACAAACCGTTGTCCTTTGCGCCAGCCTGGTTTTTCACGAGTACACGATCACCAGCTACCAGGGCGACGCCATCGACAGCCTGCAGGCCGGCGAGCGCAATGTTCGCTGTGGTCGCCACCCGTACCGACTGCTTGCTGTCGAGCTTGTACACCTCTTCCATGATCCGCTGATCAACATACTCGCGAGTAGCCAGCACTACGGCCGGGTCAATCTTGAGCGTGATGTTGCCGGTGCTGGACACGATGAAATTCATGCGCACTACTTGCGTGCGGCCCGAGCCCTGAGACATCAACGGTTTGAAGCTCGGCGCGCAGTTGGCCACAGCCACAAGATCGCCAGCTGCGTCGTACAGCCCGATTTCGCGAATCCAATGCCCCCCCTCATCAGCCGGAATAATCTGCTCGGCAATGATCACCGCCGGGTTCACCGGATCGACCCGCACCTGATTCAGTGGACGGCGGCGCCATTCGTTGATCAATTGGGTTTGTGTCGCACTGGGAATGGGGTCGGTGCCGTTTGCATCGCCCACACCCATCTCGGTGAACTTCCAGGGAATGCCGAGCGCGTCAGCATTGGCCTGCTTGGCCATCCCCACGTTCGTGAGGATCGCGAAAAACTGCGAATTCGCATCAATCATAATAAACGTCCAGGGTGTCTATGGAGTGTTCGTGCCCGACCACGCCGATGGTTCCTGTGACCTCGATGTCACGCATAACCGGCGGGTAAACGTCGATTTCGTCGCCTTCGTAGAGGGCAACACTGATGTTCAAGACGCCTTGGGTTTCGAGGCTAATCGCCAGCCCTGTCAGGTGACGGCTGACGGGCTTGGCGTCATCAATCAGCCGCTCCAGCTCCTGATACATTTCCTCGGTGATACCGGTGTCCAACACTCCGACCTTTAACGCAAAGGTGCCTGGGGTCCCTTCGGGCCTCATGTTGAACCACTCGATAATCTCGATCAGGTAGCCCAGAGGCTCTACCACACGGCGTAACGCGCCGATGGTGCCCTTGTGGGCATGTATGTAATAAGAGGCCTTGATGGCGGCGCGTTTGGTCGCCTCGGTCCATCGGTAATCCCAGCGATCCACCGACCATGCCCATGCCAGATGCGGCAGCAAATGTACCGGGCAGGTATCAGCGTTGTAGAGGTCGCGAAGCGGGACAATCGTTTTCTCGAAAAACGTAGCCTCCATGGCCCGTTCGAGCTGCGTGCTGTTGATCGGCAGTAGGCTTTTCATGTCAAGCCGCCAGCGTCACGGTGTAGCCCGTACAGTACGCCGCCTGAGCTTTGGTCGGCGCCAAGTCCTGCCAGCCGACCAGCTCAACCCGAGAAACGCCGGCAACGTGTAACTGAGCGTCTACGCCGGAACGCGCCACTTCAACGCCTAGCCGTTTACGCGGATTGATCCACGCCGCCAATCGACTTTTCGCTTCAGCTAAACTGGCATCAGCTTCTGGGCCCGCGCTGGTCATGTGCAGGATCGCCTTGATTTGGTAGCGGATCACCTGGGCGCTCTGAACAGTCACCCTATCCCCCACCGGCCGCACATCGTCGTCATTCAGCGCGGTTGCCACCGTGGCGAGCAACTCCGGAGAAGCCTCCCCCTCCCCGTCCAATCCCAGCACCGTTACCGTCACGTAGCAAGGCGCCGGGCTTTCGGCCGTGGCATCCGCCACCAGCCCCGAGGCGTTACGCGCATGCAGGATGTAGCTGTTACGCGGGCCGGCCGTGGTCAGTCCCTCATAGGCCAACTGGATGCGCTCTCGGAACGCATCGTCGTCTTCTTTGACTTCTGGAACCGGCGGAAAAGCCAGCAGATCCTCAGCTTGAATGATCAGGCGCTTGAGGTTGACGTTGGCACCCAGGTGATCGAGATCACCGCGTATGGCGTGCGCCAGCAATACCGCTTTGCCGGCGTCATTGACTCGGGCGCGGTTGCCGACCTTGATGTAAGCGCCAACCTCCAGCACCTTAAGCACCGGATCGCTCTCCAGCGCAGCAGTCCAGTTGCCGCCCATGTATCCGCGAAAGACGCCCAGCCCCTCCTGAAAAACCTCTTCGAAGTCCAGCGGCTCCAACACGGTTGGCGCCGGCAACGACGATAGGTCCACGATACTCATACGGCCACCTCCAGCGTGACGCTGTCGCCCAGGTACTGCCCGACGATCTTCAGGTTAATTTGCCCGCTGATAACGGAAATGACGCGCACTTGATCCAGCTTCAAACGCGGCTCCCAGCGGCCCAGTGCGCGGGCGACTTCCGCCTGCACGGCGCTTTTCCAGCCATCGGTGACGGGCAAATCCACAAATCGCCGGAGCTTGCTGCCGTAAGCCATCCGATGCCGCCGGCTGCCCAACGGCGTGCCCAATATGTCTGGAACCGATTGCCGCAAGTGTGCGATGCCGGAAATGGGTTGGCCGGTGTGGCGATCCATTCCGATCATTGTCATTACTCCTTCAATTGCTCCAGATCTGGATGCGCTTTCAAGAACGCAAATTGATCATCACCACATGCGGTAACTCGACCAGCAACAACAGGAAGCGTCCCGCCGCCGGGTAGGATCAATGTCCGCGAGGTGAAAACCTTGTCGCGAAAAACACGCGCTGTTCCGATGGACTCAACCGCTTCAGCAGTAACGGGGAAACCCAGCGGTGCCGGCTTCAACCCCGGAACCACAATGGCCTCGGCAGAATCGCTATCAGTTCTAGACTTACTCATAAGGCAAACCCCAGATATGAAAAAGCCCGCACTGGGCGGGCTGTTTGTGGGTTGAAATTAATGTGTGTGGTGATTGCTGTTGCCACCAGCGTCGATGATCGCACCGGCACTGGTGATGCCTTTCGTGACGTGTAACGCCCCGTCGATCATCACCGCTGCTTTCAGATTGATGTTGCCGGTGGTCACGTTCACGGCGCTGTCCGTCACGCCCACTTCTGTACTGGCAACTTTGATGGTCACCGTACCGCTCGGCAGGGTGATGCTGTAGCTCTTGGCCTGCCAGTCGTAAATCAGCGAGCCGCCATCATCAAACCGCCACACTTCCACATGATCCCGGTTATCCGGTGGCGGACCCGCGTTGCCATACAATCCCGGAATGAACGTGCCCTGTGACACGTCACCGCTGGCACTGACCAATGTCCCCTGCTCACCCAGAGACGGAGCCCTCCAATGCCTGGCCTTGCCGGCGGCGACGCTGTGCCAGCGCACCCAGGCGCTAGTCCATTCGCCGTCCGAAACCCGACACACCGGCGGAGAGGCAGCCAAGTCGACTGCGACCACAAAACAATCCTTGACCACCCCCGCAAGCATGCGGTCGTGCTGGGCAGCAACATAGCCGCTCACAAATCCTCCGCTGGAACAAAGTCCTCTTTGACGTCGTTGTTAAAGCCAAACAACAGCATGCCGGACGGCTGATCGGGCCAAGGCCACTCTTCAGGGCCGAGGTACACCTGCTGCGTCCATTCCACCAGCCAAACGGTGTAACCATCCAACACTGGCTGGGTCCAGTCCTGTAGTGCCTGAACGAACTCTGCCGGCTCGACTTCCAGCCCCCAGGTCTGAGCCCGGAGTAGGACCGCAAGTTGGGTAGCCAGCTGCACCGCCTGTTGCTGATGCAGAGGATAGATCGGGTCGACGACGATACGTGCCTCGAACTTACACACCAATGTGGTTTCACCCGTGCCGATATCGGTACCGGGCTCGATCTCGGCCAGCTCCAGAAAGACCGCCGGTAACGCGATGCGATCCTGAATGTCTGGCCAGGCACTTACCGTCTGAACCCCTGGCAGATGGCTCACCAGGTGTTGCTCGACGGCCCGGTAAAGCTGGTCCAGGCTAAAAGGTTGGTCAGCCATTAACCGATCCTCTTCAAGTATTTCTGTAGTTCGAAGTTGAGCTCCTGCTGCAGGACCTCCAACAGACGCTCGTCCGCCTTTTGTACCCAGCTTTCAAAGTGCGGACGGGCTTGTTCCAGAGATACCTTGGCTTTCGCTAATGGAAAACGACTTCCATTTTCTGCGACCCATCCAGAACTTGCACCGCGACCAGCGGATACCGTGCTATCTGGGTAATCATCAGCATTAAAATGCTTGCTCGCAGTGCGAATCCAAATGTCTGGCTTGTTGCCGTAGACCTTCTTGAGAAACGCGCCTTGATAACGCCGCCCCGCCACCGACACACCGCTGCCGGTTTGCCTCGCCCGGCCGATCCGGCTGGACTCGATGGCATTTAAGCCGAACCACAGCTTGCCGCTCGCTGCCCCGCCTGACACCGGGTAGCTGCGCAACCTTTGACGCACCGCCGCGACGGCAATGCGTTCCTGCCTACTGACTGCTCGGGCAATGTGCGTTCGCAACCAGCCCAACGTCTTGTTGATCGCGCGTCGGTGAGCCGCCGCAGCTGCCTTGGGCACCAACTTGGCGAAGTCCTGAAACGCCTGGATATCTGCAGCTGACGACTGGATCGAGATCATCCCGCCGCCTGCCGTGGGTTTGACATAGCTACCGATGCTCATGGGCGTAACCTTAGGATCAAGGCGACCAGACCGTCGCCGCTCGGTTCCAACTGCAGCAAGTCGTAATCGCCGCCGCCGTCCAGGGCGGGCAAGTCGATGCTGACCAAAAGCCCGCGTTTCAAGCCTTCCGAATCACTGACGCGGATCTCAAACCGAGGCTCACGCAAGCCGGTATTGAGCTTGCCGAGCTTCGGCTGCAACCAGGGCGCGGCAAACATGCCAAGCACCGGCTCTTTACGGCCCTCGATCCGCGCGCTATCGCCCAATGTTTCGAAGACCACTTCGTCGATGTCGTCGATCAGATCGCGGAAGGCCACGATCACATCTCCAGCAGGATCTGCGCGCGAGGCCGCGTGCACAGGTGCAGCGGGTTGGACTGGGCTTCGCCGGCCACACCCTTATTGAAAGGCAGCGGCTCGATCTTGCTGTAGTACGGGATGCCCTGGGTGTTGACCGTCTCCATGTAGTCGGCCGGTGCGAAGGACGAGATGTACAGATCAGGGACGCCCTCGGGTACCAGCAGTGCTTTGTCGTCGTGGACAAACGCAACGCCGGCAACCTTGCCGCGATAGCGCTCCCAGACGATCCCGCCGAACTCGAAACTTTCGCGGGCATCACCGCGCAGAGCAGCCGCCTGCATGGTGTTGAGGTAGGTTTCTTTTACCGACTTATGGACGAGCAGCTTGTTCCAGAAGTTTTTGCCACAGAAGGCGCGAGAGCCAGTAGTAGTTACGCTGCCCAACGCTTCCTCCTGCATATCCAAGGCTTCGCCACACTTCACCCGGATCTCGGTGGCAGGGTTACCAAGTTCCATGGGAAGCCTCTGTCGCTCGACACCGAAACGATCATAGATGTCCAACAGTACCGTCTTGCCGTCCGCGTCCAGCACCGTCCCGTTCAATGCACCCATGCGTTGAAACTCGTGGGTGGCATCCAATTGGCGGCGTGCCTTACCCAGACGCTTGTTGACTACATCCTGCACGGCCTGCAACTCGGTAAGAGAGCCGAAGGCGCGGATACCCTGGATCTCATCTGCCTTGATGGTGAAGCGCTCAGGCAGATGTACGGTGTTGAACGGAATCAACATACGCTTAGTCCCGCCGACCACCAGGCCCGAGGTACCACGCTCACCCGCTGGCACCAGGGCCAGGGTGTCGCCGTCTTTCTCGATCTGCACGGTCAGCGTGCTGATGCCCTCTTCGCGGAACAGGCCAAGGCTGCTGATGCGGCCCGGCAGATATTGCTGCTCATTGATTGCAGCGGTCAGCGAGGAGACGCTGAATGCATCGTCTTCAAAAATGGCGATATCGGCCATGGGGTACTCTCCAGAAACGAAAAATCCCGCGCTCGGCGGGATGGATAAATGAGGTGAGCGTCTTAACGCACGATCACGAAATGGGCGGCAAGGGCCTTTTCGGCTGCGGGGTCGAGGCCGGTCAAGTGGACTTCGCTGACTTCGGCCTGACGCACGATGGCGCGGCCGCGACGAACCACATCAGACTGCCCCAGCGGACCGTAGAGGATCGCGATAGCGTTTTCAGAGCCGTCCTCAGCTGTCGGCTGATAGGGTGCAAACTCGCCCGTAGCAGTCACCAGCCCAAGGATCTGGCCCGGCTCCAACGCCGGCCCGGCGGCGACGTTGATTGCTTCGCGTGAAATAGTGCCGGGGCCTTCAGACAGCAGGAACTCGCCCGCATGCATCGATTCAATTTTCATGCTCTTACTCCTTTCGAGGTTCCGTTCTGCGCCGCCTGCCGGCTTGCCCAGATTGAATGACTGTCGACCTGTTTGGCCTTGATAGTGGGTGCCGGATCATTGTCGAGCGGCAGACTGTTGTTGATTTCAAAACCGCCGCCGCTGCTTACCAGCTTGTCGAACAGGCGCGCCCTGACAGCTGCTTCATCCAGACCGGCAGCCAGAAATTCGCCGGTCAGTTCCGGCAATCGTGCCGCGACACACAGCCCGTGCAGCGCTTTCGCCTTGGTCAGCGCCGCAGTGACTACCGCTTCGCTTTCCAGCTTCGTCGAAGCGAGTATCGGGTCCACCAGGTTGCTAATGCCTGCCGCCGCACACCCCTTGGTAACCATCAACGCCAATCCGGCAGCGTCCAATACGGGTGCTGGATCCTCAGGGTTTACAGGATCAGTCGGTTCGACATCCGGCTCTTCGTCCAACTGGGCCCGCAATTCAGCGGGGGCATTCTGGAAGCGCTGCAAAACGCTGCCCTGACCGAGGCAGGCTTTCACCTTCAGCCCGTCGCCCACTTCATCCGCAAGGCCTAGCGCCACCGCCTCATTGGCGGTCAACCAGGTCTCGGCGTTGACCATGCGCCGCAGCTCGGCCTCGTCGATGTCGGGCGCTTTGGACTTGTAGGCCGCAATAATCGCTTCCAGTGTCTGGTCCAGCACGTCGGCGACACGCCGGAAGTCATCGGCATCACCGCCAGTAAAGGTGTAGGGGTTGTGGATCATCAGCATGGCATTGGCCGCGATGACCACCCGGTGAGCGCCACACACGGCAACACTGGCCGCGCTGGCCGCCAGCGCGTCAATGCGCCCGGTACAGCGTTCGCCCAAGCGCGACAGCGCGTTGTGAATAGCCAGGCCGTCGAACAGGTCGCCGCCGATGCTGTTGAACGCCACAACGACCGGAGAAGCGCCGTCATCCATAGCCCGCAGGTCCTGAACAAACTGATTTGCGCTGACACCCCAGGTGCCGATCTCGCCGTATACAAAGACCTCAATGGTCTGTTGCTCGGCTTCACCGCTGGCCTGGAAGGTGTACCAACTTTTATCCGCGACTTTGACCTGCTTGCCAGCCTTGTCATAAATGCGCGGGATCGCTTTTTTACTCATGGTTGTTCCTTGTCATCAATCGGCTCGATGGCATCAAGCGTGGTGTAGTTGAGGCCCAGTTCCGTGGACCTGGCGAGGTCGGCCGCGTTTTCCGCGTCGATGGTTTCCGCGTCGTAGCCGTTGCGCAGACACATCTCGCTGCGTGAACCGAAGCCCGCCTGCACTTCCATCCGCCGCGCCTGGACGTCCTGCACCGGCTGAATGTAGGCCCAGCCTTGTGGCACCCAGCGTGTGCGCAGGTATTCGCGCCGACGTTGCGCGTAGTCCTCCAGCACCATAGCGCCGGACAGCACTGCCATGTCCATCCAAGCAGCGCGCACCGGACGACACAGCTGATGCACGTAGACGCCGAATTGCAGTTGCTCCAAGCGCCGCCGGAACTCGTTGAGCACTACCCGCAGCGCCCGGTCGTTGACCTCGCGCATATCGCCGGTAAGGATCTCGTACGGCGTGCCCGAACCCGCCGCCGCAGCCATCAGCTGCTGCCGCATGAAATCCGCGTAGTTGTTGCCGGCGTCCGGTGGTTTGGAGAACTCCACCTCTTCACCTGGCCCCAGCTCCTGCATGGTGCCGGGCTCCAGGGCCACCATCGGTGTGAAGCCGTCGCGGTCGGTGGTCAGCAGTTGCCCAGTTACTGGGTCACGCGGTTGGTGCCCGCTGTCCGGCGCGGGGCGCTTGATGAAGCCAGCAAACAGATTTGCCACCTCCTGGCGAAACAGCACCGCGTCGTCGTAGTTGTCCAGGCTGCGCAATCTTTTCAATACCGGTGCCAGACGCGGCACACCGCGAAGTTGCCCTGGCTCCATCGGTTCGAAGATGTGCAGCACCTGCGGCGCCGGCACCCGCACCAACTGGTTGTACCCGGCATTCAGCGACGATGAATCGCGTGGGTGCGACAAGTACATCCAATACGCTACGCGCTTGCCGGCCGGGTTGAACTCGATCCCGGCGCGGATGACGTTGCCGTTTTTGGCCGTCTCGAACTTGTCATGTGGGACAAACTCAGGTGCCAGCGCCTGCAGTTGTAGCGGCACCGCTAGCCCCTCACTGAGGCTGCGCGGCCGCAATCGCACAAAGCACTCACCGGCCGTTTCAACCGTGCGCGCGACCAGGGCCTGCATGCCGTAGAAGTCGGTCAGCTCATCGGCGTCCGCTTCGTCAACCCAGTCGTCCCACAGCTGCTGTTGGAGTTTGCGCAGTTCCGCGTCATCCGTGGTCGGCCTGGGCGTGATGCCGGTGCCGATCAGATTGCTGACGCGCTTGTCGATGACATTGAAGGCGTACGGGTCATTGCGCACCGCCGCCCGTGAACGCGCCCGCAAGTTACGCAGCGCCGGAGTGTTGATGCTGTTGATGCCGTTGTCGGTGGCTTCCCAACTGGCCGAGCGTCGGCCCTCACCCGCGCCTTCGTAACTGGCCTTGATGTTCGACGGCAGCAAGAATCCATTACGGGTCAGCGTCGGATAGTGTCGTGCCATTAGAGTCCCTTGCCTCCATGCATGAGTCGAACCACGCGAGAGCGCGGCCCGGCTGCGTTGGTCAGCGACGTGCGGATCTCGTCGCGGGCCTTGAGCAGTTCGTCGATGGAGCGGTATTCCACCGTGCGGTCGCTGTAGCGCACGATCTTTTCACCGCGTGCGATGGCGCGCTCGATGGTTTCGAGGTGCTTCGGAGTAAACGACATATCAGCGTCTCTTCAGGTAACCGCTGGTGGAGCTGCGGCGTTGTGGGGGTGCAGCGAGTCGCGGTTGGGCGACAGGGGCAACGGGTTGCGGCGTCACTTGCGGTGTCGCGGGAGCCTGCTCGGCGATCGTGATACGTTCGGCGGCGACCACCTTTTCATCGAACAATCCGGCCTGGGCCAGCGAGTTACGCACACGGTCCCAGTCGTGTTCCTGATAACGGTTGATGCCGAGGTAATGAGCCATCGCCAGGCAATACACCATCAGGTCGAGGGCTTCGTTGCGCTCGGCCTTGCCCTTGATCCACTCGATGCGCTTGTGACCCCGCACGTACTTGGCGACCTTGCGCTCGGCCACGCACTGGGCGAAGAACTCGTCCGGTAGATCGTTGGCAAAGTGCAGCGCGCCGGGCCCGGATTCGAACGGGTAGCGGTTGTAGATCCAGTCCTTTGCAGTGTCGGTACCGACAAACCACAGCTCGGCGCCGCCGCGTTCGGTCTGGCCCTTCCAGGTCACATCCACCATGGACGGCCGCTGAGCGATTACCGGCTTACCAGGTTTGCTCGCCCCCTTGATGGCGAAGATGTTGCGCCAGCGCCGCACGCGGCAGAACTGGTAGACCTCGTCGGTGTGGTGACCACCGGAGTCGACCGCAACCGCGAGAATGCCCAGGCCGACACCGCACGGATGCCGGTACCGCTCTTTCAGCAGTTCATCCAGCACTGCCCAGGTGCGTTCGTCTGACGGGTCGCCCGCAATCACCCTGTGATCGATGACCCAGCGTTCCATGCCCACGCCCCAGCCCATCGCCATGAACTCCAGGCGGTCGGCCTGAACGTCGACGGCGCCCGTGATCATCATCACGGCGGCGGGCATCGCACCGAGGGAGAACCCTTCTTTACGCGCTCGCTCTATCAGCACCGAAGCCTTAGTCTGTTCTTGCGCGCTGTCCCACACCTTAGCCAGACGGGTGTTGTAGAACACCTGCATGGGTTCAAGGTCGCCTTTGGCCTGGGCCTTTTTCGCCTTCTCGAATTGCTTCGCCAGCGACTTCCAGCCCGTCCAGCCCAACGGTGAATACAGCGCGTTAAGGTGGAAGCCGACCGTCTCGCCGTCGCCCTTGGCATGGGCACGCCACTCACCACGGGCGAGCATATCGCCCTTGTGATGCTCCTCGATCAGCACGTCGCAGTCAGGCGCGGCGCACTCGTAATGCACGACGCTGAAGTCCTGGGAGTAATGCAGCCGCTCCCACTCCAAAGTTTGCATGTGTCCGCAGGTCGGGCACGGCACGTAGTAGTAACGCTGGTCGCTACCCTCGAACAGATCGTCTATGCGCGAGGCGCCCTTGATCGTCGGCGAACTGGAGAAGTAGAACTTGGCATTGCGCCCGAAGGTACTGCCCCGCGTCTCCGCCAGCTCGATGGGGTCGCCCTCTTCGCCTACGTCGACTTCCCAGCGGTCAATCTCATCGCCGTACACATAGCGCGCCGACAGCTCGGCCAAGTTGGCCGCAGAGCCGGCTGTGGTGACGTACAGCGAGCCGCCTTCGAACTCCTTGGTGTCCATGGTGTTGCGCGAGTCCCGCGAGCGGCTCGCCGCCACTCGTTCGCGCAACACCGGGGTGGCCTTGATCGTCTTACCGATACGCGAAGACACCCGCTTTGCCAGACCCAAGCTTGGCAGCAGCGTGAGGATGTTCGACGGCACCATGTGGATTAACGCGCCGATCCAGTTCAAGGCGATCTGGGTTTTCATCAGTTGCGAGGCAACCATGGTGACCACGCGCTTGCACGGGTGAGCCGGTGATAAGCAACGCATCGGCTCGCGTGCGTAGGGCGTTCGAACGGTGCGATATTTCCCTGGCTCGGCGGCGCCGGTATCACGCGGGATGCGCATGTACTCGTCGGCCCACTCGTCCACCCAGAGGCTGGGGTCTGGACGCAGCCCACGGAAATACGCCTCACGGTACACCTCAGCGCCGTCAGGTTTTTCCGTATGCATGGGGCTAACTCGTAGTAATCAAATCGCGTTCAAGATCAGCCGAAGACATGCGCTCGGCCTCTTCAAGAGACAGCCGCAGCGCCTTGGTCAGGCGCTGCTCAATCTCCCAAGGGTCGGACATCGCCGCCAGTTCTGGGGCCAATTGCGGGGGCATACTAAGCAACTGATCGCGCAGCATGCGTCCGGCGTTGTAGGCCCCGGCGGTGACCGCCTTCATATCCACCAGCGAGCCCTGCACCTTGTGAAACTCGGCTTCGGCCAGTTGGGCCAGGTAGTACTCTCGGTGTGCGCGAGCCTTCTGGAAGTCGGGTTGCCCGCTTTTCGCGCCAGCAGGCTGCGGCGGCGCAGCCGTGCTAGTCGGCTCGACCATGGGGGACAGTTGGCTGTAAACGTCACGCTGGAGCCGGTCTTGCTGGTGTCGAGCCGCGACGGCGGCCTTGCTGGGGTCGGCGGTTTCGAGGATCAGTGCTTCTGTTGCCAGCACGTCGACCTTCTTGCCATCCGGCGACAGCACCAGGCGGTTGTTGTCTTTCAGCCAGGTGATGTAGCTCGGCGTCCTGCCGATGCGAACCGCGAAAGCGCTTTTAGACAGGAACTGTGGATCCGTCATAAGCCCTCCTTTTCAACGGCTTTTCAATGGAAACCTTTCAATTTCAATGGATTGAATTTCAGTAAGCTGGCAGCCCTGCCGCTAACGCTTTCCCGCGGGTTTCATGCCCCGTGTCCCTCGAATGCCGCCAGGGTCCCCGGCGACTCTCGGCGCACCATTTTGACGCACCCCCCTACAGGCCTCGTATTCCGAGGCCTCCAGGGCGTCATGCCTGACCGCTTCCCGAGGGCGGCACATCGCACACGCCCAACCGCTTGGCGGCCCAGCGTTCATACAGCCCGATGGCGACATCGGCGCCGGCCATCGCGGTGAGGCATCCGATGCTCCCTGCCGCCAGGACCGACATGCCCGAAGCGTGCAGCAACATCATGGTGGAAAGCCCGCAGACCACGCAGGCCCCGGACCGAAGGAGCAAGCGGCGAATCAAAGACCAGCCGCTTACCCCCGCTTTGTCGGCTCGCCATGCCTCGCCGGATATGCCGCCGACCAGGGACAGCACGATCACCATCCAGATCGGCATATCAATAAGCGCTTGCTGCTCGTTCGTCATACACAACTCCAGAAATGCAGAAGCCGGCTTTCAAACCGGGTTCTTTGATAAGGTTTGCTCATTCGCCCCAACTACGATTCAAGGAGAATCAGGTGGATACATCGCTTTTCGTTCAAACAGTCATCGCGTCTGTAATCTCAGGCGGTATCGTTGCTTGGCTGTTCGCCAGCCCCGCGAGCAGAGAGAGTGCGGCAATGCAGATACGGAAGATTCGGTCATTCGGCTTCAAAGCAGCCGTATTGGTCATGGTGGCATTCGTAATGGCTAGAAGTGCATATGGTTTTGCAACCTTTGCAACGTCGGTTGGGCCAGTGAGCAGAATTGAAGTGATCGAACTCTTTGTATATTTCATGAATTTCTTCGTGTTCCTTGGCGCCGGAACTCTGTTCGCTGCTATTTGGCGAGCGACAGTGCTTAAGGAAAGAGCCGAAAAAGCCGAACCCTCCGAGAACTGAAAAAATCACCTCCGCCCCCCATAAACGCAAAAACCCGGCGCAATGGCCGGGTTCAGTGTGGTGGTGTGTCCCGCTGCTTGCGGTCGCACCTATCGAAGATGGGTACTTTTTACAGGTGGATTCCGGTGGCAGCAAGGGAGTTTTAATGCCATAGCGCAATACGGGTGCAATACAGGTATGACGCAGGTGCAACGCAGGGATAACGCATTCATTCGGCTATCGCTTCTAGTGCCCTGTCTTACTTGTCCCACTATTCTAGATCGGAGTAGGACAGCTACAGGCGCCTAAATACGGGGTTCTGCCCTACTGTCCTACCTTTATTTCTTTTCTCTTGTGTATAGAGAGAAAGTTAAAAGCACGCGTACGCGCCATGGGCGCGACTACGTGCCCGCTATGCTCATGTGTGCGTGGGGAGGGTGAAGGTTGGACAGTAGGACGGCCCAGCAACGGCGCGGCCTGCGCCTGTCCAACTGCGCCAAATGACAGTCGGACAAAGCAGGACAGTAGGACAGAGGCACGCGGAGTGATGCCGAGGATCATGCAGCCTTCCCCATCAGCATGCCGGCAATGTGCAGGTGTGCCTCATGGAGCCGCTGATAATAGGTATCCCGGCTGCATCCGCAGTGGGTGTACTTCTGCGACAGGAAGCTTTCGTGGTTGCAGTAGTGCTCACGCACGACTACCGACAGCTGCGGCGGCAAGTGCTTGTTGACGATCAACTCTATGTCGGCCGACTCATCCAGCAGCACCCGACTACCCCGTGTGCCGCGTATCAACTCACCTTTGCACTCCATCAGCATGGCGATCATATTGCCGCCACTCGGCCCGCCAGCGCCGTCCGGCACAGGCGAATGCAGATCCTGCGCCCAGAGTTTGAGCATCTCATCGATTCGCTTAATCAAAGCAAGGCTCCTCGATCACCGCCTGCTGCAACGCAGACGCACGCCCCCAGCCCGCAGGCTTTTCATAGGCCCATGGCCGCACACCGCTTTTTGGCAGAGCAGGCATACGCCGCTTGCGCCAGCCCAGCCGGTGCATGATCGCCCCGACCCGCATCTGCTCGGGCTTGCCCCAATGTCCGAAGTCCAGCTTCAGCGCCTGGGTCAGGATCTCGTTGCCGGTGGCGGTCTCCCCGATCTGGGATTCTTCCATCCAGGCCAGGATCGGCCCTTCCCATTCATCCACCACAAAGCGCTCGTCTTGAGCCTCGGCGAACATCTTGGACTCGTCCTTGTTCACCCACCAGATATCGCCCGCTTCAAAGCAGAACAGCGCCTCGGCCCATAGCTGATCGCGGATCTCGCGCAGTTGCTCCAGATCGACCTTGTTGCAGAACACCGGCCAGTAACGACGGTTACCCGTGGCGTCCTTGAGGTACTCCTCTTGGTTGGTGGTGCCCACGAAAACACACTGGCGTGGCACGTCATTCGTTCTGCGGCCATAGCTCTCTCGGTAGGTGTCGGTGGACGCGGAAAAGAACTGTTTAGCCTTGGTGCTTTCCGCCTTGTTGAAGCTGTCCAGCTCGCCCAGCTCGACAATCCATTTGCCGCGAATCGCCTGGAAGCTGTCCTTATCACCGAGGGCAAAGGGCGTGTCCATGAACCACTCGCCGCCGAGGACGCCCATGGCCGTGGACTTACCGGCGCCCTGCCCGCCTTCGAGAATCATCACAGAGTCGGCCTTGCAGCCCGGACGCATCACACGGGCAACAGCCGAGATAAGCCAGCGCTTACCAACCTTGGCCGAGTACTCACTGGCTTGAACGCCCAACACGTCGGTCAGCCAGGTTTCAATGCGTGGCATGCGATCCCACTCCAGCTTCTCCAGGTACTCACGCACCGGGTGGAAGGCATGGTCGTGGGCAACCACGCTGACCGCCTCAATCACATGGGAAGCTTTGACCCGCAGGTTGTATTGCTGCGCGAGCCACTTCATCACTCGCATGTCGTCAATGTCGGCCCAGTCGCCGGCACCGCCGCCGAAAGGCGCAGACCGCAGCTTGACGATCTTGGAGCTGAACACGCTGTAGCCGATGACACCGGCCCAACGTTCGTCATTGCCCAGGATCAGCTCAACGTTTTGCATGTGCGCAATCAAAGAGCCGTTTTCGGTGCGGGCTAGTTGGTCCTTCCAGCCACCCGCTGCGGGAGGCTTGACCACCGCAAGCACCTGGCGGCGCACAGACTCCAACCCCTCGGCTACGTGCAGGTCGTTGAAGTCGGTCCACTTGATCTCGCGCTCGCCGGAGAACATAGGGGCGACGACTTGACCGCCGACAACCAGCGCGGCGTTGTTGGCCTTCTCTTCGCCTGGGTTCCAAGGGTCACCGTTGGGGCGCTTGGTTTTCCAGTCGTCATCGCGACATATGATCAGCGGGCAGCCGGGAAAACGCTCGCGCATTGCCTTGGAGACAGGCAGCAGGTTGCCCGCGTCGAAGGCGATGGCGACAGTGAGCGAAGTCGCCATGTGCAGGCTTGCGCCTGTGGCGTAGCCCTCACACACCAGCACCGGTTCGCCGGGCTCGGGGTGGGGACCGATCAGGTGGAAAGCGCCCTCTTTTGACATACCGTGCGGCCAGTACTGTTTATCCCGACCGGTGTCTTCTTGCTTGACCGGGAAGATCACCTGCAGGCCGACGATCTGGTCACGGACGTTGCACATGGGCACCAAAAATGCGCCAGAACGTGGCGCATAGCGAACCTTGAAGCCAACGATCTGCTTTCGATCCAGATAGGCGCTCTTGCCCTTTTCGGGCATGCGCTTGAACAGGCCGGCAGCACGGTTGGCCGCTCGGCGTGATGCGTTGGCCGCGATCTCGGCAGCCTTACGCTTGGCATCTTCCTGGCGAGCGCGCATGACTTCGCGCTCTTCAGGACTCATGCGTCCGGGCTTGACCTTGATCTTTTGGGTATCGCCAGAACGCCAGTCGCCGAAGCTGCCGAAGATCAGCGCCTCGTTTTTTTCGGTACGGTGTTCATGGATGACGTACCAGCCGTTTTTTTCCTTGCCTTTGTCCTGGGTGGTTTTGCAGCGGGTGAGCTTGCCGAATACCAAGGGTTGAGCGGGCTCAAGACCATAGTCCGCGAACTGATTGATCACATCATCGAGCATAACGGGAAGCCCTCTGATCATCGACGGTCTTGCACTCTATGCAGAGTGTGCAACCGGGCTGTGCCAAACGACGGGCCTCGGGGATGGGACCATCGCATTCGTCACAGAACATCAGCGAATGCTGAGCCGTGTTGGAAATCAGTGCCAAGCGTGCAGCGACGGCCTGATCAATGCGCTCTTGCACCAGGTCATTTGCGAAGTCAGCGATATCAGCCACGTTCCACCCCACAAGTCGTCTGGTTGACGTAGCGGGCGCGGTTGTACATGCCCAGCAACCCCTGAATGCCACGAAACACCAACTGGCGTATCTCAGCCAGCTCACGGTCATCGACCTTGCCGTCGCCAATGTGCTTGGCCCAGGTTTCGGACAAATCGGCGACCTGCCGGAAAAACATGGCGATACCCGTGGTCAGGGTCTCAGGCATGTCATTGGTGTACGCCTCAGCCAGTTCCTGCCAGATCGTATCGCCGACAAGGGCGTGCACCGCATCGAGAATGCGGCGGTCCTTGGTCAGTTCGAGGATCTCGCCGAACTCCTGGATGTTGACGGTGTGCGAGGGATGGGTGGGAGACAACTTGTGCTGCAGCGTGGTGGCATTGCGGCCGGTGGTGGCGGCGATTGCTGCGGCACCGCCGGGATAGTCCCGTGCGGCGTGGTACAGGGCTAATTCAAGCGTCAGTACTTCCTTTTGCGCTCGATCAACACAGCTTAAAGCTACTCGGCTCATGGCATTAATCCTACTAAGTTGCCAGTGCCCCGCGACGTGTAGTGGTGATACATTTGCCGCGTGGCTTGAAAGGGCCCAAACGCCGGCTAGATCTAGGGATCGAAACCGGCACCGTGCCGAGGCGAACAATCCGTTGCTCACCTCTGGCGCAACAGCTGCCTAATCTGTGGTGGAAAAGGCAGCAACCCAAGACATCCGTGTCTTGGCAGCGCGATAAAGGGAGGTGGTTTGCATGTGGTGTGCCCTCCTACCTTCGTCGCGACCCGACAGCACTGTGGTGGTGTGTGCCGGGAGGAACTGGGCGGCCCCTTGGGTCGCCTTTTTTCTATCTACGCTGCAGCCTTGGACCTTGAATTCGTCTAAGTAATGCCGAAGTGCTCCAGCACCTCAGCAAGCGATACGTTCCCTTCACTTTCTCTGGTTAAAGACTTTATCAATGAGACGCTAGGGTCTTTACTTGCATATTTGACATGGAGTCGCAGATAGCTCGTTGCAATCCGGCACCGTCGCGCATATGCAGTTAATGACTCAGCATCTAGATGGCTAATGTAGTCGCGTAGCTTCACTTGGTTTACCTCCTAGAAACCAAATTAACCCATGAGGTTACTTTTTTCAACACCAAAATGGATATTCACCTTAAAGGTGAACATAGCCAGAATCAGCACATGAAAATTTCAGATACCCGCCTACAAAATTTCCGAAGAGTCATTGCTGAGAAAAAACTCCGCCTGACTGACATTGCTGAGCGTTTAGATAAAGCTCCTGCGCAGGTGAGCGCGTTTGGAGGTAAAAACCCCACGAAAGGCATCGGAGATCAGATAGCTCGTGAGATTGAAAAGGCCCTAAACCTTCATAATGGCTATCTCGACATGCCCTACGGCCTCGATGAACTCAATCGCACCACAGTGCTAAGCCACACAGGCCGCAAATTGCCGGTCATAGGCTCAATTGCCGCTGGGGCATGGTGTGAAGCACAAGGTAATTTCGATCCGCGTGACGCAGAAGAGTGGATTGATGCTCCTGGCCCTGTTGGTCCACGGGCTTTCATCCTTCGTGTGGAGGGGGTAAGTATGGAGCCGAAATTTCTTGAAGGGGACAAGATCGTTATTGACCCATCGCTTGAAGCTTTGCCCGGTCATTTCGTAGCAGCTAAAAGAACGAGAGATGATGCTGCGACTCTTAAGCAGCTGAAACAGGAAGGAAATGAGCAGTACCTATACGCTCTAAACCCTGATTGGCCGGAGCGCATAATTCGAATGACTGAAGAGTGGACTATTTGTGGCCGTGCTCGCTGGAAAATATCTGACCTTTGAGTTCCTTTAACTCTTTTTCTACGACACCATGATGAAATGGAATTCCATGATTATAAAAGAATTAAAGCTACGATTTGGAAGAACTCCAGGTTCACCTGGCGAGTCCATCGAGGTCACACCCGTCGTCATTTTTGTAGGACCTAACAACTCTGGAAAAAGCAACGCCCTAAACGAAATACATAAGTTCTGTACTTTAGGAGAAGCCGACACCAAAAATATACTCAACACAATAACATTTACATCTCCAAGTCCAGCTCAATCCTTGGAGTTGATCGCAACCGTAACAACTTCACTCAGCGAATCTGAAAAAGCTCACATTCCAAAAGTAGTAAAACTAAAGGGCGGCACTTTATTTGACTACAACGTCTTTTTGGAAAAAACCAATGCCCCTAACGAAATAAACAACCGACCATTTTACTGCAATGTGATTGTCGCCCCGACAACAAAACTGCTAAATGGTCAAAATAGAACAACGATATGCAACCCTCAGCAGATATTCGACCTTCTAACACCGTCCTCTAATAGCTTTCAAATACTATTTACAAACGATGCCAAAAGAGAGGATGTTAGAAGAATAATTCATGATGCATTTAAAAGATACTTTGTGCTGGATCCAACGATGGTTGGATCACTCCGAATTAGGTTGTCACCCACTGCACCTGACTCTCACGCAACAGAACGTGGGCTGCACGATGCGTCCTTAGAATTTCATAAGCAAGCTCAGCTCATTGATACCGCAAGTGACGGCATTAAAGCCTTTACAGGCATAATTGTAGAATTGATCGCAGGGGATCCAAAGGTACTCATAATCGACGAACCAGAGGCTTTTCTGCACCCCCCGCTTGCGTCTAAGTTAGGATTAGAAGTAGCCCGCGCAGCAGAAACTAGCAAAAAAAATGTTTTTGTTTCGACCCATAGCCCAGCTTTTCTAATGGGTTGCGTTCAATCAGGAACTCCAATCACAATCATTAGACTAACGTACCGAGAAAATATACCTACAGCAAGAGTATTACCCAGCCACGAAATATTAGAATTAATGCGCAACCCTCTACTCAGGTCCTCCGGAGTTCTAAGCGGCCTATTTTATGAATTTGTAGTTATCACCGAATCAGACGCTGATCGTGCCTATTACCAAGAGATAAACGAAAGGCTCCTCCAATACAAGCCGGAATGGGGAATTCCAAACTGCTTGTTCATACAAGCTCAAAACAAACAAACCATTCCGACAATAATGGCCCCGCTAAGAAAGTTGGGAATTCCCGCCGCGGGCATCGTTGACATTGATGCTATCAAAGATGGCGGAAAAACCTGGACTAATTTGCTTACCAGCGCTGGCGTTCCGGAAGGAATACATAATGGATTGGCCGGAACACGGCAAACTGTTAAAAGCTATTTCGAGAAATCCGGCAAAAATATGAAAATCGATGGCGGCATTGAAATATTAAAAGGGCAGGAATTACAAACCGCAAAAGATTTAATTGAACAAATGAATTCGTACGGAGTGTTTATCGTACCAAATGGGGAGCTAGAGTCATGGATGAAAGACCTTGACGTACGCGGACACGGACCGTCGTGGCTAATCAGCATGTTTGAGAAAATCGGAGAGGATCCGAATAGCCAGCACTACATGAAGCCCAGTGATGACGACGTTTGGCTATTCATGAGGGGCATCAGACATTGGCTTAATGAGCCAACGCGCAAAGGAATCCCAGGCTAAAAATAACCCAAAAGGTTATTCTGCCCTGGACTTATTAACCTCAAAGGTTATTATTGCCTCACTCTCACACCACAGAGCGAGGCAATTCCATGCACACCACAGCCACACTGCACGTCCACCCGGCCGCTGCTAATCCCCTCCGCATCTTCGAGATCCGCCGCCTGGCGCAAGATTGCGGGTGCACCTTCATCGCATCCAAACCCAAGCTAAAACAGCGCACCGCGCCCGCACCGTTCGATCCGAATGGCGGAGGGCACGCAGCATGAGCAAGTTCAAACTCGACAACCGCACCCTTGCCCTACTGCATGCCCAAGTCAACCTCAGCGAGACTTTCAACCACACGTTGCGCACCACACCACGGCGTGATGTGCTGGCTTTCCGCCTGAAAGTTGAACGTAGCAAAGCGGACACCCACTTCACCGTTGAGCTGGGCAGCGAACGCCACACGCTGACCCTGACCAACAGCAAAAAAATGCACCTCAAACTGGCCGACTTCATCGAAGAAATTGCCAATGGCCCGGCCGATCCCACCGCACTGCCTGATTCACTGCCGGCTCTCCACGCAAACCGTCGCTATGGCGCGTTTGATGTGGAACACAAGCAGCAAGTGTTCGAGCTTGTGCGCACCGGCGGGTCGATCAGTCTCGACCTGGGATTCGAGCTGCCCATCTACTTGGCGATTCACCGCAACAAAACCCGCTCTGGTATCACCACCATCATGGGCATCGGCGTGAAGTCGCCGCGCACCAAGTGCTTCACCGTGTACGGGACCGACGTGGAGCTGTACGGCATGGTCGTGGCATCCATCAACAACTTGGCCGCAGCAGCTACACCTGCCGCGCATGCAGCGTAGGAGGCCGTGATGGAACGTAGCCTGGAAAAAGCCGCCAAGTACTTCAGCATCACCCGCCCCAAGCTGATCGCGCTCATGCGTGAAAAGGGCTTACTCAACGACCGCAACCTGCCGGCCTTCCCCGTCCGTGACCGTGAGTACCTGCGGATCAAGAACGGCAACTGGTACCACGAGACGGCCGGAATGCAATACAGCCAGTCGACGAAGGTCCGGCAAGCCGGCATGCCCTGGCTGGCAAGTCAGCTAGGCCTCGAACTGCCAGCCATCCCGGCAGACAACCGTGACGTGGCCTAGGGAGTACGCCCGCCAGATCGTCGCCATGCACACACGCGAGGAGCGCAATGCCGCGCTCCTCGAAGTGCCGGAGCATCTGCGGGAGCTGACCAAACGCCACTGCCTAAATGCCTGGAATCACCCCTCACGACTCAAACGCAAGGAGGCCGCTGCCCATGAGCAACAACAGTCAAACACCGCTACGGCTGCAACCCGCGCCGGATAGCGCAACCGTCGAGATGCTGCACCAACTATTCGGCGACGTGCTTATCCCCCTGGAAAAGCTGCGCGTGCATTACTTCAAGAACCTCAACGAAAAGACTTTTACTGAGGCTATCAACAGCGGCCGTATTCAGCTGCCGGTGACCACCCTGGATCACAGCGTCAAAGCGTTGAGGTATGCCCACATCAAGCATGTCGCGGCACTGATTGATATCCGCGCTTACAGGGCGGATGAGGACATGCCGCGACCACAAACTGATTCAACCGAGCCAGAGCAGTAACACCAACGGCTGCCACCACCAGCCAACAAAACCACCAGGAGCACACCACATGACCGTAATTCAAATCTGCGCACTGATCACCATCGTTATCGCGCTCGCGATCCTTTATTGGATCGGCTACAGAGGCGGCTTAATGGATGGTCTGGCACAGGGCTATGACGAGGGCCACGCACAAGGGTTCGTTGAAGGGATGGACGAGGGGGAGTCAGCGGGCTCTACCGCACTCGAGCAGATCTCCGAGCGTAGTCGGCGCCTGCAGCTGATATTGGACCATCAGCCACTGGATCGCCTCACCCTGTTAGCCATTGCCGAAAAGCTCAAGCTAGCGGCCGACACCTTCCGAGCGGTGAGATCTCACAGCCAGGCTACTCAAGCACTTGCCTTACGTGACAAGGCACTGAACATGGCTGCCCAGCTGGACCCATTCGAGTTAGGAGACGCAGCATGAACTGGATCCTAACCCATTCAGGCAAACACTTTGACCTGCTCGAACCCGACGCCGACATGGTCGACCCACGGGATATCTCGCACGCACTGGCGCACCTGTGCCGCTTCAACGGTCACACCCGCGAGTTCTACAGCGTGGCCCAGCACAGCTGCATCGTCGCCGAGCTAGTGCCGGAAGAATACAAGCTCTCGGCCTTACTTCATGACGCACCCGAGGCGTACCTGGGCGACATGACGCGACCACTCAAGCAATGGATCAGCGTCTATGAGCACTTCGAGGACTGTATCTGGTGGCGCATCTGTGATCGCTTCGGCATAGCACCAGAACTCCCCGCCTGCGTCCACAAGGCCAACCTGATAGCGCTAGCTACCGAACGCCGCGACCTCATGCCATCCAATCCGGCTATCTGGGATTGTTTGGTCGGCATCGAACCCATGGTTGAAACCATCCGACCATGGTCTGCCGCAGAAGCCCGCAACACCTACCACCAGCGCCTGATTGACCAACTTGCTATCGAACACCGGAGGAAAGCGGCATGAAGAACCAACAGAAAAACACCAGTGCCCAGTCCGCTTTGCTCCGTACTGCAAATGGGGGCGACACGCTAGAAACAAACAGTCTCTGCTGCGCAGCAGCAGGCATTATTGCTCCTCCCAGCGCCACTGCCGAGGCACTTATACCCCACGAAAAGCTGCGCGGGGCAGCGCCCATTGATGCAACGCTAACCGCTCCAGCACGCCCGCTCGCGCAGCCTGCCTTGGGGTATAACCCCCATCTCCCCGCCAAAACCATCGAAGCCGAAATCCTGTCAGACGAAGAACTGGCCGACCTTACTGGCTATAAACAGCGGGCCCACCAGCGGAGATGGCTCAAAGAACGCAGTTGGGTGTTCATCGAGAGCCGTGGCGGCCGACCTTTAGTTGGCCGCATGTACGCTCGCATGAAATTCGGCATGATCAATCCAGTACTAGTCGGCCAAAGCCCTCCATTGACGCGACCAGTTTGGACACCAGACTTCTCTAGAGTTAACTGAAATGCGACCTCGAAACACTGAGAACAGGGACTTGCCGCCTGGAATGGTGCGGCGCAAGCGTCCCCGCAAGAACGGCAAAGTGTGGGTCGGTTATTACTACAGGGATGCGACTGGCAAGGAAATCCCGCTTGGAGGGGACCTTAACAAGGCTCGATTGAAGTGGGCAGAACTTGAGGCCAAGGAAAAGCCAGCAGACCTGACGATCATGAAGGGCATCTTTGATCGGTACGTCCGCGACGTCATACCGAAAAAGGGCGAGCGTACCCAGAAAGACAATTTGGCCGAACTAAAACAGCTGAGACCCACATTCGACGGCGCCCCCATCGACTCCATCACTCCGGCCAATATCGCAGGATATCGTGATGCACGTACAGCCAAGGTTAGGGCCAACCGGGAAATCGCCCTTCTTTCTCACGTGTTTAATATGGCACGCGAATGGGGACTTACCGAGCGGGAGAATCCATGCCAAGGCGTCAGGAAGAATAAGGAGGTGCCACGCGACTATTATGCCAATGCAGTAGTTTGGGATGCAGTTTATGGGACCGCAGGACCGGAGTTAAGGGAAGCAATGGATCTGGCTTATCTGACAGGCCAGCGGCCAGCTGACGTGATCGTAATGCGTAGCGACGACGCCGATGGCGATTACTTCCTGGTCACCCAAGGTAAAACAGGACAAAAGCTCAGAATCTTGATGCGAACGGAAGCCGGGGAAAACAGCCTTGGGAAATTAGTTCGAGAGATAACAGAAAGAAACGCTCACCACTCATCCAAATACCTGCTGATCAACAAGTACGGAAAGAGGATGACGAAGGGCATGTTGCGCTTACGATGGGACAAGGCAAGGGAACAGGCACAGCAGAACGCACTGGATCAGGGGGACTCAATGCTCGCAACAAAAATTGGAGGGTTTCAGTTTCGTGACATTCGGCCCAAGGCCGCATCGGAAATTGTCGATATTGGCGACGCAAGTCTACTGCTGGGACATAGTAAGCAGGAGATTACCAAGCGGGTTTACAGGCGGATCGGCGCTACCGCTAAACCCTCCAAATAGGCAAAGTTTCGGAACGCCTACCCGAAAGTTTCGGAACCCCTCTCAGAAACTGCCTCTGCCTATCCAAACCCCGAAAACGCAAAAGCCCCGCAATCGCGGGGCTTTTGTGTAAATCTTGGCGGGAAACCAGGGATTCGAACCCTGGAGACGCTATTAACGTCCGCCGGTTTTCAAGACCGGTGCATTCAACCACTCTGCCAATTTCCCTTGTGCATCACAGGATTATAGTAGCTCATCCCGTGTCAGCGGGCGCCATAATACCCGAATGAAACACACTGTCAAACTCTCTGCATCGCTTGTTACAGAGCGTCTGTTATGATCTTTGCGACTGAACGTTTCAAAACTGAAGGAGTGTCGCCATGCGCGAACAGAATTACGCAGTGAATGGCAACGCGCAGGCTGAGCAGCTTGAAGTCAGCCGCGTGTTGCGCAATACGTACGGCTTGCTCGCCTTGACGCTCGCATTCAGCGGCGTGATGGCGTATGTGGCCCAACAGATGCGCGTTGGTTATCCGAATATCTTTGTCGTGCTGATCGGCTTCTATGGTCTGTTCTTCCTGACCAACAAGCTGCGCGATTCGGCCTGGGGCCTGGTGTCGGCGTTTGCCTTGACCGGTTTCATGGGCTTTATCCTCGGCCCGATCCTCAACCGTTACCTCGGCATGGCCGGCGGTGCGGAAGTGGTCAGTTCGGCGTTTGCCATGACGGCGCTGGTATTTGGTGGCCTGTCGGCCTACGTGCTGATCAGCCGTAAGGACATGAGCTTCCTGGGTGGCTTCATCACCGCAGGCTTCTTCGTGTTGCTGGCGGCGGTGGTGGCCAGCATGTTCTTCCAGATCAGCGGCCTGCAACTGGCGATCAGCGCAGGTTTTGTGCTGTTTTCCTCGGTGTGCATCCTGTTCCAGACCAGCGCCATCATCCACGGTGGTGAGCGTAACTACATCATGGCCACCATCAGCCTGTATGTATCGATCTACAACCTGTTTATCAGCCTGTTGCAGATCTTCGGCATCATGAGCCGCGACGACTGATCAACCAGCGCAATAAAAAATGCCCCGTATCGCAAGATACGGGGCATTTTCATTTCCAGGCCTGAAAGATCAGTACTGGTTGGGTTCCATCTCCAGCTCAACCTTGAAACGCTTGAAGATATCCTGCTGGATACGTAGCGCCAGGTTGGCAATCTCGCGCCCTGTGGCTGCGCCGTAGTTGACCAGCACCAGCGCCTGCATCTTGTGTACCCCCGCATCGCCGTCTCGAAAGCCCTTCCACCCTGCCTTGTCGATCAGCCAGCCGGCGGCGAGTTTCATTTGCCCGTCGGCCTGAGGGTATGCGACCAAGTCCGGGTATTGGCTTTGCAGTTCGGCAGCGAGGGCCTGGGACACCAGTGGGTTCTTGAAGAAGCTGCCGGCATTGCCCAACTCTGCCGGGTCCGGCAGTTTCTCGCGGCGAATGCTGCAAATCGCCCGGCTCACATCGCTTGGTGTAGCGTGGGTGATGCCCTGCGCGGTCAGGCGCTGTTGCACCGGGCCGTAGTCGAGTTTCAGGTGATTGGTGCGGCTGAGGGCAAAGCGTACCCGCAGGATCAACCACCGCCCGACTTCATGCTTGAACAGGCTGTCACGGTAAGCAAAGTTGCATTCGTCCAGGCTGAAATCCCGCAGTTCGCCTGTCTGGCGATCCAGGGCGGTGAGGCCGGCGAAGACATCCTTGATCTCCACGCCATAGGCCCCGATGTTCTGCATGGGTGCGGCGCCGACGGTGCCGGGGATCAGGCTGAGGTTTTCCAGGCCGCAGAAGCCGTGTTCAAGGGTCCACAAAACGAACGGGTGCCAGGCTTCGCCCGCTTCTGCTTCGACCAGCACGTGCACGCCATCGTCGTGCAGCACGCGAATGCCTTCTGTTGCCATGCGCAACACCAACGCCGGGACATCCTGGGTCAATAGCAAATTGCTGCCGCCACCGATCACCAGCAACGGTACCGCGTGTGCAGCGGCATAGGCGATGGCTTCGCGAACCTCGGCATCGCTGTGGGCCTCGGCAAATAATTGAGCGCGCACATCAATGCCAAAGCTGTTGAATGGCTTGAGCGATACCTGCGCAAGCACTTGCAAGGTCATAACCGCCCCTTCAATTCGATCACCAATAAATCACAGGCGCGCTCGATCAGGTCCAGGACCCGCTCGAAACCTTGTTCACCTTCGTAGTAAGGGTCTGGCACTTCATCCACTTCGCCGTCAAAGCGGCGCAGGAACAAATCCAGTTCCGCCTTGCCCTGCCCCGGCTGCATGGCCTTGAGGTTGCGCAGGTTGCTGTGATCCATGGCCAGGATCAGGTCATAGCGCGCAAAGTCGGCGCGGCTAACCTGCTGGGCACGCTGGGACGACAGGTCGTAACCACGCCCCAGTGCCGCACGCTGGCTGCGCTGATCCGGCGGGTTGCCGATATGCCATTCACCGGTGCCGGCAGACGCTACCTCGATCTGGCCGGCCAAGCCCGCCTCGCGCAATTTATGGCGCAGGACGCCTTCAGCGGTTGGCGAGCGGCAGATATTGCCCAGGCATACAAACAGAACTTCCATCAGGCGCCCAGCAGGCGACGGACGCGTTCGAGATCTTCCTGAGTGTCGACACCCGCCGGCGGCGCTTCCAACGCATCGCCCACATGGATGCGCACGCCGTGCCACAGGGCACGCAGTTGTTCGAGGGATTCGGTGTTTTCCAGCCAGCACGGGCCCCAGCTGACAAAATCATGCAGGAAACCCGCGCGGTAGGCGTAGATGCCGATATGGCGGCGATACGGCACGCCTTCCGGCAACACGTCGCGACTCCTGGCAAAGGCATCCCGCGCCCACGGCAAGGTAGAGCGACTGAAGGTCAGTGCCAGGCCGTTGATGTCGCTGACCACTTTCACCACGTTCGGGTTGAACAGCGTCTCGATGTCTTCGATCGGTTCGGCCAGGGTCGCCATACGCGCCTCGCCATGGGCCGCGAGGTTGGCGGCGACCTGGTCGATGACACCCGGCGGTATCAATGGCTCGTCACCTTGCACGTTGACCACGATGGCGTCGGGCGCCAGGCCAAGCTTGGTCGCCACCTCGGCCAGACGATCAGTGCCGGAGTTATGGTCTTCGCGGGTCAGGACGGCTTCGGCACCGAACCCTTTGCACGCCTCGATGATACGCGGGTCATCGGTGGCCACCACTACCCGCTCGGCGCTGCTCTTGCACGCTTGTTCCCACACCAGCTGGATCATCGGCTTGGTGCCGATCATTTGCAGCGGTTTGCCCGGCAGGCGCGTCGAGGCATAGCGCGAGGGAATGACGACGGTAAAGGCGGTGGTCATTTATCCAGGCGCTCATCGGTGGTCAGGGTACGGGCTTCGCTTTCAAGCATCACCGGGATGCCATCACGTATCGGGTAAGCCAGGCCGGCACCTTTGCTGATCAGCTCGGTTTTGTCGGCGCTGAGCTTGAGCGGGCCTTTGCAGATCGGGCAAGCGAGGATGTCGAGCAGTTTGGTGTCCATGAGTGATTCCTGGAAAGAAGCGTTAAGGCAATAGACGGTTGGGCAGCAGACGCATCAGCTGCGTGTCGAACCAGGCAACAAACGCCGGCGACGGCACCGCATCCACCGCAAGGTACCACCAGTCGGGTTGGGCAAAGGCGCGGCACTTCACCGCGTCCTTTTCGGTCATGACCAGCGGCAATGACGGGGTAAAATTCAAGACCTCGGCGCTGTAGGGCGCGTGATCGGCAAAAGCATGGGGCAGCGGCTGCCAGTGTAGCGTTTCAAGGGTATTGAAGAAACGTTGCGGATTGCCGATACCGGCGACCGCATGCACCTGTTGGCCCGGCGCAAAGTGCGTGACGGGCTGGCGCTCGCCGCTGTGCAGGTTGACCAGCGCGGTGGGCTGCAGCCGGAAGGCAAAACCATCCTTACGGTCCGAACCGGCACCGTTATAGAGCAACGCATCCACACTTTGCAGGCGCTCCACCGGCTCGCGCAACGGCCCGGCCGGCAGGCAGCGACGATTGCCGAGGCCACGGGCAGCGTCGATCAGCACCAGTTCGAGATCGCGGGCCAGGCGGTAATGCTGCAGGCCGTCGTCGGAGAGGATCAGGTCCAGGGGTTCACTGGCCAAGAGGGCCTTTACCGCGCGGCTGCGATCGGGGTCGATCATCAGCGCTACGCCGCTGCGCTGCACGATCAGCAAGGGCTCGTCGCCGGCCACCTCGGCACTGTGGCTGGCCTCGACCCGCCACGGCAACTGCGGCGGCTTGGCACCGTAGCCACGGCTGACCACGCCCACGCGCAAACCGCTACGACGGCAATGCTCGATCAACCACAGGATCAGCGGCGTCTTGCCGGTGCCTCCCACGGTGATATTGCCGACCACCACCACCGGCACCGGCGATTGATAAATCTCGCCCTCACCTGCCACGAAGCGCGCACGCTTGCGTTGCACCACCCGGCGATACAGTGACTCCAGCGGCCGCAACAGCACCAATGCCGGATGGCCCTCGTACCAGGCCTTGAGCAAACGATCGGAAATGGCCATCAGGGCGGGCTCGCCGCCTCGACGGTGGTCATGCGCAAATGGCTGAAGCCGAGCTTGCCGGCCGCGTCCATGGCGGTGATCACCGCTTGGTGCTGGGTCTTGCCATCAGCACTGATCGACAGCGGTAGCTGGGTGTCGCCACCGGACTCTTTCTGCAAGGCCTCCATCAGGCTGGCGAGGTCGTTTTTCTGCAGCAATTGGTTATTCACTGAAAATACGCCGTCTGCGCTGATGGCGATATCCAGTTGCTTGACCTGCTGGTCTTCGGCAGGTGAACCGCTCACCGCCTCCGGCAAGTCGACACGCAGCTGGGTTTCCCGGGTGAAGGTGGTGGTCACGACAAAGAACAGCAGCAGGATGAACACCACGTCGATCAATGACGCGAGGTTGATATCGACATTTTCCCGTTGCTTGCGGCGAAATTTCACGCTTTGCCCTCGACCAGATCTACGTCACGATCGCCCTGCACCACTTCCACCAGCTTGATGGCCTCCTGTTCCATGCCAACCACCAGTTCGTCGATGCGACGCTGCAGGAAGCGGTGGAAGAACACCGAAGGAATCCCCACCATCAGGCCGGCGGCGGTGGTGATCAATGCCTTGGAAATCCCCCCGGCCAATACTGCCGCGTTGGTGGTCATGCCCGAGCCCATGAACGAGCTGAAGATATCGATCATGCCCAGTACCGTGCCGAGCAAACCGAGCAGCGGTGCCATGGCGGCAATGGTGCCGAGGGCATTGATGTAGCGCTCCAGTTCATGGATAACCCGGGCAGCCGCTTCTTCGATGCACTCTTTCATGATCTCGCGACCATGCTTGGAGTTGGCCAGGCCGGCAGCGAGGATTTCACCCAGCGGCGAATTGGCGCGCAGTTCCTTGAGTTTTTGCTTGTCGAGCTGTTTGTTCTTGATCCAGCTCCAGACCTGCCCCAGCAGGTGTTCAGGGGTCACGCGACTGGCGCGCAGGGTCCACAGGCGTTCGGCGACGATGCCGAGTGCGGCGATGGAGCTCAGAATGATCGGCAACATCATCCAGCCGCCGGATTTGACCAATTCCCACACAGTGAATGTCCCCTCGAAAAAGTGCGCCACTTTACCATATAGGTTCGGCAGCGGGGTTCGTCGGCAACAGGCCCGCCTGTCGTGCCCCTGAGTCTTTGGTAACGCTGGGTTACGGTAACGGTTCGCGCCAGAAACGACGTTGACTGCGCGCAACCGTTGGTGGCGTGAATGCCCCCAGGCGCAGCCGTACAGCGCCTTGCTCGGCACTGTCATATACCCGGCTACCCAGCGCCTGATAGCGCTCCAGCACCTGCGGATGCGGATGGCCGAACGCGTTGCCGCGCCCCCGGGAAATCAGCACCGCGGTTGGCGCCAGCCGCTGCAGGAAAGGCCAGGACGAAGAACTGCGGCTGCCATGGTGCGGGGCTTGCAGCCAGTCGGTCGGAACCGCCAGCGGCGAGGCCAGAAATGCTTGCTCGGCGGCGCGATCGATATCACCGGTGAGCAGCAAGCGTTCACCGTTGGCCTGGACCTGCAATACACAGGATTTCGGATTGCCCTCGATAGCACCAGGCCATTGCCACAGTTCGAATGCCACGCCGTCCCACTCCCAATGTTCACCGCTCCTGCAGGGTTGCGTAGCAAGAAACGCTGGCAGCCCTTCGGTTTCACCGCCTACCACACGCTTGATGGGCAGGCCACGGGCCACCGCCGCGGCACCGCCGGCATGATCGGCATCGGCATGACTGAGCAGCATCATGTCCAACTGCCCTACCCCGAGCTTCTGCAACGACGGCAAGACCACGCGCGCGCCCAGATCGGCAGGCCCCGAGCGCGGCCCGGCATCGTAGAGCAAGGTGTGATGGCGGGTACGCAGGATCAGTGCCTGGCCCTGGCCGACATCCAGTTGCAACACCTCCACCTGGCCATGGGGCACCCCATCCCTGGGTGGAAACACTGCCACCAACAGCATGGGCCAACCCAGCACTCGGAATGGCAGCCCCTTGGGCAACAACACAATCACTGCGCCCGCCAGGCTCACCAGCCAATACCTCAAAGGTACCTCAGCCGGTACCCAGGCCGGCAGTTGTGCAGCGAGCAGCGCCAGGCCCTTGAACAATCCGTCCAGTGCGCCACCGGCCAGCCACAACACGCCCTCGCCGACCAACGGCACCCACAGCAGCGCCGTGCCCAGCAGCGCCAAAGGCAGTACTACCAGGCTGATCCAGGGCACGGCGAACAGATTGGCCACTGGGGCGCTGAGGCTGATGGGCAACCCCAACACCAGCAGGACCGGAAACAAGCCAATTGCGATCAACCACTGTGGACGGGTCCAGATTTGCCAGACGCTCCACGGTCCCAGGCGCCCGCTGAATGCCAACACCAACACCGCGACCGCCGCAAACGACAACCAGAACCCCGGCTGTAGACTGGCCAAGGGCTCGATGAGCAACACGCCATTCAACGCCAGCAACAACGGCCACCACACCCCCAAATGGCGAAAACGCAAACGCCACAACAGCACCAGGCCCACCATCACACAAGCCCGCTGCACCGGCACGCCGGACCCTGCCAGCAGGCCATAGCCCAACGCCCCGGCAAACGCCAAGCCGCACGCCCATGGCAGCCATGGCCAGCCTCGCGGCCAGCAACCATAGCGCGCCAACATAGAGATCAAGCCGTAGATCAACCCCGCCAACAAACCAATGTGCTGTCCGGAAATCACCAGCAGATGCACCGTGCCGGTGTTCTGCAACACCTGCCAATCCTCAGGTGCAAGCCCGGAACCGTCGCCCAGCACCAACGCCGCCAGGCCCGCCTCGCGGCCGTGCGCTTCCACGGCCATCAGGCGCTGGCGAACGGCATCGCGCCAGGCATTGCGCGCCGGCGCCAGGCGCTCACCATCCTTCACCGTCGCGCTGGCGCCGATACGCTGGGCCAGCAGCCAGGCTTCGTGGTCAAAGCCATGAAAATTGAGCAGGCCGGCGGGCCGCTTGAGCGTCAGTGCCAGACGCCAGTACTCGCCGCTGTTTACGGTCGGCCCGCCGTGCCAGGACACCCGAATACGTTTGGGCAGCCGTGCATTGCGCGCCCGACTGTCGGCCAACTCGAATCGCACGCCCGTGCCGGTCTGCTGCGGCAAGCCGATGACACGCCCTTGTACCCAGCGCGTCTGCCCGTCCAGCGCCGGTTGCAATCGATCATCCAGCGCCCACTGTGCGCTGATGCAGGCCCAACTCAGGCCGACCAGAAGAAACGCCACAGGATAGGTACGAAAAGGCAGCAGCATCAAGGCCAGTATCAGCATAGCCAGCAACCCGGCGCCAGACGGCAATGCGGGTAACCAGCGCAATACCAGCAACCCCAGCGCCAGCGCGAACATCCCTGTTTTCATGAATCATCCTTTTCCAGTGATCCATTCAGTCTTAGCCGGCTGACCGAGAGCGCCTATGATGTTTTGTCACAAAGTCTGAATTTTCTGTTTATAGAATCCGGGCATACTTGCCCTTCAAATTGACCTGGACCCCTTATGCCCCGGCGCTTATTCAAACGGTACATGCCCGATCCCAGCAGCATCAGGGAACACAAGTCATTACAGTTTCTTGGCACCCTGCTGCATGATCCGAACCTCTGGCACCTGAACCGGCATTCGGTGGCTCGCGCCATGGCGGTGGGTTTATTCGCGGCGTTTATACCGATTCCGTTGCAGATGCTGCTTGCGGCGATCCTGGCGATCACCGTGCGCGGCAATATGCCGATAGCGGTCAGCCTGGTGTGGCTGACCAATCCGGTCACCATGCCGGTGGTATTCGTCTGTACCTACCTGACCGGCGCCTGGCTGATGAATGTGCCGCCACGCAGCCTACCTGACGATTTGACATGGGAATGGATCAGCGGCCAGTTGAGCACGCTCTGGCAACCGTTTCTGCTGGGTTCGGTGGTATTGGGGCTGGTGCTGGGGGCGCTGGCTTATTGCTTGACCATGGCCTACTGGCGCTGGTGGGTCGCGCACCAGTGGAAGAAACGCAAGCTGCGTCGCCGTTGACGGTTAACGGGCCGGCAAGCGTATATGCACGCGCAAACCCGGACCGCAGTTCTGCGCCCATAAGCGCCCGCCCTGACGCTGCACGGCGTTGCGGGCAATGCTCAAGCCCAGGCCGAACCCGCCATCGCCGGGCCGCGAGCCGTCCAACCGGGTAAAGGGCGCGAAGATAGTTTCCAAATCCTGCTCATCAATACCGCCGCCCTGGTCCTGTAGCCAGATATGCCAATAGTCTCCTTCGCGGCAGCCGTCGAGTAGCACGGTACCCTCGGCTGGCGAGTGGCGTATGGCGTTGCGCAGGATATTCTCCAGAGCCTGGGCCAGTGCATTCAGGTTGCCGCGCACCCAACTGTCCGGCGGTAATAAGCACGGCAAGCGCGACGCCGGCCAGTGGCTTTCGAAACAGGCGTTTTCCCGCAACATGTCCCACAGCGCCTGGAGCTGAATGTCTTCCTGGGGCAGCGGCGCTGTTTCACTGTCGAGCCAGGCCAGTTGCAGGCTGTCTTCCACCAGGCGCTGCATGGCGTCGATTTCCCGACCCAGGCGCTCACGCAGCCTGGCCGGGTCTTGCTCGCTGTCGCAAGCCACCCGCAGGCGACTCAAAGGCGTGCGCAATTCATGGGACATGTCGCGCAGCAACTGCTGTTGCAAGCGCACCGTACCCTGCAAGCGTTCAGACATATGGTCAAAGGCGCGCCCCAGCTCCCCGAGCTCATCCTGTCGACTGGTCGCATCCCGGGACATCCGCGTATTCAATTGATCCGCACGCCAGGCATTGGCCTGCTCGCGCAATTGATTGAGGGGCATGATCAGCAGCCGATAGAGGCCGATGCACAGCAACAAGGTAAACAGGCCCGGGATGACGCCATTGGTCACCACCCGCCAGAACAGTTGATAACGCCCCGGCATAAAGCGCTGCGGCAACTCGATCACCAGCGACCCCATCCCAGGATCAACCGGAAACGGCACCTTCATCCACGGCAAACCGATGACATGTCGGCTGACCGGCCAATCCAGCCCGCGCAAGAAGGTCAGGCGCTGGCTTTCCTTGTCGCTGAGCGGCTTGCTGCCCAGGGATTGCAAATCGTTGCCGATCACACCCACCCAGGTGGTTTCACGCTTGGCCATCAGTTGCAACCAGGCATCCACGCCGGCGCGGCCTTGTGTACTCCACGCCAGTTCGGCACCTGCAGCGTAACCGCTGAGGATCTCCCGCGACTTGTCGGACAGGTAAGCACTCTGCTGCTCCATGTAGCGGCCCCACGACCAACTGAGCCAAATCATCAGCAAACAGAAGGCGATCAACAGGCAGGCCAGCTTCCAGAACAATGAGTGTTTGCCAGGCAGCCGCTCAAAGCCCTTCATCATGACCGCTCAGCACATAGCCCTTGCCCCACACTGTACGCACTTCACGCTCGGCGTAGCCGATGGCCTTGAGTTTGCGGCGAATCTGACTGACGTGCATGTCGAGGCTGCGGTCATGGGGTGCATAACCGCGCTGCAGCACGTGTTGATACAGGAAGGCTTTGCTGAGCACTTCTTCAACATTGCGCTGCAGGGTTTCCAGCAGCCGGTATTCGCTGCGCGTCAACCCGGCCCAGTGTTGCTGGCAGGCCACATCACAGCGCTCATCGTCAAACTGCAACACCCGGGCATCCTCACGCATCACCGGGCGCGGCGGCTCGGGTCGGCGATCCAGGGCCACGCGGCGCAGGATGGCTTCAATGCGCACACGCAGCTCTACCATGCTGAACGGTTTGGGCAGGTAGTCGTCCGCCCCCAGGCGAAAACCGCTGATGCGATCGGCTTCAGCGCCCAGGGCCGACATCAGGATCACCGGCATGGCATGGCTCTTGCGCAAATGGGTGAGGATCGACAAGCCGTCGAGCCCCGGCAGCAGGATGTCCATCAACACCAGGTCGAACGCCTGCTCGCAAGCCATTTGCAGGCCCTGCTGGCCGTTGCGGCACCACGTCACCTGAAAACCACTGCGGCCAAGTTGCTCATGCACGTAGGCACCCAGCACAGGGTCATCTTCGATGGTCAGGATTGTGGGTAGGCCAACTGCTGCGGGAGTCATTAGCGTCTGCAAGTCATTCTCAATCACTGATTATTCAAGATTAAACGTTCACAGGCAATCGCCACCCGGCGCCGAATGGCCCGAAGATTGCCGCATGTCATTAATTTGCAAGATTCCAGGCCGTGCAAATGGCTACACTGCGCAGGTGGCGCGGGCCGGATGCCTGTGTGGATAATGGATAACAACGTGGTAGCAGGAGAGTGGCGTGCTTAGAAGAATGGGGATAAAAGGCCGCGTACTGTTGCTGACCTTATTACCGACCAGCCTGATGGCTCTGTTGTTGGGAGGCTATTTCACCTGGATGCAACTTTCGGAGTTGCAGAGCCAGTTGCTGCAGCGCGGCGAAATGATTGCCGAGCAATTGGCGCCATTGGTAGCGCCGGCCCTGGGCCACAAGAACGCCGAGCTGCTGGAGCGCATCGCCACCCAGTCCCTGGAGCAACCGGACGTGCGCGCCGTGTCGTTCCTGGCGCCAGACCGTTCGTCCCTGGCCCACGCCGGCCCGACCATGCTCAACCCACCACCCACCGGCAACAGTTCGCGCCTGTTGCAGCGCACCGGCAACGATGCCACCCGCTATCTGCTGCCGGTATTCGGCCGTCATCGCAACCTCGCCGGCGACGTGATCCCGGATGAGGCAGACCGCCTGCTGGGCTGGGTCGAAGTAGAGCTGTCCCACAATGGCATGTTGCTGCGCGGCTACCGCAGCCTGTTCGCCAGCCTGTTGTTGATCGCCATCGGCCTGATGTTCACCGCAGCGCTCGCCCTGCGGATCAGCCGCACCATCAATTCGCCGATTGGCCAGATCAAGCAAGCCGTGGCCCAGCTCAAGGACGGCAACCTGGAAACACGCCTGCCGCCCCTGGGCAGCCAGGAACTGGACCAGCTCGCATCGGGCATCAACCGCATGGCCGAAACCCTGCAAAACGCCCAGGAAGAACTGCAACACAGCATCGACCAGGCCACCGAGGACGTACGCCAGAACCTGGAGACCATCGAGATCCAGAACATCGAGCTGGACCTGGCGCGCAAGGAGGCCCTGGAGGCCAGTCGCATCAAGTCCGAGTTCCTGGCCAATATGAGCCATGAGATCCGCACGCCGCTCAACGGCATCCTCGGTTTTACTCATCTGCTGCAAAAAAGCGAGCTGTCGCCGCGCCAGCTGGATTACCTGGGCACTATTGAAAAATCCGCCGATAACCTGCTGGGTATCATCAACGAAATCCTCGATTTCTCGAAGATCGAGGCCGGCAAGCTGGTGCTCGACAGCGTGCCCTTCAACCTGCGAGACTTGCTGCAAGACACCCTGACCATCCTCGCCCCCGCCGCCCATGCCAAGCAGCTTGAACTGGTGAGCCTGGTGTACCGCGATACGCCGCTGGCGTTGGTGGGCGACCCGCTGCGGCTCAAGCAGATCCTGACCAACCTGATCAGCAACGCGATCAAGTTCACCCGCGAAGGCACCATCGTCGCCCGGGCGATGGTCGAGGACGAACAGGAGGACAGCGTGCAATTGCGCATCAGCGTGCAAGACACCGGCATAGGCCTGTCCAACCAGGATGTGCGCGCGCTGTTCCAGGCGTTCAGCCAGGCCGACAACTCGCTGTCGCGCCAACCTGGCGGCACCGGCCTGGGCCTGGTGATTTCCAAGCGTTTGATCGAGCAGATGGGCGGTGAAATCGGCGTCGACAGCACGCCGGGTGAAGGCTCGGAATTCTGGATCAGCCTGAACCTGCCCAAGACCCGCGACGACGTCGAAGACCTGCCCGCCCCGCCGCTGCTGGGTCGCCGCGTGGCCGTACTGGAAAACCACGAGCTGGCGCGCCAGGCCCTGCAACACCAACTGGAAGACTGCGGCCTGGAAGTCACACCCTTCAATACCCTGGAAAGCCTGACCAACGGCATCACCAGTGCGCACCAGACCGAGCAGGCCATCAGCCTGGCGGTGCTCGGCGTGACGGCCAATGACATTCCGCCCGAGCGTCTCAACCAGCACTTGTGGGACCTTGAACACCTGGGTTGCAAAGTGCTGGTGCTGTGCCCGACCACCGAACAGATGCTGTTCAACCAATCGGTACCCAACCCCAACAGCCAATTGCAGGCCAAGCCGGCCTGTACACGCAAGCTGCGCCGCTCCCTGGCCGACCTGATCAGCCCCCGCCCTTCACGCAGCGAGCCGGGTGAGCCGCTGTCCAGCCGTGCGCCGCGTGTGCTGTGCGTGGACGACAACCCGGCGAACCTGTTGCTGGTACAAACCCTGCTGGAAGACATGGGCGCCAAGGTGCAGGCGGTGGAGAGCGGTTACGCGGCCATTGATGCGGTGAAGCAGGAAACCTTCGATCTGGTATTGATGGATGTACAAATGCCCGGCATGGACGGCCGCCAAAGCACTGAGGCGATCCGCCAGTGGGAAAGCGAGCGCCACGGCACGCCGCTGCCGGTGGTGGCCCTCACGGCACACGCCATGGCCAATGAAAAACGCGCCCTGCTGCAGAGCGGCATGGACGACTACCTGACCAAGCCCATCAGCGAGCGGCAACTGGCCCAGGTGGTGTTGAAGTGGACCGGCTTGGCCCTGCGTAACCAGGGCCCGGAACGCGTCAACGACGGCCCGGCTCAAGGTGTGCAACTGCTGGTGCTCGACCACGAGGAGGGCCTGCGCCTGGCCGCCAACAAGGCCGACCTCGCCGCCGACATGCTCGCCATGCTGCTGGCCTCCCTGGAAGCCGACCGCCTGGCGATTACCGTCGCCCGCGAAGCCAATGACAATCACGCCCTGATCGAACGCGTGCACCGTTTGCACGGCGCCACGCGCTACTGTGGCGTGCCGCAACTGCGCGCGGCGTGCCAACGCGCTGAAACCCTGCTCAAGCAGGACGATGCCAAGGCCATGGCCGCGCTGGATGAACTGGACATGGCGATTGCGCGGCTGGCCAGTGAAGCCAGAGTCAGCGCCTGACGCAATTTTATGGACAACACCAATCAAAATGTGGGAGCAAGCCCCCTCCCACATTTAGTCAGCATTTCCATCGTGTAAATTGCAGGGAGCCTTCTTGATGCGCGTCATTCTTTTCAGCAGCCAGACCTACGACCGTGACAGTTTTCTCGGTGAACCGCTCCCCTCGGCCCTGGAGCTGCAATTCCAACCCGCCCGCCTCAACCTCGACACCGTAGCCCTGGCCGAACACCATGAGGTGGTCTGCGCCTTTATCAATGACGACCTCAGCGCCCCGGTGCTGGAGCAACTGGCCAAGGGCGGTACACGCCTGATTGCCCTGCGTTCGGCCGGCTACAACCATGTTGACTTGGTCGCCGCCAAACGCCTGGGCCTGAGCATCGTGCGCGTGCCCGCCTATTCGCCCCACGCCGTGGCCGAACACGCCGTGGCGCTGATCCTGGCTCTCAACCGCCGCCTGCACCGTGCCTACAACCGTACCCGTGATGGCGACTTCAGCCTGCATGGGCTCACCGGTTTCGATCTGGTCGGCAAAACCGTCGGCGTGGTCGGCACCGGGCAGATCGGCGCGACCTTCGCCAAGATCATGGCCGGCTTCGGCTGCCAATTACTGGCTTATGACCCCTTCCCCAACCCACACGTCCAGGCCCTGGGCGCTCGCTACGTCAGCCTGCCCGACTTGCTGGCCGAGGCGCAGATCATCAGCCTGCACTGCCCGTTGACTGCCGACAGCAAACACCTGATCAACGCCCGTTCCCTGGCGCACATGCAGCCCGGTGCAATGCTGATCAACACCGGCCGCGGTGGCTTGGTCGATACGCCCGCGCTGATCGAAGCCCTCAAGGAGGGCCAATTGGGCTACCTGGGGCTGGACGTTTATGAAGAAGAAGCCCAGCTGTTTTTCGAGGACCGCTCGGACCTGCCCCTGCAAGACGACGTACTCGCGCGTCTGCTGACCTTCCCCAACGTGATCATCACTGCGCACCAGGCATTTCTCACTCGTGAAGCCCTGGCGGCGATCGCCGGTACGACGCTGGCCAACATTGTGGCGTGGGCCGATGGTCGGCCACAGAACCTGGTCGAGGGTTGATCAGCGGTCACATACCAGGCTCATGATGGGCCGGCACCCGTGATAGGATGCCGCGCCTATTTGGAGGATCCATGGCCGAACACGATTTCCGCTTCAGCTTGCTGAGCCCGCAACACACCCTGATCGAATGCCGCGCCCTTGTGCCGGGCCGTTACCAGGTCACCGGCAACGGTGGTTCGATCAAGCACGGTGACGTGCTGATCGTCACCCTGCGCGGCAGTAAAACCCTGTCGATGCGCCTGACCGTCGAAGGTGACGCACGCTACTCCATACGCCCGGCGGGCCAATGGGTCGCCATGGCCCAGGGGCCGAAGTTCGGCGAACTGGAAATTCACACCTGGAAGGTCAACTGCGACAGCTGCGACGTCGTGCTGGAGTTTGAATTTTCGGTGGAAACCAAGCTGACCAAAGAGCCGCTGCAACCGGCCGCCAACGCACGCATCAAAGAACTCGGCTGGGCCAGTGAAGGCGACAAGCACCGCTGCCCGAAATGCCAGCAGGCCGCACAATGAAGGGCCCGCTGCTGCTCGCCGCAATCGGCGCGGCTCTGACGGGTTGTGCTGCCGACGGCCCGAAGCTCGAACGCGACCACAGCTACGTGGTGGAGTGGATCGGTGAGCGCCCGCTGATGGACTACGCGCACCTGACCGTCACCCTTGGCGCTGATGGCCGCGCCTACGGCAACGGCGGCTGCAATCACTGGTTTGCACCGTATACCGTCGAGGGTGACAAGCTCAGCTTCGGATCTATCGGCAGCACCCGCAAAATGTGCGCCGAGGCGTTGATGGAGCAGGAGCACCGCTTCTTCCAGGCCTTGCAAGGCGTGCAGCGCTGGGACATCTCGCCGATCGAACAGACGCGGTTCTGGCCGGCCGAGGGCAAGCCGATTCGTTTGTGGCTTGAAGAGGGCTGATATCCCCAGTCTTTGGATTGATGGGATCTCAATGTGGGAGGGGGCTTGCTCCCGATAGCAGTGTGTCAGTCAATACATCAATTGACTGTTACACCGCTATCGGGAGCAAGCCCCCTCCCACACTTTCTCTGAGGTGTTGCTTTAACCGCGCAGGGCCTTGAGCTTGGCCAGCACCCCTTCTGCAGTCTGCTCACCCATCAACTGCTCACGCACCTTGCCCTTGTCGTCGATGATGTAGGTCACCGGCAACGCCTCGCTGCGTGGAATCTCGAAGATCCCGTCCGGGTTCTGGGCCAGGACCGTGAACTTGATCCCCAGCTTGTCGCTGGCGGCCTTCAGTTCCTCACCCTGCACGTTGTCGAAGTTAACCCCGAATACTTCCACACCCTGCCCTTTCAGTTGCTCGGCCAAGGCATTGAGCTCGGGGATTTCCGTGCGGCATGGGCCACACCATTCGGCCCAGTAATTGACCACCAGCCACTGTTTGTCCAGGCGTTCGGCCGCCACTTTCTGGCCATATTGGTCAACGCCGTAATCGTTACCGCAGCCGCTGAGCAGCAGGGTTGTGATGATCGCCAATGCACCGATCAGTCGCCTTGTCATGGGGTATTCCTTCGCAAAAATGAACGTTGGCTGCGACCTATCGCCTCTTACGGTTTAAGGACAGGCGCCAGCGCAGGTAGAATACCCGCCACCTTACGCAAGATGCGACCCGCACATGACCGATCTGACGCTTTATCACAACCCGCGCTGCTCGAAATCCCGCGGTGCGCTCGAACTGCTTGAAGCTCGCGGCCTCAACCCGACCGTGGTGCGCTACCTGGAAACCCCGCTGGACGCCGCGCAAATCCAGGCCTTGCTCAAAAAGCTGGGGTTCAGCGCGCGCCAACTGCTGCGCACCGGCGAAGAGGAATACAAAACCCTCAACCTGGCCGATGCCAACTTGAGCGAAGCGCAATTGATCGCCGCTATCGCCGGGCACCCCAAGCTGATGGAACGCCCGATCCTGGCAACTGCCGACAAAGCCATCATTGGCCGCCCACCCGAGAACGTATTGGAGATTCTGCCGTGACCACGCCCTATGTGCTGGTGCTGTATTACAGCCGCAACGGCTCGGTAAGCGAAATGGCCCGGCAGATTGCCCGGGGGATCGAGCAAGGCGGCATGGAAGCACGTCTGCGCACCGTGCCGGCGATTTCCACCGAGTGCGAAGCGGTGGCGCCGAGCATTCCCGAGGAAGGCGCGCTGTATGCCAGCCTGGATGATCTGAAGCACTGTTCAGGCCTGGCCCTGGGCAGCCCGACACGCTTTGGCAACATGGCTGCACCGCTCAAGTACTTCCTCGACGGCACCAGCAACCTGTGGCTCACCGGTGCCCTGGTCGGCAAGCCCGCCGGCGTGTTCACCTCTACCGCCAGCCTGCATGGCGGCCAGGAAACCACGCTGATGTCGATGTTGCTGCCGCTGCTGCACCACGGCATGTTGATCACCGGCCTGCCTTACAGCGAACAGGCACTGCTTGATACCCAGGGCGGCGGCACGCCATACGGCGCCAGCCACCATTCCGGGCCTGACGGCAAGCGGATGCTCGATCAACATGAAATCACCCTGTGCCGGGCCCTGGGCCTGCGCCTGGCCAAGACCGCCACGCTGCTGGAGCACGGCCGTGGCCCGCAAACCTAAAATCCTGCCGCCCCAGGCGTGGCTGGAACCGCGGGTAAACATTGCACGCGCACTGAGCCTGCTGGCGTTTTTTGCCCTGGTGGGCTTGTTGTGCGTGTACTACCTGTTCATCGCCGACCTGCATGGGGCGCGCCCATGGGTGATCCTGCTGATCGAACTGGTGCCGCTGCTGGTACTGGCGCCAGGGATGATGATCGGCAGTGCGCGCGGGCATTCGTGGATGTGCTTTGTGGTGAATCTGTATTTCATCAAGGGCGCGCTGGCGGCGTACGACCCGAACCGCCAGTGGTTCGGGGTGTTGGAGATGCTGGCGAGCCTGGCGGTGTTTTGCACGGCGCTGTTGTATGTGCGTTGGCGGCATCAGTTGAATCGGCGGTTGGCTGCAGAACCTGTATCGGCCTGAAGTCCGCTATCGCAGGCAAGCCAGCTCCCACATGTTGATAGGCGGCGTGGTCAAAATGTGGGCTTGCTCGCGAAGGCATCACCTGGGTCTCAATGGTTGACGGTGTACGCCAACATCATCGACAACTGGCACATCGGCCGCCCACTCTCGGCATGCCACTGGTTGAAGGCGCCCTGTACTGTGGCCAAATCCCGCAGGCTGGTCGGCGCCTTGTCGACGATCTTCTGCGCATTCAACGCCGCCACCACGTCATAGCTCGGCACAAACGTATCCTTGCCCACCATGCGCAGGAAACGCGGTGCCGACAGCCCGCCCAGTTGGTGGCCATGCTTGCTCAGGTATTTCCATAGCCCGACGATATCGGTTACCGGCCAATCGGCGACAAACGCACCGAAGCTGCCCTTTTCCTGCTCGATGTCCAGGATCATCTGCGCATTGCGCGGCACACTCTTGAGCTTGCCCAGGTGGCGGATGATGCGGGTGTCCTGCATCAGGCGTTCCAAGTGCTCGGCGCCCATCAGCACGACTTTTTCCGGATCGAAGCCGAAAAACACCTGTTCAAACGCCGGCCATTTCGCGTCGACCACACTGTGCTTCAAGCCCGCACGGAAGACCCGCAGCGCCAGGGTCGACAGGTAACGGTCATCGGTGATCTTGCGCAATTGCGCCGGGGTCTTGGGCACAGGCAGGTGGGCTTCCAGCTCGGCCGCCGAACCGAAGCGGTTCAGACAATATTCGTGCAGCCACTTGTAATCGCGCATGCCCTCTCCTGGCAGTTGAATTGAAAACGGCGCCCGCAAGCGCCGTTTACTAGAGCCTCGACGAGGCTTAGAGGTTCACTACATTGACGAAACGCGAAGCAGCCGTCTCATCGATTTTCAAGCTGGTGAAATCGAACAGGTTGCGATCAGCCAGTTGAGACGGGATCACATTTTGCAGGCTGCGGAAGATGCTCTCGGTACGCCCGGGGGTCTTGCGCTCCCAGTCCAGCAGCATTTCCTTGACCACCTGGCGCTGCAGGTTTTCCTGGGAGCCGCACAGGTTGCAGGGGATGATCGGGAATTGCTTGAAGTCGGAGTACGCTTGGATGTCCTTCTCGTTGCAATACGCCAGCGGGCGGATTACCACATTGCGCCCGTCATCGGCGCGCAGCTTGGGCGGCATGGCCTTGAGCGAGCCATTGAAGAACATATTCAGGAAGAACGTCTCGACGATGTCATCGCGGTGATGACCCAGGGCCATCTTGGTCGCGCCGATCTCGTCGGCAAAGGTGTAGAGCGTGCCACGGCGCAGGCGCGAGCACAGCGAGCAGGTGGTCTTGCCTTCCGGGATCAGCTCCTTGACCACCGAGTAGGTGTCTTTCTCGACGATGTGGTATTCAACGCCCAATTCCTTGAGGTAGGCCGGCAATACGTGCTCGGGGAAGCCGGGTTGCTTCTGGTCCATGTTCACCGCCACGATCTCGAACTTGATCGGCGCGACCTTTTGCAGGTGCAGCAATACGTCGAGCATGGTGTAGCTGTCTTTGCCACCAGAGAGGCAGACCATGACCTTGTCGCCGTCCTCGATCATGTTGAAATCGGCGACCGCTTCACCGGCCAGGCGACGCAGGCGTTTTTGCAGTTTGTTCTGGTTGACCGTAAGAGTGCCCATGGCGCTTGGATCCGCTGAAGGTGTGTGACGAAAAGCGCAGCATTTTACCGATATGAGCGGCCGAGTTCCAATGTGGGAAGGGGCTTGCTCCCACATTTGACAGACCCCACCGCGATTAAGCGCCCTGTTTACAGCGCAATTTGCTCTAAAGGCCCTACAGTTATTCCGGTCATCACTTCCTATACTGCGACTTGAGGTCGCACACATATCCAAACCTTTCAGGCCATCTGGCCGGTGGGCGCTCCGATGGGGGGCGATGGTAATAACGACAGGAGTGACTGGCATGATCCATCACGTCGTGGGGCTTTTTACCCATCCCGACCAGGAATGGCGGGAAATCCGTGGCGATAAAGAAGAAAGTATCGGCCACATGTACCTTACTCACACCCTGATTCTCGCGGCGATCCCCGCCGTGTCCGCCTTTATCGGCACCACCCAGGTTGGCTGGGTCATCGGCAACCGGGCGCCGGTGATGTTGACCCAGGAAAGCGCACTGTGGATGACGCTCATGTCGTACGCGGCCATGCTTGGCGGCGTGGCGGTGATGGGCGCGTTCATTCACTGGATGGCCCGCACCTACGACGCCAGCCCCAGCATGGCACGCTGCGTGGCCTTCGCCACCTATACCGCAACACCACTGTTTGTCGGCGGGCTGGCGGCACTCTACCCGCATATGTGGCTGGGCATGGTGGTCGGCACGGCGGCCATTTGCTACACGGTGTACCTGCTGTATGTGGGGCTGCCGACCTTCATGAGTATCGACCCGGACGAAGGCTTCCTGTTTTCCAGTTCGGTATTGGCCGTGGGCCTGGTGGTACTGGTGGCGATCATGGCGTTTACCGTGATTGTGTGGGGCCTGGGCGTAGGGCCCATCTACACCAACTAGGCAACTCAACCCGCAGGCAAGGCCACCGCAAGGTGGCTTTGTGCGTTATGCATGACCATTCGGCGCCTGACAGATTCGGAAACACCCTGCTTTGCGGCATACTGGGCGTCTCTGGAGATTTGTACAGCATGCCCGAGCAACTCAATACCCGCGTCGAAGATTGTTTCCTGCAAGCCGAATCCTTTTTCAAACGAAGCTTCAAACGCCCCCAGGTCAGCCTCAAGCTGCGGGGCCAGAAAGCCGGTGTCGCGCATTTGCACGAGAACCTGCTGCGCTTCAACCCTCAGTTGTACCGTGAAAACAGCCAGCATTTTCTCAAGCAAACCGTGGCCCACGAAGTGGCGCACCTGATTGCCCACCAGTTGTTTGGCGAGCGTATACAGCCCCATGGCGAGGAATGGCAGTTGATCATGCGCGGGGTTTACGAACTACCACCGGACCGCTGCCATACCTATGAGGTCAAGCGCCGCCAGGTGACCCGTTATATCTACCGCTGCCCGTGCGCGGACAGTGACTTCCCGTTCTCGCCGCAGCGCCATGGCCTGGTGAACCAGGGGCGGCGGTATTTGTGTCGGCGGTGTCGGCAGACTCTGGTGTTCACCGGGGAAACTCGGGTGGAATGAGGGCCTCTTCGCAGGCAAGCCAGCTCCCACATCTGGATCTGTGAACGCAATCAAAATGTGGGAGCTGGCTTGCCTGCGAAAGCGTCGGCTCAGTCAACCTACAACCTTGGCCTGACGCAATTCATCTATCCGCTGAGCACTGATCCCCAACTCCACCAACACCTCATCACTATGCGCCCCCACCGCCACCCCAATATGCCTGGGCGCCGGCAACCCTTCTGAGAACTTCAGCGGGCAGGCCAATTGCGCTTGTGTCGAGCCATCCCCCCGGGGCACATGGCTGACCAGCTCCCGCGCCTTCAACTGCGGATGCTCAACAGCCTCCGCCAGGCTCAACACCGGCTCAACACACGCATCCACCCCGGCGAACAACTCGCACAGTTCCTCAAAACTGCGCTTCTCGAATTCCACCTGCAATGCCTGCTTCAAGGCCCCCTGCTGTTCAGGCTTCACGCTGTGGGCCGCCAGCTCCGGCCTTCCGAGCGCCTCGCACAATTGCTGCATAAAGGCCGGCTCCAAGCTGCCCACCGACATCCAGCGCCCATCGCGAGTGCGATAGTAATCGTAAAAACTCCCTCCATTGAGCACATGACTTTCCCACTCCGGCTCCACCCCGCAGGCCAAATAGCCGGCGCCAGCCATGGCGTTCAGGCTGAACGAACAATCGGTCATGCTCACATCCAGGTATTGCCCCACTCCGCTCTGCTGCCTGGCAATCACCGCCGCCAGCAAGCCCACCACCGCATGCAACGAACCACCTGCCACGTCCGCCAGTTGCACGCCCAGCGGCAACGGCCCGCTGTCCCGCCGCCCGGTGTGACTGGCCACACCGGCCAACGCCAGGTAATTGATATCGTGCCCGGCGCGGTCCTTGTAAGGGCCGGTCTGGCCGTAGCCGGTAATCGACACATAAATCAACCCGGGATTGATCGCCTTCAGCGTCTCATAACCCAGCCCCAGGCGCTCCATGACCCCAGGGCGAAACTGTTCGAGCAGGATGTCATGGCCCTTGACCAGCTCACGCACGATCTCCACCGCCTCGGCCTGCTTGAGGTCCAGGGCCAGGCTGCGCTTGTTGCGGTTCAAATACGCGTGGCTCGCCGAGGTACCGCGGTCATGGGGCGGCAACACCCGCAACAGGTCCATGCGCGTGGGCGATTCGATACGCAGCACCTGGGCGCCCATGTCCGCCAGCATCAACGAGGCAAACGGGCCAGGCAGCAAGGTGGAAAAATCCAGCACTTTAAGGGACGCCAAGGGACCTGACATACGGACTCCATCCGGGTTGCGAATCCCCACAGACTAGGCAGCCTTGTGCCTGCCGGCAATCGTCAGAACGATCAGCGACAGTGACCGTTTTGATCACGGCGGGCTTTTTCGCCGCGGCGGCTTTATCATTGGCCGACGTTTGTTGGCAGAGTCTCCCATGAAGTTCGCGATTGCACTGTATAGCGCCGCCCACGCGCCCTCCTCGCGCCGCGCCCTGCTGTTCGCACAGGCAGCGCTAGCGGGCGGGCATGAGATTGTGCGGCTGTTTTTTTATCAGGATGGCGTGTACAGCGCGTCCAATAACATCGTAGCGCCCCAGGACGAGCCAGACATTGCGCGCCAATGGCGCGAGTTTGTCAGCCAGCACCAGCTCGACGGCGTGGTGTGCATCGCCGCCGCCTTGCGCCGTGGTGTGCTGAACGCCGAGGAGGCCGCACGCTATCAACGCAGCGCGGTCAATCTGCAGGCGCCATGGGCGTTATCGGGCCTTGGGCAATTGCATGACGCGATCCAGGATGCCGACCGCCTGATCTGTTTTGGAGGGCCGTGAGATGTCCAAATCCTTATTGGTGATCAGCCGACAGGCGCCGTGGTCCGGGCCAAGTGCGCGGGAAGCACTGGATATCGTGCTGGCTGGTGGCGCGTTTGATCTGCCCATTGGTCTGCTGTTTCTGGATGACGGTGTGTTCCAGCTGGCGCCGCATCAGGCCGCCAAGGCCGTGCAACAAAAAGACCTGAGCGCCAACCTGCAGGCATTGGGCCTGTTCGGCATTGATGACGTGTTCGCCTGCGGCCACAGCCTGTCCGCACGCGGGTTGCTGCCGCCCGCCAATGCGCAGACGCTGCACAGCCAAGCCATTTGCGAGCTGATTGATCGTTACGACCAGGTGATTACCCTCTGATGTCGACTCTACATGTGGTGTCTCACTCTCCCTTTACCGACAGCCGCCTCGACAGCTGCCTGCGCATCTGCGGCGCTCAGGACGCAATCCTGCTGTGTGGCGACGGTGCCTACGCGCTACACACGCCCGCCCTGCAAAGCAAAGGCGTGAAGGTCTTTGTACTGGCCGAAGACATGCAGGCGCGCAACCTGCCGCTTCCCGACTGGGCTGACAGCGTGGATTATCCAGGTTTCGTGCAACTGTCGATCGACTACGACAAGGTCAACACCTGGCTATGAACACCCTGACCGTCGGCACACGCAGCCTCGAACTGGACAAGGACGGTTACCTCGTCGACCTCAATGACTGGTCCGATGAGGTGGCGCACGCCCTGGCCGCTGCCGAAGCCCTGGAGCTGACCGCGGATCACTGGGAAATCCTCAAGCTGCTGCGCCAGTTCTATACCGAATTCCAGCTGTCCCCTGCCACACGCCCGCTGATCAAGTACACCGCCTTGAAACTGGGCCCGGAAAAGGGCAACAGCCTGCATCTAAACAAACTGTTCAACGGCACTCCCGCCAAACTCGCCGCCAAGCTGGCGGGCCTGCCCAGGCCGACGAATTGCTTATGACCGACTTCGCCCCCTTGACCCTCAACACGCCCGAAGAGCACCCTTTTGCCCAGTTCGTACGCATCCTCGGCAAAGGCAAGCGCGGCGCACGCAACCTCACCCGCGAAGAAGCGCGGCAAGCCATGGGCATGTTGCTCGACGAAAAGGTCGAAGACACCCAGCTCGGCGCCTTTTTGATGCTGCTGCGTCACAAAGAAGAGAGCCCGGAAGAACTCGCCGGTTTCACCGAAGCGGTACGTGAACGCCTGGATGCACCGGCGTTGAACGTGGATATCGACTGGCCGACTTACGCCGGCAAAAAGCGCCATCTGCCGTGGTTTCTGCTGGCGGCCAAGTGCCTGGCGCAAAACGGTGTGCGCATTCTGATGCACGGCGGCGGTGCCCACACGGCGGGCCGGCTGTACACCGAGCAACTGCTGCAGACGCTGCAGATCCCGCTGTGCCGCAATTGGCAGCAGGTGGGAAGCGCCTTCGAGCAGGGCAACCTGGCCTTTATCCCGCTGGGCGACTGGGCGCCGCAATTGCAACGCATGATCGACCTGCGCAACACCCTCGGCCTGCGCTCGCCCATTCATTCCCTGGCGCGGCTGCTTAACCCGCTGAATGCGCGCTGCGGCCTGCAAAGCATCTTCCACCCGGGCTACCAGGGCGTACACCGCGATGCCAGCGGCCTGCTCGGGGACAATGTGATCGTGGTCAAGGGCGACGGCGGCGAGATCGAAATCAACCCCGACACCCTCAGTCACCTGTATGGCACCACCGGCGGTCAGAGTTGGGACGAAGAGTGGCCCGCGCTCTCCGCCCAGCGTCACGTCAAACCGGCGACGCTTGAGCCTGAACAGTTGAAAGCGTTGTGGCGTGGCGAAGTCGAGGACAGCTACCCGCAACTGGCGCTGATCGCCACCATGGCCCTGGCGTTGCGCGGTCTCGGCCACCCGCGGCAACAGGCCTTCGAACTGGCCCAGCAATACTGGGATGCACGGGATAAATCGATTTAGTCGATCATTCACCCCCGGTCTTTGCGCTTTTAGTTCGAACTCATCCCTTTAGACTGGACTCCAACGTTTAACAGCCAAGGAGCCAGTCATGGGTTTGCTGATTGAAGGACAGTGGAAAGACCAGTGGTATGAAAGTAGCGCAGATGGCGCTTTCCAACGGGAACAGGCACAACGCCGCAACTGGGTGACCGCCGATGGCGCGCCCGGCCCGAGTGGCGAAGGTGGCTTCAAGGCTGAGGCTGGCCGCTATCACCTCTATGTATCCCTGGCCTGCCCCTGGGCGCACCGCACCTTGATCCTGCGCAAGCTCAAAGGCCTGGAAAGCCTGATCGACGTGTCAGTGGTCAGCTGGTTGATGCTGGAAAACGGCTGGACCTTCGACAAGGCCCACGGCTCCAGCGGTGACAAACTGGACGATCTGGCCTTCATGCACCAGCGCTACACCGCCGATACGACCGACTACACCGGGCGCGTCACCGTGCCGGTGCTGTGGGACAAAAAACTCAAGCGCATCGTCAGCAATGAATCGGCGGAAATCATCCGCATGTTTAATAACGCGTTCAACGGGCTGACCGGCAATACCCTGGATTTTTATCCCGACACGCTGCGTCCGACCATCGACGCCCTGAACGAACGTATCTACCCGGCCGTGAACAACGGCGTATACCGCGCAGGTTTTGCCACGTCACAACAGGCGTATGAACGTGCGTTTGATGATGTGTTTGCCGAGCTGGATCATTTGGAACAACACCTGGGCCAGCATCGTTATCTGGCCGGTGAGTACCTGACAGAGGCGGATGTGCGGCTGTTTACCACGTTGATTCGCTTTGACGCGGTGTATTACAGCCACTTCAAGTGCAACCTGCGGCGGATTGCCGATTATGCGAATTTGTCGAATTGGCTAAGGGAGATGTATCAGTGGCCGGACGTGGCCGAGACGGTGGACTTTGCCCATATCAAGGGGCATTACTATGCCAGCCATCGCACGATCAACCCGACGGGGATTGTGCCGAAGGGGCCGTTGCAAGAGTTTGACAACAGCCATGATCGGGCGCGACTTTCAGGTAAAGGTGTCTTTAGCTGATCTGGATTATCGGTTGTATTTGATGGCCTCATCGGGAGCAAGCCCCCTCCCACATTTTGACTGTGTTCACAAACCAAAATGTGGGAGGGGGCTTGCTCCCGATGCTTTTAAGGCTCAGACCTGAGACTGAGCCCCTTCGAACCATTTGAGCTTCTCGCGCAACACCACCACCTCACCCACGATCACCAGCGTCGGCGCATGTACTTCATGCTCCGCCACCATGCGCGGCAGGTCCGCCAGGGTGCCGGTAAACACACGCTGGTTGGAAGTGGTGCCCTGCTGGATCAAAGCCGCCGGTGTGTCCGCCGAGCGCCCGTGCTTGATCAACTGCTCACAAATGATCGGCAAGCCAATCAAGCCCATGTAGAACACCAGGGTCTGCGACGGCCCGACAAGGTCCTGCCAGGGCAGATCCGACGTATTGTTCTTCAGGTGCCCGGTGATGAAGCGCACCGATTGCGCATAGTCACGGTGCGTCAGCGGAATCCCGGCATACGCGGCGCAACCACTGGCCGCCGTGATGCCTGGCACCACCTGGAACGGGATGCCATGGGCCGCCAATTCCTCGATTTCTTCGCCACCGCGCCCAAAAATGAACGGATCACCGCCCTTGAGGCGCAGCACGCGCTTGCCTTGCTTGGCCAGGTCGACCAGTTGCTGGTTGATCTTATCCTGAGGCACAGCGTGGTCAGCACGCCGCTTGCCGACGTAAACTCGCTCGGCATCACGACGGCACAGTTCCAGGATCGCCGGCGCCACCAGACGGTCGTACAGCACCACGTCGGCCTGCTGCATCAGGCGCAAGGCACGAAAGGTGAGCAAGTCCGGGTCACCCGGGCCTGCACCCACCAGGTACACCTCGCCGGGTGCATAAGGTGGCGCGCCATTGACCTTTTCGATCAACAGGCGCTCAGCTTCATCGCCCTGCCCGGCCAGTTGACGGTCGGCAATCGGCCCCTGGAACACCTCTTCCCAGAACGCACGGCGCTGCTGCACATCCGGGTACAAACCTTTGACCTGGGCGCGAAAACGCGCGGCCAAACCGGCCAATTGGCCGTAGGTGGACGGAATCCAGGTTTCCAGCTTGGCGCGGATCAAGCGCGCCAGCACCGGCGCGTCGCCGCCGCTGGACACCGCAATTACCAACGGCGAACGGTCGACAATCGCCGGGAAGATCACGCTGCACAAGGCCGGCGCATCTACAACATTGACCGGCACGCAACGGCGCTTGGCCTCACTGGACACTTGCGCGTTCAGCGGCTCGTCGTCCGTTGCCGCGATGATCAGGGTGCAACCCTCCAGGTCAGCCTCCTGATAACCGCGCAAAATCAGTTCCCCGCCACTGCCCAGTACCAGTTCACGCAACTGGTCTTCGATCTGGGGAGCAACCACCCGCAGCAACGCACCGGCGTCGGCCAGCAGCCGGGATTTGCGCAAGGCAATCTCCCCGCCACCGACGACCAACACTCGACTGCCGCGCAGGTTATGAAACAGCGGCAGAAATTCCATTTAGGCGATGACCTCAACGCCGCCCATGTACGGCTTGAGCACCTCAGGTACACGGATCGAACCGTCAGCCTGCTGGTAGTTTTCCAGCACGGCCACCAAGGTACGGCCTACGGCCAGGCCCGAACCGTTAAGGGTGTGCACCAACTCCGGCTTGCCGGTTTCCGGGTTGCGGAAACGCGCCTGCATACGACGGGCCTGGAAATCACCGCAGTTGGAGCACGACGAAATTTCGCGGTACTTGTCTTGGCTCGGTACCCACACTTCCAAATCGTAGGTCTTCACAGCGCTGAAGCCCATGTCGCCAGTGCACAGCGCCAGTACGCGGTACGGCAGCTCCAACAGTTGCAGAACGCGTTCGGCATTGGCGGTCAGGCCTTCCAGGGCTTCCATGGAAGTCGACGGCTCGACCACCTGCACCATCTCGACCTTGTCGAACTGGTGTTGGCGGATCATGCCGCGCGTATCGCGACCCGATGCGCCGGCTTCACTGCGAAAGCACGGGCTGTGGGCAACCAGCTTCAACGGCAGTTGCTTGGCATCGAGGATTTCGCCGGCGACGATATTGGTCAGCGACACCTCGGCGGTCGGGATCAGGTACAGATCGGCTTCGCCGTCGCGAGTGATCTTGAACAGGTCTTCCTCGAATTTCGGCAACTGGCTGGTACCCATCAGCGCCGGCGCCTGGACCAGGTACGGGGTGTAGGCTTCTTCGTAGCCATGCTCACCGGTGTGCAGGTTGATCATGAACTGCGCCAGCGCACGGTGCATACGGGCGATCGGGCCACGCAGCAAAGCGAAACGGGCACCGGACATTTTTGCCGCGGTCTCGAAATCCAGGCCACCGGTCAATTCGCCCAGGGCCACATGGTCCTTGATCTCGAAATCGAAGGTTTTGGGCGTGCCCCAGCGGCGTACTTCAACGTTGCCGTCTTCGTCTTCGCCTACCGGCACGGATTCGTGGGGCAGGTTCGGAATGCCCAGCAGGATCGAGTCCAGCTCGGTCTGGATGCCTTCCAGCTCGGTTTTGCCGTTGGACAGCTCAGTGCCCATACGCTCGACATCCGCCATCAGCGGTACGATGTCTTCGCCGCGCTGTTTGGCCTGGCCAATGGACTTGGAACGCGCATTACGCTCAGCCTGCAGTGCTTCGGTGCGGGTCTGGACGGTCTTGCGCTGTTCTTCCAGCGCTTCGATGCGCGCAACATCCAAGGCAAAGCCACGGGATGCCAGGCGGTCCGCTACGTCCTGAAGGTTGCTACGTAACAGTTTGGAATCGAGCATGTCGGTCTCTCGTTATCAAAGTTTGGTCAAGGACAGGCCGGCCCAGGTGGCGAGCAGCCCGCCGAATACGCTGATGGCCAGGTACCCGAAGGCGACCAGGGCCTGCCCGCTTTCCAGCAGGCGCAGCGTATCCAGTGAAAAGGATGAAAAGGTCGTCAGACCGCCTACAAAACCGACAATCAAGCCGGCGCGAATTTCAATCGGCACTTCCGGGCGCAACAGGAACCAGCCGTACAACAGCCCGATAATCAAACAGCCCACCAGGTTGACTGCCAGGGTCGCCGCATAAAAATGCTTCGGCCACTGGGCGCTGACCCAGGTGCTGGTGGCGAAACGCAATAATGTACCAGCGATGCCGGCTGCGGACACGGCAAGAATCGTCTTGAGCACTACTTTCTCCGCTGACGGGGGCTGAGACGGTCGAGTTGGGCCAGATGGTTGAGCTTTTCGCCGATCTTCAGCTCCAGCCCACGGGGCACTGGCTGGTAGAGCGGCAACGGTTCCAGCGCATCGGGGAAGTAGTCTTCGCCGGCTGCATAGGCATCCGGTTCGTCATGAGCGTAGCGATATTCGTCACCGTAACCCAGCTGCTTCATCAGTTTGGTCGGCGCGTTGCGCAAGTGCATCGGCACTTCCAGCGAACCATGTTCAGCCGCCGCTCGCAGCGCCGACTTGAAGCCCATGTACACCGCGTTGCTTTTCGGTGCGCAGGCCAGGTAGGTGATGGCCTGGGCCACCGCCAACTCGCCTTCCGGGCTGCCGAGGCGCTCCTGCACCTCCCAGGCCGCCAGGCACAGGCTCAGGGCTCGTGGGTCGGCATTGCCGATGTCTTCGCTGGCCATGCGCACCACGCGACGGGCCAGGTACAACGGATCGCAACCGCCGTCGATCATCCGTGCGAACCAGTACAGCGCACCGTCCGGGTTGGAGCCGCGCACGGACTTGTGCAGCGCGGAAATCTGGTCGTAGAAAGCTTCACCGCCCTTGTCGAAGCGCCGGCGCGTATCACCCAGCAGGCTTTGCAGCAGATCGACGCCAATTTCACCGCCGTCTTCAGCCAGGTCCGAAGCGTTTTCCAGCAGGTTGAGAAAACGCCTGCCATCGCCATCTGCGGCGGTGAGCAGGATCTTGAAGCCTTCTTCACTGACGCTCAGATGGCGCTTGCCCAGGCCCTTGTCTTCATTCAAGGCCCGCTGCAGCAGCTTTTGCATCGCCGCCTCGTCCAGGCTTTTGAGCACGTAGACACGCGCTCGCGACAACAAGGCGTTGTTGAGTTCAAACGAAGGGTTTTCAGTGGTGGCGCCGATAAAGATCAAGGTGCCGTCTTCAACATACGGCAGGAACGCATCCTGCTGCGACTTGTTGAAGCGATGCACTTCGTCGACAAACAGGATGGTGCGCTTGCCGTACTGGCCGGCCTGCTGCTTGGCGACTTCCACCGCCTGGCGGATTTCCTTGACCCCGGCAAGCACCGCCGAGACCGTTTCAAAGTGGGCATCCGAGACTTTCGCCAGCAGCCGCGCCAGGGTGGTCTTGCCCACGCCCGGCGGGCCCCAGAAAATCATCGAGTGCAGCGCGCCCTGCTCCAGCGCTTCGCGCAAAGGCTTGCCGCGAGCGAGCAGGTGTTCCTGACCGACGTACTCATCCAGGTTGGTCGAACGCAAGCGTGCGGCCAGGGGCTGGGCAATCGGGTCACTTCGAAACAGATCCATGGGCAGCGCTTGAAACCTCTCGGCAGGTTATTCCTGGATCACGTCGGCACCCTTGGGGATGGCGAACTTGAACTTGGACGCGGGCACCGGCTGGTTGGCCTTGACCCCGGAAAACAGGATATCGGTGCGCTGGCCAACGCTGTCGACCAGGCGCATGTTATTGATCACACCGTTGCCGAACGACAGGGACAGCGTGTCAAACAGCGTGTCCTTGGATTTTGGCTTGAGGGTGAACTCGATCACGTTGCTGGTCTGTTTGGAAGTGATGTCGAAGCTGTCGTTGATTTTCGACACGTCACCCGACAGCAGCAGTGCGGGTGTCTGGTTCAGGCGTGGATCGAGCTTCTTGATGGTCGCCTGTTCCAGGTCCGGGTCCCACAGGGTGACCTTCTGGCCATCGGAAACGATGGTCTGCTCAGCCTTGCCTTCGGTATGCCAGTAGAACAACCCAGGGCGCTGCACAGCCATCTCACCGGCGGTTTCCTGCAACTGGGTGCCACCGGCATCCAGGGTCAGTTGGGAGAAGCGCGCGGTCAGGGTCTGGGATTTGTCCAACAGATTCTTCAGGCTGGCGACGGAAGCCGGGTCAGCGTGAGCCGAAACAGCGGTCAGGGCCAGTGCCGGCAACAAAAGCATGCGGATAAAGCGCATGGGAGTCCTCATTGAGTAGTCAGGGCGGTGCCGCGTGTTACCACGCGGCACCGGGGTCAGTCGCGCATCTGCCCGGGGGCGATGATTTCACGCGAGCCGTTGGTGTTCATTGCAGTGACGACGCCGGCGTGTTCCATGGCTTCGATCATGCGGGCTGCGCGGTTGTAGCCGATTTTCAACTTGCGTTGCACTGCGGAGATAGAGGCGCGACGGCTTTCCAGCACGAAGGCCACGGCCTCATCGTACAGCGCGTCGGTTTCGGCATCATCGTCGCCACCGCCGCTGCCACCGTCAAAACCGCTGCCGGCCTCTTCGACGCCTGCGAGGATGTCGTCGTTGTATTCCGGGGCGCCGCGCAGTTTCCAGGCTTCGACCACGCGGTGTACTTCGTCATCGGACACAAAGGCACCGTGAACGCGAATCGGCAGGCTGGTGCCCGGCGGCATGTAGAGCATGTCACCGTGGCCCAGCAGTTGCTCGGCGCCACCCTGGTCGATGATGGTCCGTGAGTCGATCTTGCTCGATACCTGGAACGCCATGCGTGTCGGGATGTTGGCCTTGATCAGGCCGGTGATCACATCCACCGACGGGCGCTGAGTCGCGAGGATCAAGTGAATCCCGGCGGCACGTGCCTTCTGGGCAATACGCGCGATCAGTTCTTCGACCTTCTTGCCGACGATCATCATCATGTCGGCGAATTCGTCGACCACCACCACGATGGTCGGCAGCTTGGTCAGCAGCGGGGCCTCGTCATGAATGTTTTCGCGTTTGTACAGCGGGTCGGTCAGCGGTTCGCCGGCGTCCTGGGCTTCCTTGACCTTGGCGTTGAAGCCCGACAGGTTACGTACGCCCATCTTGGCCATCAGCTTGTAGCGGCGCTCCATCTCGGCAACGCTCCAACGCAGGGCGTTGGCGGCGTCCTTCATGTCGGTAACCACCGGGCACAACAGGTGCGGAATGCCTTCGTAGATCGACAGTTCCAACATCTTCGGGTCGATCATGATCAGCTTGGCGTCATCCGGCCCGGACTTGAACAGGATCGACAGGATCATTGCGTTGACACCCACCGACTTACCGGAACCGGTGGTACCGGCTACCAGCAGGTGAGGCATTTTCGCCAGGTCGGTGATCACCGGCTTGCCGCCGATGTCATGGCCGAGGGCCAGGGTGACCGGCGATTTGAAATTGTCGTACTCGGGGGTCGACAGCACTTCGGAGAAACGCACGATCTGGCGGTCTTCGTTGGGAATCTCGATACCCACGGTGGTCTTGCCCGGGATCACTTCCACCACGCGCACGCTGGTCACGGCCAGGGAACGGGCCAAGTCTTTGGCCAGGTTGGAAATACGGCTGACTTTTACACCGGCGGCCGGCTGGATTTCGTAACGGGTAATCACCGGGCCGGGATGGATCGAATCCACCGACACTTCGACGCCGAACTCCTTGAGCTTGATTTCCAGCAGATGGCCAACGGCTGCCAGGGACTCGGGGGAATAATTGAGCTGTTTCTTTTCAGCAGGGTCAAGAATCGAGATCGGCGGCAAGGTGCCTTCGACGGCGCTGTCGATAAACAGCGGGGCCTGTTTCTCTTTCTGTACGCGATGGCTGGGTTCCGGCGCCTTGGGCGGTGCCGGAGCGATCACTGGCGGCACCTGCTTCTCGCGGTCCGACATGTGCTTGCTCAGGGCTTGCTCACGCTCGATCAAGCGCTCCTTGACCTTGGCCTGCTCGCGCCGATCCGGCGTGCTCGGGGCCACCACCTCGTTGACACGAGTGTCCACCTCGCGAAGCTGCGCAACCATCTGCTTGCGCTCCACACGGGCAGCCCACCAGCGGTTGGCGGCGCCTTGGAACAATTCGAACAGATCAAGGGTGATCTTGCCGGTCACGTCCATCACCTTGAACCATGACAGGTCGGTAAAGACCGTGAGGCCGAACAGGAACAGCGCGATGAACATCAAGGTGCTGCCCTGGATATTCAGCGTGCGGCGCGCCAGGTCACCGAGGCTTTCGCCCAGCGCCCCGCCCGCACCCGCCGGCAGACCGGTGGGCGCATGGAAGTGAATATGCGCCAGCGCCGCGCCGGACAGCACCAGGAACACCAGGCCGATCAGGCGCCAGGAAAACAGCCAGCCGCTCCACTGCCACGGCTCGTGACGCTGGCGGAAGATCTGCCAGGTCTTGATCGCCAGCAGCAGCGGGAAAATGTACGCGAAATAACCCAGGATCATGAACAGGATATCGGCGCTGTAGGACCCTACCGGCCCACCGAAATTCTGCACATCGTCGATCTTGCTGTTATGGCTCCAGCCCGGATCGTCCTTGCCATAGGTGAGCAAGGCCATCATCAGGAACAGGCACAGGGCACCGATGGCAATCAGTGCGCCTTCCTTGAGTCGGTAATGCAGGTGCTGGCGCCAGGCCGGTACGACTGCTGCTTTAGGTGCTGCGGCGGATTTCTTCAAAACGGGTCTTTTCCTGCGCCTTTAGCGCGTCCATCTGTTGAATGACTACACATGACTGCCCTATCCCGAGCAGCTGAAAAATGAACGTATGTTGCTGAATCTACTTTTAACACCAGGTCACGGATAGGTGAAATGGCGATAACGCCACAATGGGCGCATTGTACGGGTTTGCGTGCGCGATGCCACACACTTGCCCTCCACCTGGCAGCCTTGGCAATCGAAGTGTCAAAGCCTGTTCAATTTGAGCATGCATTGCCTTTGCTGACAAAGGCTTATGAGCTGTATCTGGCAATCCAGGCAAACTTGGCAAATGGCTGGCATGTGCCAGCCCCGATTACGACCGCGCCTTATGCGCAGAGTTGCAGAAACACCCGCTCATGCTAATCCGGCCTCACCGCTTAATCGGGCTGGCCCCTTGGCGCCGGGTCGACAATAATCAACGCTTGTGCGGCAGACGCCTTGCCTGCCACTCCCCTCCCCTTCCATAAGCCTGGATGCCATGCTGACCTGGTTACAACGCGACAACCTGACTTTCCCGCCCCTGGCCAAGGCCATGCGCGAACCCAATGGCCTGCTCGCCGCCGGTGGAGACCTGTCGGCCGAACGCCTGATCCAGGCCTATCGCCATGGCTGCTTTCCGTGGTTCTCCGAAGGCCAGCCCATCCTCTGGTGGTCACCCGACCCACGCACGGTGATCTTCCCCGACGAACTGCATGTGTCCCGCAGCCTCGGCAAACTGCTGCGCCAACAGCGTTATACCGTGACGTTCGACCAGGATTTCGCCGCCGTCATCCAGGCCTGCGCTGCACCGCGCGCCTACGCGGACGGCACCTGGATCACCGAAGGCATCCAGAACGCCTACCTGGCGCTGCACAAGCGCGGCTACGCCCACTCCGTGGAAGTGTGGGACCAGGGCGAACTGGTAGGTGGCCTGTATGGCCTGGCGATGGGCCAGCTGTTTTTTGGCGAATCCATGTTCAGCCGCGCCGACAACGCCTCGAAATTCGGTTTCGCCACATTGACCCGTCAATTGCAGGCGTGGGGCTTCGTGCTGATCGACTGCCAGATGCCCAATGACCACCTGCACAGCCTGGGCGCCCGCGCCATACCGCGCAGCGACTTCGCTGACTTGCTGCGCAAGCATTTGGACCAACCCAGCTCTGGACCGTGGGTTTCGTAGGCGACTTTCGCCTACCTGGCTTACACTTATTCCAAAGCTTATCCCGAGGGTTGATCATGACCGAGCTGGCGCGCTTGAAGTTCTATGCCACTCAAGCCCACTCTTGCAGCTATCTGCCCGACGAGCAGGCCACCACGCTGTTCCTCGATCCCAGCCAGCCGATGGACGTGCACGTGTACGCCGACCTCTCGGAGATGGGGTTTCGGCGCAGCGGCGATCATCTGTACCGACCTCACTGCCAGAATTGCAACGCGTGTGTGCCCGCGCGCATCCCTGCCGCGCAATTTTTGCCCGATCGCAATCAGAAACGCATTCTCAAACGCAACGCCGACCTGACGGTAAACGCGGTCAAGCCGCAGTACAGCGAAGAGTATTTCGACCTTTATCAGCGCTACATCGAGCAACGTCATGCCGATGGCGACATGTTCCCGCCCAGCCGTGATCAGTTTTCCACCTTCCTGGTACGTGACCTGCCGTTCTCGCGCTTCTACGAGTTCCGCCTCGATGGACGGCTGCTGGCCGTGGCGGTGACCGACCTGCTGCCCAACGGCCTGTCGGCGGTGTACACCTTCTATGAACCCGAAGAGGAACGCCGCAGCCTCGGGCGCTTTGCGATCCTCTGGCAAATAGGTGAAGCGCTGCGCCTGGAACTGGAAGCGGTGTACCTCGGATACTGGATCAAGAACTGCAAAAAGATGAACTACAAGACCCAATATCGGCCCATTGAGCTGCTGATTAATCAAAGATGGGTCACACTTAACTAGAACCCCTTGGCTTGAACCCTCTTTTTCGGGCACAATGCACGCCGCTTTTGCCTGGCGCAGTTGCACCGGGCCATTCACTGGATACCGAGGGCTTTACTGCATGTCGAAAGAAGACAGCTTCGAAATGGAAGGCACTGTCGTCGACACCCTGCCCAACACCATGTTTCGTGTGGAGTTGGAAAATGGGCACGTCGTAACCGCGCATATCTCCGGCAAGATGCGCAAGAACTACATTCGTATTCTTACCGGTGACAAAGTGCGCGTCGAGCTGACGCCCTATGACTTGAGCAAAGGGCGCATCACTTACCGCGCTCGCTAAGCAAGTCAATACAAAACGCCCGGTTATGCCGGGCGTTTTTGTGTGGGTGGCATACACATAAATTGTGGGAGGGGGCTTGCCCCCGATAGCAGTGTGTCAGGCAACTAATTTGTTGCTGAACCACCGCTATCGGGGGCAAGCCCCCTCCCACATTGGATCTCGATTGTTCTGAGAATTGCATTTCAAGTCAGCAAAAAGGCGCCTTTCGGCGCCTTTTTGTGTTGCTGCACAGCGATCAGGCCATTTCTGCCGTGGTCTCGAACTCGAAGGTCAGCTCGCCGTCCTTCAGGTCGATATGCACCACGCCGCCATGGTCGGAGAGTTCGCCGAACAGGATCTCTTCGGCCAGCGGCCGCTTGATCTTGTCCTGGATCAGACGCGCCATTGGGCGAGCGCCCATTGCCGCATCGTAGCCGCCCTCTGCGATCCAACTGCGAGCCGCTTCCGTCACATCCAGCTGCACGCGCTTGTCTTCCAACTGCGCCTGAAGCTCGGTGAGGAACTTGTCCACCACGCTCTTGATAACCTCATGGCTGAGGCGACCAAATTGGATAATGGTGTCCAAACGGTTGCGGAACTCCGGCGTGAAGCTCTTCTTGATCACTTCCATTGCATCGGAAGAGTGATCCTGATGCGTGAAGCCGATAGACGCTCGCGCAGCAGTTTCAGCACCGGCGTTGGTGGTCATGATCACGATCACATTACGGAAGTCCGCCTTGCGCCCGTTGTTATCGGTCAGCGTCCCGTGATCCATGACCTGCAACAGCAGGTTGAAGACTTCCGGGTGAGCCTTTTCGATTTCATCGAGCAGCAGTACGCAATGCGGCTGCTTGGTGATCGCCTCGGTCAACAAGCCGCCCTGATCGAAACCGACATAGCCCGGCGGCGCACCGATCAGGCGCGACACGGTGTGACGCTCCATGTACTCGGACATGTCGAAACGGACCAGCTCGATACCCATGGCCTTGGCCAACTGCCGCGCCGCCTCGGTCTTGCCGACGCCGGTAGGCCCTGCGAACAGGAACGAACCGACCGGCTTGTCCGGCGACTTGAGGCCCGCACGGGACAACTTGATCGCAGTGGACAGCGAGTCGATCGCCGCATCCTGACCGAACACAGTGAGCTTGAGATCGCGCTCCAGGTTACGCAGCAGCTCCTTGTCGGAACTGGTGACGTGCTTTGGCGGAATCCGCGCGATCTTCGCCACGATGTCCTCGACCTGAGGCACATCGATACGCTTCACACGCTTCTCGACCGGCTGCAGGCGCTGGTAGGCGCCCGCCTCGTCGATCACGTCGATGGCCTTGTCCGGCATGTGCCGGTCATTGATGTAGCGCGACGCCAGCTCGGCCGCCGCACGCAGGGCCTCATCGGTGTACTCGATGCCGTGGTGCGCTTCAAAACGCCCCTTGAGCCCACGCAGGATGCCAATGGTGTCTTCAACCGAAGGCTCGGACACGTCGACTTTCTGGAAGCGTCGCGCCAGGGCACGGTCTTTTTCGAAAATGCCGCGAAACTCCTGGAAGGTGGTGGAGCCGATGCAGCGGATATCACCCGAAGACAGCAATGGCTTGAGCAGGTTGGAGGCGTCCATCACCCCACCGGAGGCCGCACCGGCACCAATGATGGTGTGGATCTCGTCGATGAACAGGATCGCCTGCGGGCGTTTTTTCAGCTCGCCGAGCAGCGCCTTGAAGCGCTTCTCGAAATCGCCACGGTACTTGGTCCCGGCGAGCAATGCGCCCAGGTCAAGGGAGTAGACAACGCTGTTGGCCAGCAGGTCCGGCACCTGGTTGTCGACAATGCGCTTGGCCAGGCCTTCGGCAATCGCGGTTTTACCCACGCCCGCCTCACCCACCAACAACGGGTTGTTCTTGCGACGCCGCGCGAGAATCTGCGCTACACGCTCGACCTCGCTCTCACGCCCGACCAGCGGATCGATCCGCCCCTGTCGCGCCATCTCATTGAGATTGCTGGCATAGGCATCCAGCGGGTTGCTTGAAGAAGAAGACTCACCGCCCTCGTCGTCCTGCATATCCTGCTCGCCCTCGGAATGATCGCCGTGCCCGGGCACCTTGGAGATACCGTGGGCGATGTAATTGACGACATCAATACGGGCAACGCTCTGCTGCTTGAGCAGAAACACGGCCTGGCTTTCCTGTTCGCTGAAAATTGCCACCAGCACGTTTGCGCCTGTGACCTCACGCTTACCGGAGCTCTGTACGTGGAAGACAGCACGCTGCAATACCCGCTGGAAGCCCAGGGTTGGCTGGGTCTCGCGGTCCTCGTCATGCACGGGGATCAGTGGCGTGGTGGAGTCGATAAACTCCTGCAGATCATGCTTGAGTTTGTCGAGGTTGGCGCCGCACGCACGCAGAACGGTGGCGGCAGCTTCATTATCCAAAAGTGCCAGCAAAAGGTGCTCGACGGTCATGAACTCATGACGCTTCGAACGAGCCTCCTTGAAGGCAAGATTGAGGGTGACTTCGAGCTCGCGGTTTAACATAGCTTCACCTCATACCCAAGTGGTCGGCGTTAACCGTCCTTCTCGATTTCACAGAGTAGCGGATGCTGGCTTTCCCTGGCGTACTGGTTGACCTGCATGGCCTTTGTCTCGGCGATGTCGCGGGTAAACACTCCACATACTGCCCGTCCTTCTGTGTGAACGGCCAGCATTACCTTGGTCGCCAACTCGCGGTTCAGGTTAAAAAACACCTCGAGCACTTCGACGACGAAATCCATCGGTGTGTAGTCATCATTGAACAAAACCACCTTGTACATCGGCGGTGCCTGTAAAGCAGGCTTGGCCTCCTGAACAGCAATGCCTGCAGAACCGTCGTCGTCATGTTCCTGATCCGGGCGATCCTGATTGAATGTTAGTCGAATCTGGCTATTTGCATGCATGGAAAGAAAGGTTCGTCAGTGGTTCAATTACAGTGGTGGGGGCGAGCTGTCAGAATTTCAACTCTGACCGACTGGTCGCCTTGACTATCGGCAAATCGGTGTTACAACCAATAGAGCCCACAGTGGGTAAAAAAGGTCCGCGCAGTCAACCTTATTTATTCGGGTTAGGACGGATAAACTGGATGATACTCCAGTGATGGAGTCTGGTGCAGAGGGATATGGGAATGGCTAGTGGTAAGGTCAAGTGGTTCAACAATGCCAAGGGGTACGGCTTCATCAATGAAGACGGCAAGACTGAAGACCTTTTTGCGCATTATTCGGCGATTCAAGTGGAAGGCTACAAAACGGTGAAAGCGAATCAGCCTGTCACCTTTGATATCGTTCAAGGCCCAAAGGGTATGCAGGCCACGAATATCGTTCTCGTTGATACGCCTGCCACTACGAACGTCGAAAAGAAAAGCAGAAACACCGACTTACATTCAAAAAAGCAACACGCCTGATCAATTATTGAACAAAGTATTGAAAGCAAACCGGCCACCCCGAATCATCAGGGCGGCCGGTTTTCTCTGCCTGCTTACATATGTTTGATCAGCGCATCACCAAAGCCCGACGACGACACCAACGTAGCGCCATCCATCAGGCGCTCAAAGTCATAGGTCACGGTCTTGGCAGAAATCGCACCATTGGTGCCCTTGATGATCAAGTCAGCCGCCTCGACCCAGCCCATATGACGCAGCATCATTTCCGCCGACAGAATCAATGAACCCGGGTTGACCTGGTCCTTGCCCGCATACTTGGGCGCAGTACCGTGAGTGGCTTCGAACATCGCCACGGTGTCCGACAGGTTGGCTCCCGGCGCGATACCAATACCACCAACCTCCGCCGCCAAGGCATCGGACAAGTAGTCGCCATTGAGGTTGAGCGTGGCAATCACGTCATACTCAGCCGGACGCAGCAGGATCTGCTGGAGCATGGCATCGGCAATCGCATCCTTGACCACCACATTCTTGCCGGTCTTGGGGTTCTTGAACTGCATCCACGGGCCGCCGTCGAGCAGCGTCGCGCCGAATTCTTCAGCCGCCACTTCGTAGGCCCACTCCTTGAAGGCGCCTTCGGTGAACTTCATGATGTTGCCTTTGTGCACGATGGTCAGCGAGTCGCGGTCGTTATCGACTACATACTGCAGGGCCTTGCGCGCCAGGCGCTTGGTACCCTCTTTCGACACCGGCTTGACGCCAATCCCGCAATCCTGGTCGAAACGGATCTTGGTAACGCCCATTTCCTCCTTGAGGAACTTGATCACCTTGATCGCCTCAGGCGAACCGGCTTTCCACTCGATACCCGCGTAAATATCCTCGGAGTTCTCACGGAAGATGGTCATGTCCACATCGCCTGGCTTCTTGACCGGGCTGGGCACGCCTTCAAACCAGCGCACCGGGCGCAGACACACATACAGGTCGAGCTGCTGACGCAGAGCCACGTTCAGCGAGCGAATACCACCACCGACCGGCGTGGTCAGCGGGCCCTTGATGGACACCACGTAATCCTTGACCGCGTCCAGGGTTTCCTGGGGCAACCAGGTGTCCTGGTCGTAGACCTGGGTCGCCTTTTCGCCGGCATACACCTCCATCCACGAGATTTTGCGCTTGCCGCCGTAAGCCTTTTCAACAGCTGCGTCGACTACCTTGATCATCACCGGGCTGATGTCGACGCCAATACCGTCACCTTCGATATAGGGGATGATCGGTTGGTCAGGAACATTGAGAGAATGGTCTGCATTGACGGTGATTTTGTCGCCGACTGCCGGAACCTGAATCTTCTTGTATCCCATGCTGAACTCCATCTATGGATTGAACATCTGGCTGCGTTCGAGCCTACTCCAGATAAATGGCGACCGAAACCTCGCGCCATGCTCATTTGCATCGAAAACAGCATAAATTGTCGCCTACAAGCCTGAAAGCAAAGGGAAAAGTGCCAATCTTGAGCACATCATTCAACTTTCGGCGCAACCCCGCCCCTGCGACCTTTAGACCAATGGACGACACACCTTTTGTATGAAGGCTCTGCGTAAGCATAGCGACCTATGTATAATGCCGCCGCTGACCAAAGAGTCACGACGGTTGACCGCTCTAGACAGTAGCCTTCAGCCAGAAAGCAGGACTATTACAATAGTCCAAACGCTTGACGCTCGACTGATGCAACCCAACATCACCGCGAAGAAACCTCGACATTTCGCTCATGGATGACTTTGAACGAACGCGCTCCACCCGGCGCATCTCGAGTTTCTGCGCACGCTTTCAGCAAAGAAGAGAGTTAATCCGAATATGCCCACCCGCTCGAAGATCATCTACACCTTCACCGACGAAGCTCCAGCCCTCGCCACCTATTCACTGTTGCCTATCGTAGAAGCCTTCACGGCTTCCGCTGATATTGCCGTTGAAACCCGCGACATCTCCCTCGCAGGGCGCATCCTCGCAAGCTTCCCCGAGCAACTGGGCACCAAGGCTATCCCGGACCACCTCGCCGAACTGGGCGACCTGGCCGTAACCCCTGAAGCCAACATCATCAAGCTGCCTAACATCAGTGCCTCGACCCCGCAGCTGCAAGCCGCGATCAAGGAACTGCAGGCCCAGGGCTACGCCCTGCCGGACTACCCGGAAACCGTAACCACCGACGCGGAAAAAGAAACCCGTGCACGTTACGACAAGGTCAAGGGCAGCGCCGTGAACCCGGTACTGCGCGAAGGCAACTCCGACCGCCGCGCGCCGCTGTCGGTCAAGAACTACGCACGCAAGCACCCGCACAAGATGGGCGCCTGGGCTGCCGACTCCAAGTCGCACATTGCCCACATGAGCAATGGTGACTTCTACGGCAGCGAAAAAGCCGTACAGATCGAAGCCGCCGATGCTGTCAAAATTGCGCTGGTTGCTCAGGACGGCACCACCACCGTCCTGAAAGAAAAGACCAGCGTCCAGGCCGGCGAGATCATCGACACCGCCGTGCTGAGCAAGAAAGCGCTGCGCAGCTTCATCGCCGCTGAAATCGAAGACGCCAAGAAGCAAGGCGTTCTGCTGTCGGTTCACCTCAAAGCCACCATGATGAAGGTCTCCGACCCGATCATGTTCGGCCAGATCGTTGCCGAGTTCTATAAAGATGCCCTGGCCAAGCACGCTACCGTGCTTGAGCAGATCGGCTTCAACCTGAACAACGGCATCGGCGACCTGTATGCCCGCATCAAGGCCCTGCCGGCCGACCAGCAAGCGCAGATCGAAGCCGACATCCAGGCCGTCTACGCCGCTCGTCCTGCCCTGGCGATGGTCAACTCCGACAAAGGCATCACCAACCTGCACGTGCCGAGCGACGTGATCGTCGACGCCTCGATGCCGGCCATGATCCGTGACTCCGGCAAGATGTGGGGCACCGACGGCCAGTTGCACGACACCAAGGCTGTGATCCCGGATCGCTGCTACGCCACCATCTACCAGGCGGTCATCGAAGACTGCAAGGCCAATGGCGCCTTCGACCCGACCACCATGGGCAGCGTGCCAAACGTTGGCCTGATGGCCAAGAAAGCCGAAGAGTACGGCTCCCACGACAAGACCTTCCAGATCAAGGCTGACGGCGTTGTTCGCGTCACCGACAGTCAGGGCAACCTGCTGATGGAACAGAAAGTCGAGGCCGGCGACATCTTCCGCATGTGCCAGACCAAAGACGCGCCGATCCAGGACTGGGTCAAGCTCGCCGTCAACCGTGCCCGCGCCAGCAACACCCCGGCCATTTTCTGGCTGGACCCCAAGCGCGCTCACGATGGCGTAGTGGTCGAGAAAGTTCAGGCGTACCTGAAAGACCACAACACCGAAGGCCTGGACATCCGCATCATGGCCCCGGTCGATGCGATGAAGTTCACCCTGGAGCGCACCCGCAAGGGCCTGGACACCATTTCGGTGACCGGCAACGTGCTGCGCGACTACCTGACCGACCTGTTCCCGATCATGGAACTGGGCACCAGCGCCAAGATGCTGTCGATCGTGCCGCTGATGAACGGCGGCGGCCTGTTCGAAACCGGCGCTGGCGGTTCGGCTCCCAAGCACGTTCAGCAGCTGCTGGAAGAAAACTTCCTGCGTTGGGACTCCCTGGGCGAGTTCCTGGCCCTGGCCGCTTCCCTTGAGCACCTGGGTGTGACCTACAACAACCCCAAAGCCTTGGTACTGTCCAAGACCCTGGACCAGGCTACCGGCCAGTTCCTGGACAACAACAAGTCGCCATCGCGCAAAGTCGGCAACATCGACAACCGCGGCAGCCACTTCTACCTGGCGCTGTACTGGGCCCAAGCCCTGGCCGCCCAGACCGAAGACGCTGCACTGCAAGCGCAGTTCGGCGAACTGGCAAAAACCCTGGCTGAGAACGAAGCAACCATCGTTGCCGAGCTCAACGCGGTACAGGGCAAGCCCGTGGACATCTGCGGCTACTACGCGCCGAACCCCGAGCTGACCAGCAAGGCCATGCGCCCAAGCAACACCCTCAATGCGGCGATTGCCAAGTTGAAGTAAGGTTGTAAGGATGCAAAGAAGCCCCGGCCCAGTGCCGGGGTTTCTGTTTGTAGGGACTTCATTGAAGAAACCCAATCAAATGTGGGAGCTGGCTTGCCTGCGATTACAGTCTGTCAGTTCATACAGGTGCAGCTGACCCACCGCCATCACAGGCAAGCCAGCTCCCACATTGACCGAGTCACCTTCCCGATACCGAGGTTTGCAATGACCTGGCTCCCCCACATCACCGTCGCCACCATCGTCGAAGACAACGGCCGCTTCCTGATGGTTGAAGAACTCAAGGGCGGCCGCGCCGTACTCAATCAGCCCGCCGGCCACCTGGACCCGAACGAAACCCTCACCGAGGCCGCGGTGCGTGAAACCCTCGAAGAAACCGGCTGGGATGTCGAGCCCACTGGCATCGTCGGCATTTACCTGTACACCGCACCGAGCAATGGCGTGACCTATCAGCGCGTATGCTTTATCGCCAAGGCGCTGAAACATCACCCGGACTATCAACTCGACGAAGGCATCCTGCGCGCCCGCTGGCTGACCCGTGACGAGCTGATGACCGTGCGCGATGACTGGCGCAGCGAGCTGATCATCCGCTGTATCGATGATTATCTGGCCGGCCACCGGCACAGTCTCGAATTGATCCGCCCTTCTCTTTAGCCTTAGCGGCTCGGGCCTGATAGAATCGCGTCCTTTTTCAAGACACCCGTTGAAACCCTATGCGTGATCCAGCCCCTTCTGACACACAAAAGAAGCGCGTCATCGTCGGTATGTCCGGCGGCGTGGATTCTTCCGTTTCCGCCGTTCTGCTCATGGAGCAGGGTTATGAGGTGGAAGGCCTGTTCATGAAGAACTGGGAAGAAGACGATGGAACCGAATACTGCACCGCCATGGACGACCTGGCGGACGCCCAGGCCGTGTGCGACAGGATCGGCATCAAGCTGCACACTGCCAACTTCGCCGCCGAGTACTGGGACAACGTGTTCGAGCACTTCCTGGCCGAATACAAGGCCGGCCGCACGCCGAACCCGGACATCCTGTGCAACCGCGAAATCAAGTTCAAGGCGTTCCTCGATTACGCCATGATGCTTGGCGCCGACCTGATTGCCACGGGCCACTACGTGCGCCGTCGCGATATCGATGGCCGCACCGAATTGCTCAAGGGCCTGGACCCGAACAAGGACCAGAGCTACTTCCTGCACGCCGTCGGCGGTGAACAGATTGCCAAGACCCTGTTCCCGGTCGGCGAACTGGAAAAGCCCGAAGTGCGCAAGATCGCCGAGAAACACGGCCTGGCCACCGCCAAGAAGAAAGACTCCACCGGGATCTGCTTTATCGGCGAGCGCCGCTTCAGCGATTTCCTCAAGCAGTACCTGCCGGCGCAGCCGGGCGAGATCAAGACCACTGACGGCGAAGTGATCGGCCGTCACCATGGCCTGATGTACCACACCATTGGCCAGCGCCAGGGCCTGGGCATCGGCGGCCTGAAAGACGCAGGTGAAGAGCCTTGGTACGTGCTGGTCAAGGATCTGGAAAACAACGTGCTTGTGGTCGGCCAGGGCAACGAACATCCGCTGCTGTTCTCCGGCGCCCTGCTCGCTTCCGAGATCTACTGGGTCAACCCGATCGACCTGAGCGCGCCACGCCGCCTGACCGCCAAAGTGCGCTATCGCCAGAGCGACCAGCCGTGCACCCTGGAAAAAACCGCCACAGGTTACCGCGCGACCTTCGACGACCCGCAACGTGCGGTCACCCCAGGCCAATCCGTGGTGTTCTACGACGGCGAAATCTGCCTGGGCGGCGGCGTGATTGAAGTTGCGCAAGCCTGGAGCCATCCGGCATGAGCCCGACCCAGGAGCAATTGACGGCGCTGGGCGGGGTCTTCCTCGCGGCAGTCCTGGTGGACAAGATCGCCAAGACCGGCCAGGTGACCGAGGCCGGCCTGACGTGCATGCTCGGCAGCCTGCTGGTGGTTGATCCGAAGGATACCCTGGACGTGTACGGCGGCGACGACCTGAGCCTGCGCGAAGGTTATCGCGCCCTGATCGGCGCCCTCGAACGCGACCCAAGCACCCTGCAGCGCGAGCCGTTGCGCTACGCCCTGTCGATGCTCGGCCTGGAACGGCAGCTAGCCAAGCGCGACGACCTGCTGGAAACCATCGGCAAGCGCCTGCCGCAAATCCAGTCCCAGGTTGAGCACTTCGGCCCGGCCCACGAGAACGTAATCGCGGCCTGCGGGGCGCTTTACCAGGACACCTTGAGCACCTTGCGCCAGCGCATCCAGGTGCACGGCGACATGCGCAACCTGCAGCAACCCAATAACGCCTCGAAGATCCGCGCGCTGCTCCTGGCCGGCATTCGTTCGGCGCGGTTGTGGCGGCAGTTGGGCGGACATCGCTGGCAACTGGTGATCAGCCGACGCAAATTGCTTAAAGAGCTTTACCCGTTGATGCGCAACGAATAAGTCGCATCAGCAGGCCATTTTCAAGCCGTTACGCGTAATACGCCGGTCAGTTGGCAACGGACCGGCGGATTTTTTCATGTATGATACGCGCCCCATTTCGTTGCCCGACTGTCCGAGAACACCCCATGCAGCTCTCTTCGCTCACTGCGGTTTCCCCTGTTGACGGCCGCTACGCCGGCAAAACCCAGGCCCTGCGCCCTATTTTCAGCGAATACGGTTTGATCCGTGCGCGTGTACTGGTTGAAGTGCGCTGGCTCCAGCGCCTGGCCGCTCACCCTGCCATCGGCGAAGTGCCGGCGTTTTCCGCCGAGGCCAACGCTGTATTGAACACCCTGGCGGAAAACTTCTCCCTGGAGCACGCCGAGCGTGTGAAAGAGATCGAGCGCACCACCAACCACGACGTCAAAGCCATCGAGTACCTGCTCAAAGAGCAAGCGGCCAAGCTGCCGGAACTGGCCCAGGTCAGCGAATTCATCCACTTTGCCTGCACCAGCGAGGACATCAACAACCTGTCCCACGCCCTGATGCTGCGCGAAGGCCGTGATGACGTGATGCTGCCGCTGATGCGCCAGACCGCCAACGCCATCCGTGAACTGGCGATCCGTTTCGCTGATGTGCCGATGCTCTCGCGCACCCACGGCCAGCCGGCTTCGCCGACCACCCTGGGCAAAGAGCTGGCCAACGTGGTGTACCGCCTGGAGCGCCAGATCGCTCAAGTGGCCGCCGTGCCATTGCTGGGCAAGATCAACGGCGCCGTGGGCAACTACAACGCCCACCTGTCGGCCTACCCCGAGATCGACTGGGAAGCCAACGCCCGCGCCTTCATCGAAGACGAACTGGGCCTGGGCTTCAACCCTTACACCACGCAGATCGAACCCCACGACTACATTGCCGAGCTGTTCGACGCGATTGCGCGCTTCAACACCATCCTGATCGACTTCGATCGCGATATCTGGGGCTACATCTCCCTGGGCTACTTCAAGCAGCGCACCATTGCCGGTGAAATCGGCTCGTCGACCATGCCGCACAAGGTCAACCCGATCGACTTCGAGAACTCCGAAGGCAACCTCGGCATCGCCAACGCGCTGTTCCAGCACCTGGCCAGCAAGTTGCCGATCTCTCGCTGGCAGCGCGACCTGACCGACTCCACCGTACTGCGCAACCTCGGTGTAGGCTTTGCCCACAGCGTGATCGCGTACGAAGCCAGCCTCAAAGGCATCAGCAAGCTTGAGCTCAACGAGCAGAAAATCGCCGCTGACCTGGATGCATGCTGGGAAGTCCTGGCCGAGCCGATCCAGACCGTGATGCGTCGCTACAACATCGAAAACCCGTACGAAAAACTCAAAGAACTGACACGCGGCAAGGGGATCACCTCTGAAGCGCTGCAGACTTTCATCGACGGCCTGGACATGCCAGCTGCCGCCAAGGCCGAGCTGAAACTGCTGACCCCGGCCAACTACATCGGTAACGCTGTAGAGCAAGCCAAGCGCATCTGATTACCGCAAGACCCTTGAGACGCCCGGCCGCGCCGGGCGTTTTTATTCCAGTCTTAAAAGTGCTTTTTTTCAATAGGTTACACATGAATCCTGATATCCCTCTTCAACTTCTGGGCGGCATCACGGCACGGGAATTCCTGCGCGACTACTGGCAGAAGAAACCCCTGCTGATCCGTCAGGCCATCCCTGACTTCGAAAGCCCGATCGACGCCGACGAACTGGCAGGCCTGGCCCTGGAAGAAGAAGTCGAATCGCGCCTGGTGATCGAACACGGCGAGCGCCCGTGGGAACTGCGTCGCGGCCCATTCGCCGAAGATGCCTTCAGCGCCCTGCCAGAGCGTGAGTGGACCCTGCTGGTGCAGGCGGTCGACCAGTTCGTGCCGGAAGTCGCCGAACTGCTGGAGCACTTCCGTTTCCTGCCAAGCTGGCGTATCGACGATGTGATGATCAGCTTCGCCGCGCCCGGCGGCAGCGTCGGTCCGCACTTCGATAACTACGATGTGTTCCTGCTGCAAGCCCAGGGCAAGCGCAACTGGAAGATCGGCCAGATGTGCAGCTCCGAAAGCCCGCTGCTGCAACACGCTGACCTGCGCATCCTCGCCGAATTCGAAGAAAGCGCCGAATGGGTGCTGGAGCCAGGCGACATGCTCTACCTGCCACCGCGCCTGGCGCACTTCGGCATTGCCGAAGACGATTGCATGACCTACTCGGTGGGTTTCCGCGCCCCGAGCGCCGCCGAAGTGCTGACCCACTTCACCGACTTCCTCAGCCAGTACCTGACTGACGAAGAGCGCTACACCGACGCCGACGCCCAGCCGGTCAGCGACCCACACCAGATTCAGGTCGACGCTCTGGATCGCCTCAAGGGTCTGCTGGCTGAGCACATGAGCGACGAGCGCATGTTGCTGACCTGGTTCGGCCAGTTCATGACCGAGCCGCGCTACCCGGAACTGGTCGCTGGTGAAGAGCTGGGCGAAGAAGACTTCATCAACAGCCTGCAAGATGGCGCGATTCTGGTACGCAACCCAAGCGCGCGCCTGGCCTGGTCTGAAGTCGACGACGATGTATTGCTGTTTGCCAGTGGCCAGAGCCGTTACCTGCCCGGCAAGCTGCGTGAACTGCTGAAGCTGGTGTGCTCGGCCGACGCACTGCACAGCGAAAACCTCAGCGTATGGCTGGCCGACGAAGACGGCCGCGACCTGCTGTGCGAACTGGTCAAGCAAGGCAGCCTGGGGTTCGCGGATGAATAAGATTCACGTAAGTGTCGCGGACTGGCGAAAGGATATCGACGAGATTCGGCGCATTCGTGAAGCGGTATTTATCGCCGAGCAATCGGTTCCAGCCGAGCTCGAGTGGGATGCGGACGACGCTGGCGCCATGCATTTCCTCGCATTCGAAGGCGACTTTCCGATTGGCACCGCACGCCTGCTGCCCAGCGGCGAGATTGGTCGCGTGTCGGTGCTCAAGGACTGGCGCGGGCTGAAGGTGGGCGACAAGCTGATGGAAGCGGTGATTGGAGTGGCTGAAAAGCGCGGCCAGACCCGGCAGTTCCTCAGTGCGCAGGTGTATGCGGCGCCGTTTTATGAGCGGTTGGGTTTCAAGATCGTCAGCGATGAGTTTCTTGAAGTCGGGATTCCGCATGTGGATATGGTGCGCGGGGGCTGACTCAAGACCGAGTCGCCTATATCGGGAGCAAGCCCCCTCCCACATTTGACTGAGTCCATCCTTTGAAACGCGGTCAAAATGTGGGAGGGGGCTTGCTCCCGATAGCCATATCAGCAACACCTCAAAATGCCCTGCCTGCCAGGGCATTTTGCCGTCTACGATTCAACTTGCGCCCCGCCAGGCCGACAAACTGGCACTATCAAGCCAAATGACTCGCAGAGATAACGGACATGTCCCTACGCACCCTGCTCACCGCCCTGCTCCTGACCGCCAGTGTTTCGGCCATGGCTGCCACCGAGGTCGTCAACCTGAGCAACCGCACCAGCGCCGACCTACTGCCCGTGGCGCAGAACTTCATCGGCAAGGACGGCACCGTCAGCGCCTACGGCAACCAGCTTATCGTTAACGCCGACCCTGCGAAGATCGAGGGCTTGCGTACCCTGCTCTCCCAACTGGACACGCCGGCCAAGCGCCTGCTGATCACCGTCGACACCAACGAAACCAACCAGCAGAACAGCGGCGACAGCCAGACCCGCATCATCAGCTATGGCACCGTCAGCCGCGATGGCGGCATCCAGCAGATCCAGGCCAGCGAAGGCGTGCCGGCGCTTATTCAGATCGGCCAGAGCGTACCGCTGACCACCACGCACCAGGATGGCTATGGCCGCCTGCAGAACCAGACCCAGTATCGCAACGTCACCCAGGGCTTTTACGTCACCGCCAGCGTCACCGGCGAGACCGTACACCTGGCTATCAGTACCAACCGTGACCGTATGAGCCAGGAACGTCCTGATGTAGTGAACGTGCAGAGCACCGACACAACCGTCAGCGGACGCTTGGGCGAATGGATTACCCTGGCAGGCATCAATGGCGAAACCCAGGCCGACAAATCTTCTACAACCCGCAGCTACTCTACTCAGGGCCGCGATGACCTGACGGTACGGGTCAAGGTCGACACCCTGAACTGAAGCACCAAAAACTGACTGGCGAGTCGTATTAGACCAAAGATGTAGTGCCTTGAAAAAAGCACTACAAAACATTTGACGATCCAAAAAAGCATGGGCATGATGGCCTCGCTCCCGCTAATCAGGGGCCCTGGCAAGGGCCTTCGGATCGCCGCTCCAAGTTACCCACCTGAGCCGATTCGTGTCTGTACCGCCCACAAGGCACGTTGGACGAGGTTGCGACTGGAACGAAGTTGTCCCGAGGGACGGAAGCTAACCAGGTAACCCGGCTACGCACTGATGAATCGTACAAAGGCCCACGACGCCCGAAGACCGTTTGCAGTTTGCCCTTACCTGCTCAACTCCGCCTTGAGCCAATCGTTCATCCCGTCGCCTACCCCGCCGAACTTGACTTGAACACCCAAGCTTCTGGTCAGCGAGCAGCCATCACCACGCACTTTGTACGTGGCTGGCAAATGGAATTTTCCACCTAGACCTATGCGACGAGGTTTTTCCCCATGGCACTGACACGCGAACAGCAAATTGCAGCCCTTGAAAAAGATTGGGCTGAAAACCCACGCTGGAAAGGCGTGACCCGCGCTTATTCCGCTGCTGACGTCGTCCGCCTGCGTGGCTCGGTCCAACCTGAGCACACCTTTGCAAAACTCGGCGCCGAGAAGCTGTGGAACCTGGTCACCCAAGGTGCCAAGCCGTCCTTCCGTCCCGACAAAGATTTCGTCAACTGCATGGGCGCCCTCACTGGCGGCCAGGCAGTCCAACAGGTAAAAGCCGGCATCCAGGCGATCTACCTGTCCGGCTGGCAAGTGGCAGCGGACAACAACTCCGCTGAATCCATGTACCCCGACCAGTCGCTATACCCGGTGGACTCGGTTCCAACCGTGGTCAAGCGCATCAACAACTCGTTCCGTCGTGCCGACCAGATCCAGTGGAAAGCCGGCAAGAACCCGGGTGACGAAGGCTACATCGACTACTTCGCGCCAATCGTGGCTGATGCCGAAGCCGGTTTCGGCGGCGTACTCAACGCCTACGAGCTGATGAAGAGCATGATCGAGGCAGGCGCTGCCGGCGTGCACTTCGAAGACCAGCTTGCTTCCGTGAAAAAATGCGGCCACATGGGCGGCAAGGTACTGGTACCAACCCAGGAAGCCGTACAGAAGCTGACCGCTGCTCGTTTGGCGGCCGACGTCGCCGGTACTCCGACCATCATCCTGGCCCGTACCGATGCCAACGCCGCTGACCTGCTGACCTCGGACTGCGACCCGTACGACCAGCCGTTCGTGACTGGCGAACGCACTCAGGAAGGCTTCTATAAAGTACGCGCCGGCCTGGACCAGGCGATCGCCCGCGGCCTGGCCTACGCTCCTTACGCCGACCTGATCTGGTGCGAAACCGCCAAGCCGGACCTGGACGAAGCCCGTCGTTTCGCCGAAGCGATCAAGAAGGAATACCCGGACCAACTGCTGTCCTACAACTGCTCGCCTTCCTTCAACTGGAAGAAGAACCTGGACGACGCGACTATCGCCAAGTTCCAGCGCGAGCTGTCGGCCATGGGCTACAAGCACCAGTTCATCACCCTGGCCGGCATTCACAACATGTGGCACAGCATGTTCAACCTGGCGCACGACTACGCCCGCAACGACATGACTGCCTACGTGAAGCTGCAAGAGCAGGAATTCGCTGACGCCGCCAAAGGCTACACCTTCGTGGCGCACCAGCAGGAAGTGGGCACCGGCTACTTCGACGACATGACCACCGTGATCCAGGGCGGCACCTCGTCCGTGACCGCGCTGACCGGTTCGACCGAAGAAGAGCAGTTCCACTGATCCACTGAGTACACGGCCACTGCGGCCCCAGGGAAGACCTAACCGCAGTGCCGCACAACAATCACGCCCCGACTGGTTCGGGGCGTTTTTTTGCCTGCACAAAACCTACCGATGCACTGCGGACCAAATGTGGGAGGGGGCTTGCTCCCGATAGCGGTGGATCAGCAACAGCTGGGTTAGCTGATACTCAGCTATCGGGAGCAAGCCCCCTCCCACAAGGAATTTTGCGCAAAACATTGATCCAGAGCGGTATTCGCACACATCCAATCGGTTAAAAGAACCGTTGCGACAACTAAGCGACACTCAAGCAAGTAACGGCAACTTCCCCCGCCACATGAGAAACAATCGCTTAAACCCCACGCAAACAATATTCATTATCATTTGGCGCCTGAAAACTTCGTTGCAGCTTAAACAAAACATAATTGATGAAAAGCCCGCTAATGCCCACGGTACAAGGGCTACAGCCCCAAGAAGGTGCACTATGTGCTTATTCCACCGAATAATTTCGCCCTGGGAATTTTACTTGCCCGGTGTTTAGCCATAAAATCACCGCGATTGATTGCAGTGCGACATATCGTCACTGCATCGTTACTTTTTCGAGCTCAGAGACCTTTGCTCTCTGTTAAGGATTTCCAGCATGACCGACGCGACAGGACTCATGGCCCACAACTGGGGCTTTGCCATTTTCCTCCTCGGTGTTGTCGGCCTCTGCGCCTTCATGCTCGGTGTTTCCAGCCTCCTTGGGTCAAAAGCCTGGGGCCGCAGCAAAAACGAACCGTTCGAGTCCGGCATGCTACCTACAGGTGGCGCCCGCTTGCGGCTCTCAGCCAAATTCTATCTGGTCGCGATGCTGTTCGTGATCTTCGATATCGAAGCCCTCTTTCTCTTTGCCTGGTCTGTGTCCGTCCGCGAAAGCGGCTGGACCGGATTCGTCGAAGCTCTCGTTTTCATAGCAATTCTGTTGGCAGGTCTTGTCTACCTGTTCCGAGTGGGCGCCCTTGACTGGGCTCCGGAAGCTCGTCGCAAGCGGCAGGCGAAGCTGAAACAATGAGGCTTTGGCAATGCAATACAATCTCACCAGGATCGACCCGGATGCTCCTAACGAGCAGTACCCCATCGGCGAACGGGAAACCGTTTCCGACCCGTTAGAAGACCAAGTCCACAAAAACATCTACATGGGCAAGCTGGAAGACGTGCTGAGTGGCGCGGTCAACTGGGGGCGTAAGAACTCCCTGTGGCCGTACAACTTCGGCCTTTCGTGCTGCTACGTGGAAATGACCACCGCCTTCACGGCGCCCCACGACATCGCGCGCTTTGGCGCCGAGGTTATCCGGGCATCACCGCGCCAGGCGGATTTCATGGTTATCGCCGGTACCTGCTTTATCAAGATGGCGCCGATCATCCAGCGTCTCTACGAGCAAATGCTCGAGCCGAAGTGGGTTATCTCCATGGGTTCGTGCGCCAACTCCGGTGGCATGTACGACATCTACTCCGTGGTTCAGGGGGTCGACAAGTTCCTGCCCGTGGACGTCTACGTGCCTGGCTGCCCGCCCCGCCCTGAAGCTTTCCTGCAAGGCTTGATGCTGCTGCAGGAGTCGATTGGCAAGGAGCGTCGCCCACTGTCCTGGGTTGTCGGCGATCAAGGCGTGTACCGCGCCGAGATGCCGTCACAAAAGGAACAGCGCCGCGAACAGCGAATCGCAGTCACCAACCTGCGCAGCCCCGACGAAGTCTGATCCAGCACTGCTTCTTTTATAGAACGAAAACCTGGCTTCATTCTTTACGTTGACCGAAAGCGATAAAAAACCATGACTACAGGCAGTGCTCTGTACATCCCGCCTTATAAGGCAGACGACCAGGATGTGGTCGTCGAACTCAATAACCGTTTTGGCCCTGACGCCTTCACTGCCCAGGCCACACGCACCGGTATGCCGGTGCTGTGGGTGGCGCGTGCCAAGCTCGTCGAAGTCCTGACCTTCCTGCGCAACCTGCCCAAGCCGTACGTCATGCTCTATGACCTGCATGGCGTGGACGAGCGTCTGCGCACCAAGCGCCAGGGGCTGCCGAGCGGCGCTGATTTCACCGTGTTCTATCACCTGATGTCGCTGGAACGTAACAGCGACGTGATGATCAAGGTCGCCCTGTCGGAAAGCGACCTGAGCATCCCGACCGTGACCGGTATCTGGCCGAACGCCAGCTGGTACGAACGCGAAGTATGGGACATGTTCGGCATCGACTTCCCTGGCCACCCACACCTGACGCGCATCATGATGCCGCCGACCTGGGAAGGTCACCCACTGCGCAAGGACTTCCCTGCCCGCGCCACCGAATTCGACCCGTACAGCCTCAACCTCGCCAAGCAGCAGCTTGAAGAAGAAGCGGCGCGCTTCCGTCCGGAAGACTGGGGCATGAAACGCTCCGGCACCAACGAGGACTACATGTTCCTCAACCTGGGCCCGAACCACCCTTCGGCTCACGGTGCCTTCCGTATCATCCTGCAACTGGACGGCGAAGAAATCGTCGACTGCGTCCCGGACATCGGCTACCACCACCGTGGCGCCGAGAAGATGGCCGAGCGTCAGTCCTGGCACAGCTTCATCCCGTACACCGACCGTATCGACTACCTCGGCGGCGTGATGAACAACCTGCCGTACGTGCTCTCGGTCGAGAAGCTGGCCGGCATTAAAGTGCCGGACCGCGTCGACACCATCCGCATCATGATGGCCGAGTTCTTCCGCATCACCAGCCACCTGCTGTTCCTGGGTACCTATATCCAGGACGTCGGCGCCATGACTCCGGTGTTCTTCACTTTCACCGACCGTCAGCGCGCCTACAAGGTCATCGAAGCCATCACCGGTTTCCGCCTGCACCCGGCCTGGTACCGCATCGGCGGCGTGGCCCACGACCTGCCGAACGGCTGGGAGCGCCTGGTCAAGGAGTTCATCGACTGGATGCCCAAGCGTCTGGACGAGTACCAGAAAGCCGCGCTGGACAACAGCATCCTCAAGGGTCGTACCATCGGCGTCGCCCAGTACAACACCAAAGAGGCCCTGGAATGGGGCGTCACCGGTGCAGGCCTGCGTTCCACCGGTTGCGACTTCGACCTGCGCAAGGCGCGCCCGTACTCCGGCTACGAGAACTTCGAGTTCGAAGTACCGCTGGCGGCCAATGGCGATGCCTACGACCGTTGCATCGTGCGCGTCGAAGAAATGCGCCAGAGCCTGAAGATCATCGAGCAGTGCATGCGCAACATGCCGGCCGGCCCGTACAAGGCGGATCACCCGCTGACCACGCCGCCGCCCAAAGAGCGCACGCTGCAGCACATCGAAACCCTGATCACGCACTTCCTGCAAGTTTCGTGGGGCCCGGTCATGCCGGCCAACGAATCCTTCCAGATGATCGAAGCGACCAAGGGTATCAACAGTTATTACCTGACGAGCGATGGCGGCACCATGAGCTACCGCACCCGGATTCGTACCCCAAGTTTTGCCCACTTGCAGCAGATCCCTTCGGTGATCAAAGGCGAGATGGTCGCAGACTTGATTGCGTACCTGGGTAGTATCGATTTCGTTATGGCCGACGTGGACCGCTAAGCATGAACAGCACGCTTATCCAGACAGACCGTTTCACCTTGAGTGAAACCGAGCGCTCGGCCATCGAGCACGAGCTGCATCACTACGAAGACCCGCGCGCGGCGTCGATCGAAGCCTTGAAGATCGTCCAGAAGGAACGTGGCTGGGTGCCCGACGGCGCCCTTTACGCCATCGGCGAGATCCTCGGCATCCCCGCCAGCGACGTTGAAGGCGTGGCGACGTTCTACAGCCAGATCTTCCGTCAGCCAGTCGGCCGTCACATCATTCGCGTGTGCGACAGCATGGTCTGCTACATCGGCGGCCATGAGTCCGTGGTCAGCGAAATCCAGGCCAAGCTCGGCATCGGCCTCGGCCAGACCACCGCCGACGGCCGCTTCACGCTGCTGCCGGTGTGCTGCCTGGGCAACTGCGACAAGGCGCCGGCGTTGATGATCGACGACGACACATTCGGTGACGTACAGCCTGCTGGCGTGACCCAATTGCTCGAGGGCTACCCATGACCCTGACTTCCTTCGGCCCGGCCAACCTGATCAAGCGTTCGGCCGAGACCCACCCGCTGACCTGGCGCCTGCGTGACGACGGCGAGCCGGTATGGCTTGACGAATACCAGGCCAAGAACGGTTACGCCGCAGCGCGCAAAGCCTTCGCCGATATGGCCCAGGACGATATCGTCCAGACCGTGAAGGACGCCGGCCTCAAGGGCCGCGGCGGCGCAGGCTTCCCCACGGGTGTGAAGTGGGGCCTGATGCCCAAAGACGAATCCATCAACATCCGCTACCTGCTGTGCAACGCGGATGAGATGGAGCCCAACACCTGGAAAGACCGCATGCTGATGGAGCAACTGCCCCATCTGCTGATCGAAGGCATGCTGATCAGCGCCCGCGCGCTGAAAACCTACCGCGGCTACATCTTCCTGCGTGGCGAATACACCACCGCCGCCAAGCACCTCAACCGTGCGGTGCAAGAAGCCAAGGCTGCGGGCCTGCTGGGCAAGAACATCCTCGGTTCGGGTTTCGACTTCGAACTGTTCGTACACACCGGCGCCGGGCGTTATATCTGCGGTGAAGAAACCGCACTGATCAACTCCCTCGAAGGCCGCCGCGCCAACCCGCGCTCCAAGCCGCCCTTCCCTGCCGCCGTCGGCGTGTGGGGCAAGCCGACCTGCGTGAACAACGTCGAAACCCTGTGCAACGTGCCGGCGATCATTGCCGACGGCGTGGACTGGTACAAATCGTTGGCCCGCGAAGGCAGTGAAGACATGGGCACCAAGCTCATGGGCTTCTCCGGCAAGGTCAAGAACCCTGGCCTGTGGGAACTGCCGTTTGGCGTGACCGCGCGCGAACTGTTCGAGGACTACGCCGGCGGCATGCGCGACGGCTACACCCTCAAGGCCTGGCAGCCAGGCGGCGCCGGTACCGGCTTCCTGCTCCCCGAACACCTGGACGCCCAGATGTATGCCGGCGGCATCGGCAAGGTGGGCACCCGGATGGGTACCGGCCTGGCAATGGCGGTCGACAACACCGTGAACATGGTCTCGCTGCTGCGCAACATGGAGCAGTTCTTTGCCCGTGAATCCTGCGGATTCTGCACCCCATGCCGCGACGGCCTGCCGTGGAGCGTCAAGCTGCTGATGGCCCTGGAAAACGGCGAAGGCCGCGAGGGTGATATCGAAACCCTGCTGGGCCTGGTCGGCTTCCTCGGCCCAGGCAAGACCTTCTGTGCTCACGCACCGGGCGCCGTAGAGCCATTGGGCAGCGCAATCAAATACTTCCGCTCGGAGTTCGAAGCCGGTATCGCGCCCACCAGCGCCGCCGTCCCGCCTCTGGCGAAGCCGATCGTAGTCGGCGCGTAACGCTTAAACAGGCGAAGGGTCCGTGCCCTTCGCCTGCTCATGTGCTGACGCCGTAAAGGCTGTGTAGATGCACATGAATAACAAGATTCCATTAGCCACGCCCGCTGACAACGGGCCAACGAAGAACTTTGAACCATGGCCACTATCCACGTAGACGGCAAAGCGCTCGAAGTCGATGGGGCGGACAACCTGTTACAGGCGTGTCTGTCACTCGGCCTCGATATTCCGTATTTCTGCTGGCACCCCGCGCTCGGTAGCGTCGGTGCCTGTCGCCAGTGTGCGGTCAAGCAATACACCGACGAGAACGACACCCGTGGTCGTATCGTCATGTCCTGCATGACCCCAGCCACCGACAACACCTGGATCTCCATCGACGATGAAGAATCCAAGGCGTTCCGCGCCAGCGTTGTCGAATGGCTGATGACCAACCACCCCCACGACTGCCCGGTCTGTGAGGAAGGCGGTCACTGCCACCTGCAAGACATGACGGTGATGACCGGCCACAACGAGCGCCGTTATCGCTTCACCAAGCGTACCCACCAGAACCAGGACCTCGGCCCGTTCATTTCCCACGAGATGAACCGCTGCATCGCCTGCTACCGCTGCGTGCGTTTCTATAAAGACTACGCCGGCGGCACCGACCTGGGCGTGTTCGGCGCCCACGACAACGTGTACTTCGGTCGCGTTGAAGACGGCGTGCTCGAAAGCGAGTTTTCCGGCAACCTCACCGAGGTCTGCCCGACCGGTGTGTTCACCGACAAGACCCACTCCGAGCGCTACAACCGTAAGTGGGACATGCAATTTGCGCCGAGCATCTGCCATGGCTGCTCCAGCGGTTGCAACATCTCCCCGGGCGAGCGCTACGGCGAACTGCGTCGCATCGAAAACCGCTTCAACGGTTCGGTCAACCAGTACTTCCTGTGCGACCGTGGCCGTTTCGGCTATGGCTACGTCAACCGCGAAGACCGCCCACGCCAGCCGCTGCTGGCCGATGGCGCCAAGCTGAGCCTGGACGCGGCGCTGGATAAAGCCGCCGACCTGCTGCGCGGACGCAACATCGTCGGTATCGGTTCGCCGCGTGCCAGCCTCGAAAGCAACTTCGCGCTGCGCGAGCTGGTCGGTGCCGAACACTTCTACTGCGGTACCGAAGCCGGCGAGCTGGAGCGCATCCGCCTGGTCCTGCAAGTGCTGAACGACAGCCCGCTGCCGGTTCCGAACATGCGCGACATCGAAGACCACGATGCCATCTTTGTGCTCGGTGAAGACCTGACCCAGACCGCGGCGCGCATTGCCCTGTCGCTGCGCCAGTCGGTCAAAGGCAAGGCCGAAGAAATGGCCGACGCCATGCGCGTACAGCCGTGGCTTGACGCGGCGGTGAAAAACATCGGTCAGCACGCGCTGAACCCGCTGTTTATCGCCTCGCTGGCTGAAACCAAGCTCGACGACATCGCCGAAGAATGCGTGCACGCCGCACCGGACGACCTGGCACGCCTCGGTTTCGCCGTGGCCCACGCCCTCGACGCCAGCGCGCCTGCCGTCGACGGCCTGGACACCGAAGCCGTCGAACTGGCCCAGCGCATCGCCGACGCCCTGCTGGCGGCCAAGCGCCCGTTGATCATTGCCGGTACCTCGTTGGGTTCCAAGGCGCTGATCGAAGCCGCTGCCAACATCGCCAAAGCCCTGAAGCTGCGCGACAAGAACGGCTCCATCAGCCTGGTGGTGCCGGAAGCCAACAGCCTGGGCCTGGCCATGCTCGGTGGCGAGTCCCTGGACGCCGCCCTGCAAGCAGTGACCGACGGCAGCGCCGACGCCATTGTGGTATTGGAAAACGACCTGTACACCCGCACCGCTGCCGCCAAGGTTGACGCTGCGCTGGACGCTGCCAAAGTCCTGATCGTGGCCGACCACCAGAAGACCGCCACCAGCGAGCGTGCCGACCTGGTGCTGCCAGCCGCCACCTTCGCCGAAGGCGACGGTACCCTGGTCAGCCAGGAAGGCCGCGCCCAGCGCTTCTTCCAGGTGTTCGATCCGAAGTACATGGATGCCAGCATCCTGGTGCACGAAGGCTGGCGCTGGCTGCACGCCCTGCGCGCGACCCTGCTGAACCAGCCGATCGACTGGACCCAGCTCGACCACGTGACCGCTGCCACCGCCGCCAGCGCGCCGCAGCTGGCTCGTATTGTCGATGCCGCGCCGTCTGCCGCGTTCCGTATCAAGGGCCTGAAACTGGCCCGTGAACCGCTGCGCTACTCCGGTCGTACCGCCATGCGCGCCGACATCAGCGTGCACGAACCGCGTACCCCGCAAGACATCGACACTGCGTTCGCCTTCTCCATGGAAGGTTACTCGGGCTCGGCCGAGCCGCGTCAGCAGGTGCCGTTTGCCTGGTCGCCGGGCTGGAACTCGCCGCAGGCCTGGAACAAGTTCCAGGATGAAGTCGGTGGTCACATCCGTGCTGGCGACCCGGGCACCCGCCTGATCGAAAGCACCGGTGACGCGCTGAACTGGTTCACTGCGGTACCGCGTCCGTTCAACCCGGCTCCGGGTACCTGGCAGGTCGTGCCGTTCTTCCACCTGTTCGGCAGCGAAGAAACCTCTTCCAAGGCCGCGCCGGTTCAAGAGCGCATTCCTGCCGCTTACGTGTCCGTGGCCAAGTCCGAAGCCGACCGCCTGGGCGTCAACGACGGTGCGCTGCTCAGCCTCAACGTGGCCGGCCAGACCCTGCGTCTGCCGCTGCGTATCAATGACGAGCTGGGTGCCGGCCTGGTTGCACTGCCTAAAGGCATCGCCGGTATTCCGCCTGCCATTTTCGGCAAAACCGTTGACGGTCTGCAGGAGGCAGCGCAATGACTTGGTTCACGCCGGAAGTAATTGACGTGATCATCTCGGTGGTCAAGGCCATCGTGATCCTGTTGGCCGTGGTCGTCGCGGGCGCGCTGCTCAGCTTCGTCGAACGTCGCCTGCTGGGCTGGTGGCAGGACCGTTACGGTCCGAACCGCGTGGGCCCATTCGGCATGTTCCAGATCGCGGCCGACATGCTGAAAATGTTCTTCAAGGAAGACTGGACCCCGCCGTTCGCCGACAAGGTGATCTTCACCCTGGCACCGGTGGTAGCCATGAGCGCCTTGCTGATCGCCTTCGCGATCATCCCGATCACCCCGACCTGGGGCGTGGCGGACCTGAACATCGGCTTGCTGTTCTTCTTCGCCATGGCCGGTCTGTCGGTGTATGCGGTGCTGTTCGCCGGTTGGGCCAGTAACAACAAGTTCGCCCTGCTGGGCAGCTTGCGGGCCTCGGCCCAGACCGTGTCCTACGAAGTGTTCATGGGCCTGGCCCTGATGGGCATCGTGGTGCAGGTCGGCTCGTTCAACATGCGCGATATCGTCGAGTACCAGGCACAGAACCTGTGGTTCATCATTCCGCAGTTCTTTGGCTTCTGCACCTTCTTCATCGCTGGCGTGGCCGTGACTCACCGTCACCCGTTCGACCAGCCGGAAGCGGAGCAGGAACTGGCCGACGGTTACCACATTGAATATGCCGGCATGAAGTGGGGCATGTTCTTCGTCGGTGAGTACATCGGCATCATCTTGATCTCGGCCCTGCTGGTCACGCTGTTCTTCGGCGGCTGGCACGGTCCGTTCGGCATCCTGCCGCAGTTGGCCTTCTTCTGGTTCTTCTTGAAGACCGCGTTCTTCATCATGCTGTTCATCCTGCTGCGCGCCTCGATTCCGCGCCCACGCTATGACCAGGTGATGGATTTCAGCTGGAGATTCTGCCTGCCGCTGACCCTGATCAATTTGCTGGTGACGGCTGCCGTCGTGTTGTTGAACACGCCAGCTGCCGCGGTTCAGTGAGGATTTGACCCATGTTCAAATATATTGGCGACATCGTTAAGGGTACCGGTACCCAGTTGCGAAGCCTGGTGATGGTGTTCGGTCACGGCTTTCGCAAACGCGACACCCTGCAATACCCCGAAGAAGCGGTGTACCTGCCGCCGCGCTATCGCGGCCGCATCGTACTGACCCGCGACCCCGATGGCGAAGAGCGTTGCGTAGCCTGCAACCTGTGCGCCGTGGCGTGCCCGGTGGGTTGCATCTCCCTGCAGAAAGCTGAAACCGAAGACGGTCGCTGGTACCCGGACTTCTTCCGTATCAACTTCTCGCGCTGCATTTTCTGCGGCCTCTGCGAGGAAGCTTGCCCGACCACCGCGATCCAGCTCACACCGGATTTCGAGATGGCCGAGTTCAAACGTCAGGACCTGGTGTACGAGAAAGAAGATCTGCTGATCTCTGGTCCCGGTAAAAACCCTGATTACAACTTCTATCGTGTTGCAGGTATGGCCGTTGCCGGTAAGCCGAAGGGCGCCGCACAAAACGAAGCCGAGCCGATCAACGTGAAGAGCTTGCTGCCTTAAGGAAGAAAGATGGAATTCGCTTTCTATTTCGCATCGGGTATTGCAGTGGTGTCCACGCTTCGCGTGATCACCAACACCAACCCCGTGCACGCCCTGCTCTACCTGATCATTTCGCTGATCGCCGTGGCCATGACCTTTTTCAGCCTCGGCGCACCGTTCGCCGGTGTACTGGAAGTGATCGCCTACGCCGGCGCCATCATGGTGCTGTTCGTGTTTGTGGTGATGATGCTCAACCTGGGGCCGGCTTCGGTCGCCCAGGAGCGCGTCTGGCTCAAGCCCGGCATCTGGCTCGGCCCGGTTGTCCTCGCAGCATTGCTGCTGGGTGAACTGCTGTATGTACTATTCGCTCACCAGAGCGGCCAGGCCATCGGCCACACCACCGTAGACGCCAAAGCCGTGGGCATCAGCCTGTTCGGGCCGTACCTGCTGGTGGTCGAACTGGCTTCGATGCTGCTGCTCGCCGCAGCCATCACCGCCTTCCACTTGGGCCGCAACGAAGCCAAGGAGCAATGACGATGCCTGCTATCCCTTTGGAGCATGGTCTGGCGGTCGCCGGCATCCTGTTCTGCCTTGGCCTGGTCGGCCTGATGGTGCGCCGTAACATTCTGTTCGTGTTGATGAGCCTGGAAATCATGATGAACGCCGCGGCACTGGCGTTCATCGTGGCGGGCGCACGTTGGGGCCAGCCGGATGGACAAGTCATGTTCATCCTGGTGATCAGCCTGGCAGCCGCCGAAGCCAGTATTGGCCTGGCGATCCTGCTGCAGCTGTATCGTCGCTTCCACACGCTTGATATCGACGCTGCCAGTGAGATGCGCGGATGAACATGATCTTTCTGACTTTCGTATTCCCCCTGATCGGTTTCCTGCTGCTGTCGTTCTCTCGCGGACGCTGGTCGGAAAACCTCTCGGCCTTGATCGGCGTGGGTTCCATCGGCCTGTCGGCCATCGTGGCCGCCTATGTCATCTGGCAATTCAACGTGGCGCCGCCAGAAGGCGGTCACTACACCCTGGTGCTGTGGCAGTGGATGTCGGTGGAAGGCTTCAAGCCCAACTTCGCCCTCTACGTCGACGGCCTTTCGATCACCATGCTCGGCGTGGTGGTCGGTGTAGGCTTTTTGATCCACCTGTTCGCGTCCTGGTACATGCGCGGTGAAGCGGGCTACTCGCGCTTCTTCTCGTACACCAACCTGTTTATCGCCAGCATGTTGTTCCTGGTGCTCGGCGATAACCTGTTGTTCCTGTACTTCGGCTGGGAAGGCGTGGGCCTGTGCTCGTACCTGTTGATCGGTTTCTACTACAGCAACCGCAACAACGGCAATGCGGCACTCAAGGCATTTATCGTCACCCGTATCGGCGACGTGTTCATGGCAATTGGCCTGTTCATCCTGTTCCAACAGGTGGGCACGCTGAACATCCAGGAACTGCTGGTGCTGGCACCGCAGAAATTCCAGGTCGGCGACTTCTGGATCACCTTGGCGACCCTGATGCTGCTGGGCGGCGCCGTGGGTAAATCCGCGCAACTGCCACTGCAAACCTGGCTGGCAGACGCCATGGCCGGCCCTACCCCGGTGTCGGCACTGATCCACGCCGCAACCATGGTGACCGCCGGTGTCTACCTGATCGCCCGTACTCACGGCCTGTTCACCCTGGCACCGGACATCCTGCACCTGGTAGGCATCGTCGGTGGCGTGACCCTGGTACTGGCCGGCTTCGCCGCGCTGGTGCAGACCGACATCAAGCGTATCCTCGCCTACTCGACCATGAGCCAGATCGGCTACATGTTCCTGGCCCTGGGCGTTGGCGCCTGGGACGCGGCGATCTTCCACCTGATGACCCACGCGTTCTTCAAGGCGTTGCTGTTCCTCGCCTCCGGTGCGGTGATCGTCGCCTGCCACCACGAGCAGAACATCTTCAAGATGGGCGGCCTGTGGAAGAAACTGCCACTGGCCTACGCCAGCTTCATCGTCGGTGGTGCCGCCCTGGCTGCCCTGCCGCTGGTGACCGCAGGTTTCTACTCCAAGGACGAAATCCTCTGGGAAGCCTTTGCCAGCGGTAACCAGAACCTGCTGTACGCAGGCCTGGTGGGTGCGTTCATGACCTCGCTGTACACCTTCCGCCTGATCTTCATCACCTTCCACGGTGAAGCCAAGACCGAAGCGCACGCAGGCCACGGTATCTCCCACTGGCTGCCACTGTCGGTGCTGATCATTCTATCGACCTTCGTCGGTGCGATGATCACCCCACCGCTGCACGGTGTGTTGCCGCAAAGCGTCGGCCATGCCGGCGGCGAAGCCCAGCACAGCCTGGAAATCGCCTCGGGCGCCATCGCCATCGCCGGTATCCTGCTGGCCGCCCTGCTGTTCCTCGGCAAGCGTCGCTTCGTGACTGCCGTGGCCAACAGTGGCATTGGCCGTTTCCTCTCGGCCTGGTGGTTCGCCGCCTGGGGCTTCGATTGGATCTACGACAAACTGTTCGTCAAACCTTACCTTGCGATCAGCCACGTGCTGCGCAAAGACCCGCTCGACCAGACTATCGGTTTGATCCCGCGTGCCGCCAAGGCCGGTCACACAGCCCTGAGCCGCAGCGAGACTGGCCAACTGCGTTGGTATGCAGCGTCCATGGCGGCCGGTGCCGTGCTGGTGATCGGCGCCATCGTCGTGGTAGCGGTCTGACTATGTTTAAGTGCACTGCGTACTTTGCAAACTTGCGAAAGGAAACGAGCCCGTCATGATTCTGCCCTGGCTAATCCTGATCCCCTTTATCGGCGGCCTGCTCTGCTGGATGGGTGAACGCTTCGGCGCCACCCTCCCCCGCTGGATTGCGTTGCTGACCATGTCCCTGGAACTCGCACTCGGCCTCTGGCTGTGGGCCCATGGTGACTATTCATTCGCTCCGGCACCGGGTGTCGATCCCACCTTCGCGCTTGAATTCAAGCACGTGTGGATCCAGCGCTTCGGCATCAACGTGCACCTGGCTCTCGACGGCTTGTCGCTGTTGATGATCCTGCTGACCGGCCTGCTGGGTATCCTCTCGGTACTCTGCTCCTGGAAAGAGATCCAGCGTCACGTGGGCTTCTTCCACCTGAACCTGATGTGGATCCTGGGCGGCGTGGTCGGCGTGTTCCTGGCGCTGGACCTGTTCATGTTCTTCTTCTTCTGGGAAATGATGCTGGTGCCGATGTACTTCCTCATCGCGCTCTGGGGTCACAGTTCTTCGGACGGCAAGAAAACCCGGATCTACGCGGCGACCAAGTTCTTCATCTTCACCCAGGCTTCCGGCCTGATCATGTTGGTGGCGATCCTGGGCCTGGTCCTGGTCAACTTCAACAGCACCGGCGTGATTACGTTCAACTACGCCGACCTGTTGAAAACCAAGATGTCGCTGACCACCGAGTACATCCTGATGCTCGGCTTCTTCATCGCCTTCGCGGTGAAGCTGCCAGTGGTGCCGTTTCACTCCTGGTTGCCTGACGCTCACGCCCAGGCGCCGACAGCCGGTTCCGTGGACCTGGCCGGTATCCTGTTGAAGACGGCGGCCTACGGCCTGCTGCGTTTCGCCCTGCCGCTGTTCCCGAATGCCTCGGCCGAATTCGCGCCGATCGCCATGACCCTGGGTCTGATCGGGATCTTCTACGGTGCGTTCCTGGCCTTCGCGCAAACCGACATCAAGCGTCTGATTGCCTTCTCGTCTGTTTCCCACATGGGTTTCGTACTGATCGGCATCTACTCCGGCAGCCAACTGGCGCTGCAAGGCGCAGTGATCCAGATGTTGGCCCACGGTGTTTCGGCCGCTGCCCTGTTTATCCTCAGTGGTCAGTTGTACGAGCGCCTGCATACCCGTGACATGCGTGAAATGGGTGGCGTGTGGTCGCGCATTGCTTACCTGCCGGCGATCAGCCTGTTCTTCGCCGCTGCATCCCTGGGCTTGCCGGGTACCGGTAACTTCATCGGCGAGTTCCTGATCCTGATGGGTGCCTTTGTGCAGACGCCGTGGATCAGCGCCATTGCTACCTCCGGCCTGGTGTTCGGTTCGGTGTACTCGCTGATCATGATCCACCGCGCCTACTTCGGCCCGGCCAAGTCCGACACCGTCCTGCAAGGGATGGATGCGCGCGAACTGATCATGGTGCTCGGCCTTGCGGTGTTGCTGATCTTCATCGGCGTGTACCCGCAACCGTTCCTGGACACTTCTGCCGCAACGATGCATGGCGTGCAGCAGTGGTTCGGCACCGCCTTCTCTCAACTCGCTTCGGCCCGGTAAGAGCGCTATGGAATTCACGATCCAACACTTTATCGCGCTTGCGCCGCTGCTGATTACCAGCCTCACCATCGTGGTGGTGATGCTGGCAATCGCCTGGCGCCGCAATCACTCGCAAACGTTCCTGCTGTCCTGCGCCGGGTTGAACCTGGCCCTGCTGTCGATCATCCCGGCCCTCAAGGTCGCGCCACTGGCGGTCACGCCATTGATGATGGTCGATGACTTCGCGCTGCTGTACATCGCCCTGATCCTGGTGGCGACCCTGGCCTGCGTCACCCTCGCCCACGCCTACCTCGGCGAAGGCGGCACCGGCTACCCGGGTAACAAGGAAGAGCTGTACCTGCTGATCCTGCTGGCTGCGGCCGGCGGTATCGTGCTGGTCAGCGCGCAGCACCTGGCCGGCTTGTTCATCGGCCTGGAACTGCTGTCGATCCCGACCTACGGCCTGGTGGCCTACGCCTTCTTCAACAAGCGCTCCCTGGAAGCCGGTATCAAGTACATGGTGCTGTCGGCCGCCGGTTCCGCGTTCCTGTTGTTCGGTATGGCCCTGCTCTACGCCGAAGCCGGCAGCCTGAGCTTCACCGGTATCGGCCAGGCCCTGGCCGCCACCAACAGCCCGGCGCCGATTGCCCAGCTGGGCCTGGCGATGATGCTGATCGGCCTGGCGTTCAAGCTCTCCCTGGTACCCTTCCACCTGTGGACCCCGGACGTGTACGAAGGCGCCCCGGCGCCGGTGGCCGCGTTCCTGGCGACTGCGTCGAAGGTAGCGGTATTTGCGGTGATGGTGCGTCTGTTCCAGATCTCCCCTGCCGCCAACACCGGCGTGCTGAGCAACGTGCTGACCGTAATCGCCATTGCGTCGATCCTGTTCGGTAACCTGCTGGCGCTGACCCAGAACAACCTCAAGCGCCTGCTGGGTTACTCGTCCATCGCCCACTTCGGCTACCTGCTGATCGCCCTGGTGGCGAGCAAAGGCCTGGCCGTGGAAGCCATCGGCGTGTACCTGGTCACCTACGTGATCACCAGCCTTGGCGCATTCGGCGTGATCACGCTGATGTCGTCGCCTTATAAAGGCCGTGACGCCGACGCCCTGTACGAATACCGCGGCCTGTTCTGGCGCCGTCCGTACCTGACCGCCGTACTCACCGTAATGATGCTGTCGCTGGCCGGTATCCCGCTGACCGCGGGCTTTATCGGCAAGTTCTACATTGTCGCGACCGGTGTTGAAGCCCACGAGTGGTGGTTGGTAGCGTCCCTGGTACTGGGCAGCGCCATCGGCGTGTTCTACTACCTGCGTGTGATGGTCACCCTGTACCTGATCGAGCCAAACCTGCGCCGTGTGGATGCCGAGCTGCACTGGGAACAGAAAGCCGGTGGCGTGATGCTGCTGGCCATCGCCCTGCTCGCGTTCTTCCTGGGCGTGTACCCGCAACCGTTGCTCACCTTGGTGCAGCATGCGGTGCTGGGGGTTTGATCGCTTAGGTTGATGCAGTCAACAGAACGGCGCCTTTGGGCGCCGTTTTGCGTTTCCCAGGATCTGCTTTTCCCCTCCCCTGCTCGCTGAATTTTCCTCCTCGATCTGCCTCTTCATCCGGCATCTACCCGATGAAACCGGCCGTATGGTGTTTGCGTTTTAAGAAAGTTCCCACAGCGCGGTCACTTGACCTAACGCGAGTGGGCCACCAAACTCTACGCAGGCTACGTACAGAACATGGATGCTCTATTTATCGAACTGCCGGCATTCGAGCGGCATCGCAAGGACTATCTGAGTGAGGAGCTTTTCCAGGGTTTTCAACAGGAGTTAATGAAAAACCCCGAAGCAGGAGATGTGATCGAAGGAACGGGCGGGTTGAGAAAGGTTCGCTTCGTTGATGAAAGGCGAAACAAAGGCAAGCGTGGTGGCCTGCGAGTCATTTACTACTGGTGGTCAGGCGGCACGCAATTCTGGTTATTCACCTTGTACGGCAAGCACGAACAGAGCGACCTGACACCCCACCACAAGAAAGCTCTTAAACACATGCTGGACAGGGAAATCAAAGCGAGAACACATCATGAAACGTGACATCTTTTCCGAACTGGTCGAAGGCTTCGACGCCCTGGCCGATGAGCGCCAGGGTAAAATCACCCTGCGCAACCACAAGGTCCACCTTAACAAGCTGGCGCCGCTCACCGCTGATGAGGTGATCGCCGTGCGCCAGCAACTCAACCTTTCCCGGTCGGTATTCGCCATGTACCTGCGTACCAACACCCGCACCCTGGAGAACTGGGAACAAGGCCGGGCCAAGCCCAACGCCCAGGCCGTCACCCTGATCCGTCTGGTAGCGCGTTTTCCTGAAACCGTGGCGCAACTTGCCGCATTGGGCTGACCTGCGAAAGCAAAAAAAAACGCCCCGATTATCGAGGCGTTTTTTGCAGTACAACAGCGTCAGAATGCAATACCGACCTTGAAGCCGTATTCGTCACGCTTGAGCTTGGTGTTGTCGGCCACATAGGAGTCGTCGTCGAGCTTGTACTCGGTGCGGGTGTAGTACAGGCCCGCCATCACTGGCAGGTCGCCCTTCTGGTTCATCAGTAGGCTGACTTCAGCATAGGGGTTGGTGCGGTCCTTGAGGTCCACGCTGTCGCTGCCAACGCCGTCTACCTTGAGTTTGGCACGGCCATCGATGGTGTGACGGGCGCCGGCTTCAACGCGCAGCGTCATGTCATCGAACTGGTGGTTGTAGCCCAGCGCAGCCTTGGCGAACGGCGACTTGTTGGTCAGCTTCATATCGTAGCCATTGGTGTCCGGCTCATAGCGGGTCCAGGTGTAGCCACCGCCTACGATCACGTCGACGAAGTTGCGCGCATCCAGCGCGGCACGCCAGCCGAGGTCAAGGTCGGCCTGGCCTTCCTTGAGCTTGTTGTCGCTTTTTTCGCCGTACTTGGCTTCGATACCGGCCTGGTAGATGAAGCCGGACTCGGCGGTGAGCTTGTTGCCGAAGTTATAGAACAGGCCCGCTTCAGGCATGTGGTCCTTGTCGCTTTCGCTACCGCCTTCCAGCTTGAAGTCGTTGTAGCTGCCCAGGATCCCGAACGTGGAGATCGGGTCGGTGGAAGGTGCAGCGAACACCACGCCAGGCGCAGCGACCAGGGCCAGCAACGAGGTGTTCTTGAGAAATTTTCCGAATAGTTTGGACATCGTTTTACATCTCCATTTTAAGGTGGGCAAAGTATTCAGGAATCGGTTCGAACCTTGGCGTTTGCGAAAAGTTCGAACTGATTTGCACCAAAATGGAGAAAAAACGGTTCAGCGAAGGCTCTATCTCAATATTCTTCAGGATTCGTGCGGATAAGGCTTCCAACGGCTTCGCGAAGTTGAGGCTGATCCGGCAGCTGAATCCCGAACGTGTCGTGCAATAGCGCCAGCAACTCGTCGGCACTCTGAAGCGTGCGCTTTTCACTGGGCCGATCCAGGTAATGAAGCGCATAGTGGGCGTTGGCCAAGGTATGACGTTTACCGGGGGCAAGCAGCGCGGCCTTCAACTGCCCAACGAACGGCGACCCTGGGTGCGTGGAGACGTACCAGTTGCCGATTTCGTAGTCGATATCTGCCTGCACTTGCAGATCGAACACGTACAAGCCGCGCCACTCTTCACCGACCTGGGCCCACAATGTGTAGCTGCCCTGATTGCATGTCAGGCGAAAAGGCTCATGGGCAGTGGCCTGGGGCGCTTCGTTGTCCAGTTGCAACGGGCTGCTGGGGACCATGCCACCGAAGCCGACATCGGTGATATAGCGCACGCCGTCGAGGGTCACCAGGCTCAGACGATGAGTACGGCCGGTGTGGGCGTCCGGTGGCCCGCCAATCACCACACGACCGGTAATGCCGCGAGCCTCATAGCCCAGCTCCTGCAACAAGGCCAGGAACAGCTGGTTCAACTCATAACAATAGCCGCCGCGTCCTTGGTGCAACACCTTCTGTGTGACGCTTTGCAGGTCAATCGGCACCGGCGCGTGCATCAGGGTCGACAGGCTTTCAAAGGCAAAGGTGCAGACATGGCGCAGCTGCAAGTCCCGCAGGGTCTGCAAGGTGGGTGCCGGTGGCGAGGCATAGCCCAGGCGTTGCAGGTACAGGCGGCTATCCGTGGGTATGAGCATGGCGCGATCCTCGGGCGCAGGGCAAGAGCGTCACTATGCCGCGCCACTGCGTACGTTGTCATTTTGAATGAACCTTTTAGAACGCTGGCCTATCCATCTATAACAAGACAGGGAGGCAACATGAGTACCGCAAAAATCTACACCATCCACTATCAGCTACACGGTAAACCCAAGTCTTTCGTGGTGCGCGCCGAGGTGATGAATAACGCCGAAGCCTGGCACTGGGCGGCCGTTGATGCCGACATTGCCCATGTCAGCCGCATCGGCCGCGTCGGTCACGAGCAAGTGAAAAAAACCACCCGGCCCTGGGCGGAAAAATACGGCATCACCGACGTCAGTTGGACCCCCCCCAAATAAACAAAGCCCCGCACGACGGCGGGGCTCGATTCACTTCTTCAAGTCGCCCAACGGATCGTAGGGCGGCTTTTTCTCAGATGACTTTTTCTCATCCAGCGGCGCAATAGCCGGACCTACCGGGTCGACCTGAGGGTCGGCCACATCTGGCGAGTCCGGGTCGAAACCCAGCTCATCCTTGCCACTGGCGTGCTCGTTGGAGTGGGGACCATCGGTACGTTTGTTCATCACATGCTCCTGCTAAAGCGGGCGCGCTTTGTCGTGGAGGTTTTCCAGGTCTTGTTCGACGTGCTCGACATCGTTGTCGGGGCCACGCTCTTTGGGATCGTTGGGGCGCAACGCATCGTTGTCGCGCTCCTCCTCACCCGGCGTGCGGTTCGGATCCGGTGTACCTGGCGGTGGCTGCTTGTGTTCAGACATGATGGCTTACCTCATGAGGGGCTTCACAGGTTTAGAGAAACCGTGCGCAGTCATCGTTCAACTTCATTGCTGCAAGCATGAGAAGATGACCGCCCTTTCTGGAGACCTGACCCGGATGTTCGAGCTCAAACCCTGCGACCCTGTCACCTACCGTCAACAGACCCGCCGCAGCACGCTGATAGTGGCCGTGCTGTTCCTGGCCCTGGCCATGCTGCTGTCGAGCCTCGCGGTGATGCTGTTCGGTGAGCCTGGCGGGGACAACTTTCGCTTCAATGTCGGCGGTGTATTTGCCGGGGTGTTGATCACCGTCGCACTGGTGCGTGGCCCGTTCTGGTCCCAGCCCTGGCTGGCGCCGGCGGTGTATGGCTGGCAACTCAAGCGCAGCCTGATGAGCGTGACCAACGTAATGCACAAGGTCACCGAGCGGGTACAAGCCAACGACCCGGCCGCCATCAAACTGTTGCGTTTCTATCACCTGGGGCTGACGCAAATGCATGAGCTGGATGCCAACTCCAGCGCCCAGGCGCAACTGGTCGGCGAGATCGACGCACACAAGACCAAGATGCACGCACTGGGGATCGATACCGAACAAACCCGGCTTGACCCCGCGTGGCTGGAAACGCTCAAAAGCGCTTGAGGCGTACGTCAGGGAGCAGGCAAAGGCCGTTAAAAAACCAAACTCAGGTCCAGACGCCCTTCCCTGACCGGGGGACACCAGTAATAGCCACCAGTCAATGGCTTACTGATGCGATACAAACCATCGACAATCCCATCCTCCAACCCGCTCATACGCCGAAGCTGCGCCTCAAACGCATCGAAGGAATGGCCAAACGCGAGGAACATCAATCCTGCCTGGCCATTCTCGGCCCAAGGCATCGAGCGTCGCACCACGAAGGCTTCCGGGGTGAAGCTTTCCTGGGCTGTGCGCTTGGTGTGGGCCGATTCCGGAGCGTCGTCGAGTTCTTCGTTGTCGCCATGGCGGCGGCCGATGATGTGGTCACGCTCCTGCGCAGGCAACGCGGCGAACCCGTCGAGGTCGTGCTGCCATTGCTGGATAGCGGCAAAGCTGGCACCGCTGTCGGTCAAGGCGGCTTCCACGGCGGCATCGTCGTGGGGGTTTTCGGTGCCGTCTTCGTAATCGGTCAGGTCAAAGCCGGTCTTGTAGCGGAAGCCTTCAGTCGATTGCACCAGGCGAAACGCCGGGGCCAGGGCTTTCTCGATGGCACGACTACGCAGCAGCAACTCGCCACGATCCACCCCATGCAGCCATACCCACAGCGCCTGTTGAGTCGAAGGGTTGTCAGCGCCAGGGCCGCTGACGGCGGGGAATGCACGCAGCCCTTCAATTTCGGCGCCCAGCGCCTTTACCAGCGGTTCACCGAAACCGACCACGGCCGCCGCATCCGTCAACTGCACCAGCGCGTCCAGCGCCGCGGGCACGGCTTGCAGGGAATCGAGGGCGAAAAACAGATGGCGGGCCTGCAAAGGCACCGGTGCGGCAAGAATGCCCGGCTGGTACTGACTCATGTGAACTCCTTCTGAAAAGCCGCGCAGTTTACCCGGCGCGCACCGCGCTGCGAACAACAATGCGCGTAAGCCTTGCCTTAGAGCCGCTAGTTGGGTGACTCTCTAGTCATGTTTTGCAACTATTCCAGGGGTAGCGACATGACCACCAGCAACCTGCTCGCCCAGCTGTTTCCCACTTCCGTCACCCAGATTCCCGAGCAATTTCGCCTGGCGGCGCCCATTGAGCAGCGTGATTACCTGGTCGATGGCCAGTTGCGGGTGTGGAACGGCCCGCTCGCTCGCGTGCAAAGCCCGGTGCAACTGGGCGATGAGCGCGTGCATATCGGCAGCACGCCATTGCTGGATGCCGACACCGCCCTCACCGCCCTGGATGCCGCCGTGCGTGCCTATGACCGTGGCCAGGGTGAGTGGCCGACAATGCGCGTTGTCGAACGTATCCAGCACGTCGAGGCATTTTTACGGCGTATGCGCGAACAGCGCGATGCGGTGGTGAAGCTGCTGATGTGGGAAATCGGCAAGAACCTCAAGGATTCGCAGAAAGAATTCGACCGCACCTGCGACTACATCACCGACACCATCAACGCCCTCAAGGAACTCGACCGCCGTAGCAGCCGTTTCGAGCTGGAACAGGACACACTCGGGCAAATCCGCCGCGTACCGCTGGGCGTGGCGCTGTGCATGGGGCCTTACAACTACCCGTTGAACGAGACCTTCACCACGCTGATCCCGGCGTTGATCATGGGCAATACCGTGGTGTTCAAGCCGGCCAAACTTGGTGTGCTGTTGATCCGCCCCTTGCTGGAGGCGTTCCGCGACAGCTTCCCGGCCGGGGTGATCAACGTGATCTACGGCAGCGGCCGCGAAACCGTGAGCGCGCTGATGGCCAGCGGCAAGATCGATATCTTTGCCTTTATCGGCACCAACAAGGCCGCCAGCGACCTGAAAAAGCTGCACCCCAAGCCGCACCGCTTGCGAGCCGCCCTGGGCCTGGACGCGAAAAATCCCGGCATCGTGCTGCCCGAGGTGGACCTGGATAACGCGGTGAGTGAAGCGGTCACCGGTTCGTTGTCGTTCAACGGCCAGCGTTGCACTGCATTGAAGATCCTGTTCGTGCATGAAGATGTCGTCGATAGCTTTATCGAGAAATTCAACACCAAACTCGCGACGCTCAAGCCCGGTATGCCCTGGGAAGACGGCGTGGCGCTGACGCCACTGCCCGAGGTGGGCAAGGTGGATTACCTCAACGAACTGGTGGCCGATGCCGCACGGCATGGGGCCAAAGTGATGAATGCCGAGGGTGGCAGCAGCCGTGGTTCGTTCTTCTACCCGGCGGTGCTGTATCCGGTGAACCCGCAGATGCGCGTCTACCATGAAGAGCAATTCGGCCCGGTGGTGCCGATCGTGCCCTACCGTGACCTGGAGACCGTGATCGACTACGTGCTGGATTCGGATTTTGGCCAGCAGTTGAGTATCTTCGGCACCGACCCCGTCGCCGTCGGGCGCCTGGTGGACACCTTTGCCAACCAGGTCGGTCGCATCAATATCAACGCCCAGTGCCAGCGCGGGCCGGACACCTTTCCGTTCAACGGCCGCAAGAACTCGGCCGAGGGCACGCTGTCGGTGCATGACGCCTTGCGCGTGTTTTCGATCCGTACCCTGGTGGCGACCAAGTTCCAGGAGAGTAACAAGGCGTTGGTCAGCGATATCCTGCGCAACCGTGACTCGAGCTTCCTGACGACCGATTACATTTTCTGAAGCCAACCCCGTTCCAATGTGCAGACAGGTCAGTGTGGGAGCTGGCTTGCCTGCGATGCCGGCGCCTCGGTCTTTCAGTCAGGTCGCGGTGATGCTATCGCAGGCAAGCCAGCTCCCACATTGAGTCGAGCACATTCATACACTTGAGGCCACTTCAATACCGATGAACCTGCCCATTTTTGCCCGGCGCCTGCTGCGCCCCCTGCTCGACCCGTACCGGCGCTTTCGCCACGCCAAGCTGATCCACGCCGCGCGCGTATCCGTCGGTTTGCTGGCGACCATCCTGCTCACCAGTGGCCTGAACCTGCCCCACGGGGAATGGGCATCGGTGACCATGCTGATCGTGATCGGCGGCTTGCAGCACCATGGCAATATCGGCAAGAAAGCCGTCGAGCGCGCCTATGGCACCTTGATCGGCGCCAGCGTCGGTTTACTGCTGGTGGTGCAACAGGCTTACTTCGGCCTGCCGCTGTTGACCTATCTGTTGATGTCATTGGTGTGCGGGTTCTTTTCCTACCATGCCATCGGCAAGGGCGGTTACATCGCGCTGCTGTCGGCTATCACAGTGTTTATCGTTGCCGGCCACGGTGACAACCCGATATCAGATGGCTTATGGCGCACGGTCGATATCCTGATCGGTATCGTGCTGGCCTTGGCGTTTTCCTTTGCCTTGCCGCTGTATGCCGTATATTCGTGGCGTTACAACCTGGCCAGTGCGTTGCGCGACTGCGCGCAAATTTATAGTCGGATCATCAATGGCCAATCGGTGACCGACGATGAACACCTCAAACTGCTCAACCGCTTGAACGCGGCGATGTTGCAACTGCGTTCATTGATGCCATCGGTGTCCAAGGAGGTGCGGATTTCCATGACCGAACTGGACGCGATCCAGCGTCATCTGCGCATGTGCATCAGCACTCTGGAGATTCTCGGCAATACCCGCCCGGATCCTCGGAATGAGCAAGCGATGGCACGGATGCAGGTGATGTTGAAGGCCGAGCATCGGCAGATTCGGGTGCAATTGGTAGGGATGGCACGGGCGTTGAAGTCGGGGGTGACGGAGCGGTTGGAGCGATCGGGTAGTGTTACGTCGAACGTCACGCTGCTGGAGGCCCCGGTACACAACGGGCTGGACGGCTACCGGCTGTTGACGCTGCAACTGGCCGCGAATATTGATGGGATGCGCGAGCGGCTCTTCAGAAGTTCGGCGCGCTGGAAGATTTGATATCACAGCAAAAACGGAACAGATCTATCTTGAATAGATCTGTTCCGTTTTTAGTTAGGACTGACCCACAAATAAAATAGATCCACCCCTTTTCATTGCGCGTTACTTCTTACTCTCATTTTTCATTTAATCGAGGCGATATACGCCTATGTAGTAGACGTGAAAGTCATTGCCCCCTTGAGAGCCTGAACCGCCCCCTAGATCTTGATAGTTATGAAGCACAACGGAAGCCGGCCCGTTAGCCGCCGGTATGAAGGACAAATTTTGTTGGCCTTCAATATAGCCGGAATTTGGAACTGTAAATTTCGGTATAGCAACCTGCGAGCCCACGAGAACAGCCGTGATGGGCGGGACACCACCGGACGGACTAGTGTTCCCGATGGAATAACTGATGCTATAGCGATGCACTCTATTAAAGTTAAATGTCCTTGAGATCACTGCGCCAGCATTAGAGGGATGGGGAGTATCCACATACAAACCAAGGACACCAAACGTAGCGCCCAGACCGCCTCTTCCTAAAGTCCATCCGCCTAAATTTCCAGTGTTAAAGTAATGGCCGACATCTGTCCAAGGGTCTGCCTTGGTATATTGAGCGTTGTTAAAAATAACGGCTTTTGACTTATCATTACTGCCGTCAAACGTTACCTCACAGGTTATCGTTATTCGTGTACCATTCGTTATGCGCTTCAGCCAACTACGCAGTACTTCCTTGTTTGCAAGCCCATTAACAGCCTCTGTTGCGGTGATTGCCACACCATTGAGAACAGTTAGCGGGGTTACGCCTGCACCGCTGCAAATCAACCAGACCCGTTGCCCTGTGTGACTCAACGACCATTTGAGCACTGCAGCCGTGGCGCTACCCGCGAAATTGTTGACATCCAGCGTACCGCCAGAAGCAATGTTGTTGATCCGTGGCTGCGGCAAACTGGCAGCAAGAATGGTATTGACCGTCACCGTCTGCACATTTGACGGAATCGGCTCTGCCACGCCCGGCCGTTCTACCGAATACTTCAAGCACACGGTACTGTTCACACTGCGGTGCAAGACCTTGGCCGAGGTCAGGTTGAATACCAGCGTGCCTCCATCCTGCCCCTGCTCGCGGGTTGAATAAGAGGTGCCGTCGGCAAAAAACCAGTAAAGCGTGATGAAATCTTGCCCACTCATACCGTCATAGCGAACCGTTGCCGTCGTATTGTGTTCAATGGGCAGCGGGTCCACCGTCACGTTCGGCCCGGTGTCGGTGGTGCCATTGATAAACGGGTGGGGCAATACGCTCGGCAGGGACTGGATGGTGTAGTGGCGCTCGCGGAACAACACCGCATTGGCCTTGTTGAAACTGCGATCAAAGCAGACCCAGAAACGGATGGTCAATAGCGTTCCATCCTTGAGCTTGCGCAGTTCGTCCACGGGGGTCGGTGGCAGGATTCCACTGGCTTCGCCTTCTTCGGTCACCAGGTTGTTGGTGTAGGTGGCCTCAAAGTATGGCGTCTCTGGAACGGTGTCATAGGTGCCGCTGTACTCCATCCAGATGCGCTGAGCCCGATGAATGAAGTGCCAGATATTGATCATCGTGCGCTCGGATCCATTCAACTTGGAAGTCTCGAGCACCGGGGCATCCCCGATCCTTTCGATGGTCGGGATCGGCAAGGTGGTTAGGTTGAGCAGCAGCAGGTCGAGGATTGGAGAAGGCGTTTCTCGTCCGTTACGTATCAGGAAGTATTGCACGTTGATCCGTTGGCCAAATGGCGCAATACTGGCGCCCACGACTTCAGGCGGGACGGTGAAGTCCACGGTTTTACGGGTGTTGCCGTCCTTGGTTTCACAGTGGCTGCCGATGTCGGGTATGCCTGTCCAGCACGCTCGAATACGGTCGGTGGGCAGCATTTGCGGGAAGGTGACTCGAATGGTCGCACCGGCGGTGACCGCTTCCGGTGCCAATTGGTCGAGGGCTTGGGACGCTTCGACGACTTCCGGGCGAGGCAAGTCGCCCAGCGCCTTACCGACAGTCACTTCGAGTATTTCAGAGCGCAGGGTGCGCCCACCATTCGCGGGGATCAGTGAATAGCTCAAGCGAATCACGCCGCCCAGGTTGGTGTCGGCGTAGTGTCGGTCCAGCGAAAAGGAGACGGGGGCTCCCGCGGTGGCGCGATTCAGGCGGATGTCATCCTGGGTGCTGCCGTCCGCGGCAGTGCCTGTCAGGCGCCATGTAAAGACATCGCCATCGTAAGTTTCAGCGTAGGGCAGCGTGATGTCGAGCTGGCCAAACAAGTCATCTGGGTCTAGGTTGTCGTCCTCATCGACCCGGTCGATTTCCGGCCTTGGCATTTCGGCGATACGCTCGCCGAACCGCACATACGTCGACTCTGACTCGCGGATGGCCTGCGTCCCTGTGCCCAATGCCCGCATGAGGCCGTCGTCTACCGTGTAGAAAACCCGCACATCGCCCAGCCCGATAAACCGAGCGAAGTTGGCTTGGGTTACGGTACGAAAACGGGTGGGCGGTGGTGGGGCGCCTGCGTTATGGCGTTGTTCGTATTCAACCAACCCGCCACCCGGTAGAACAGCCTCCATCCGCAGCCTGACCAGATTATTCGGATCGTAGGGCGTATAGGCCGGGTTCGGATAATTAATGGTGATGTAAGGCTCTTCGGGGTCAATCAAGCCGGCATCGGCCTGCACCACCGTGACTGCCGGCATGTCCGCAATCGTGCCAGAGATCAGGATCGTCAGGGATTGGGACTTGGCCAGTAAGGTGCCCAGCGGGAACTCAAGCCGCCAGGTGATCTTCATCGAGCCTTGGATTAATTGTTTGATGATGGCGTCATCGACAGGAAACGACGTTGGCCAACCCGGGTCAGCGCCCTGATCGGGCAGATCGAGGTCAAACGTTGAGTCATCGGCGTGAGTACCACTCAAGGTTGCAATGACGCGAGTATTCGCCGGGACAAAACGGCCATCCGGAAGCTGAAAAGGCGTGACCACCTGAACAGCAAAGAATTTCCCTGCATCCTGATCATAATTGACCGAGGTGACCGAGGTGGAGCCGACGAGGAAGCGCGCCCGCCTGAGCAGGCTGGGGTCAAGCTCGGCCTGTACATGCACGGCCTGAGAAAAGTGCTCGACATGCCCAGAGCGGTTTTCCACTTCATCGAGCACCTGATAGCGTATCGGTAGGAGGCCACTGCCGGTGCCGATGACACTTGCCGGAACTTCCACTTCAATCGGCTTTGTGCCGCTTGCATGGTCTTCATCGAGTTCGAAAACCACCACTTGCGTGATCGTGTCCCAGTACAGATAGACCTTATCGCGCACTCGCTTACCGGGGTAATCGAGAGTGAACACTACGCCCTGGGCGGCGCGCTGCGGCGTCAACACTGCGCCGGGCGCTGCCAGGTCGTCCGGCAAGCTCAGCAGCAATTTGTCGTGGTAACCCAGCCCGGGCTGCTCATCCAGGCCTGGCCGTGCGTCCTTGACGAAGACGGTCAAGTCGCCTGATGTAGGCGGCGTGCCTGGGCCATTACGCACAACCCGTACAAACACAGGAAAGGATAGCCCCCGCGGTATACGTTCCTCGTTGATGGCCAGTTGAAAAGAGCTTTTGCCTGTTTCCTCTGGCTTGACAATGTGAAAGCCCAGACGCAGCGTACGGCTGCCGTGGAAGTATTCGCAAGTATCACCCGCTTGCAAATTAGTCCAGCGCACAATGGTTACATATAGGTAAGTATCGAGATGTCGCACGCCTAGGCCCCTGTCAGCCCCAACCACGTTGAGCACCGGGGTCGAGTAGACCGGCAGGTCGAGATCATTGCGGGGAGTGGATGAGCTTCGCACAACCGGAAAACGTTCCTCGGGGGCTGGTAATTTGGACATGACTGAACTCCTTGGGTGAGGCCTGGACGGCTATGGAACAAGGAAATCAGACGCTTGAAGGGGATAGGCGTCTAGCTGTCAAAGATGACAGTAGCGACGAGTGGTAATACAGCGAACAAAAGTGCCGTTGATACAATGCCCGCACATTCACACTTTCTCTTACATATTTTTCACGTTTTATTCACAAGCCGAGACGTAGTGTGAAGCCTCATCCGTTACAAACGTTGCATATCAAGCCCGCCGCCCCAGCGGGCTTTTTTTTGCCTGCTTTTTGGCGCTGGAAAACGCCCCGCTTTTGTAGGAGCGAGCTTGCTCGCGAAGAACGCAATGACGCCGCGGTTAACCAGAATGCCCGCGTTATCGTTGACGTTTTTCGCGAGCAAGCTCGCTCCTACAGGGGTTTGGGGAGTGGCTTCAGCGTGTGGCTTGTTCGCGAATGGCGCGCTGGGTATCCAGCACCTTCGCCAACGCCGTTTCAGCCTCTGCACTTTGCTGCGGCACCCGAATCGCCGCCGACACCAGCGTGATCAGCTTGGCCATCACCTCGGCATCCGTGGCCGGGCGGCCCAGGCTCATGGAGTTCATCAGCAGGCGCAGTTCGGTGCCGGCCATGACCCCGGAAATCGCCTTGAGGGCAAATTGCAGGCGTACGCCCAGCTCATTGCGCGGCAGGTCTGGCAGTGCCAGGGCGAAGGCTTCGAAGAAGCGCTGGAACACCGGCTGGTAATGCACCTTGAGGTATTCCTGGATAAACGGCGAGGTGTCGCTGTAAACCCGGCCAAGGAAGCGAATGAACGAGCGCCCTTCCCCGCTGGCCGGGTCGCTGCGTTCCAGGCCCATGGCCGGGGCGAACAGCACGCCGAGCAGCGTGTCGCAATCCAGCGGGCCATCGGATTCGGCTTCGCAGCGGGCGAGCAATTCCAGGCGCTGCTCGTTGAGCGGCTCCAGGCGTTGCATCAGCAGGGTTTTCATCAGGGAGTCCTTGTCCCCGAAGTGGTAGTTCACCGCCGCCAGGTTGACCTGGGCGCGTTCGGTTATCTGGCGTAGCAACACGGCGTCGTAGCCGTACTTGATGAAGAGGGCCTCTGTCGCATCCAGCAATCGAGTCTTGGTAACGTTTGGAGCGCTGAGTTTCTTCGCGACCATAAGGGTTCCACGGCGGAAATATTGTTTTAAAAAATAATTTGATTTTTTTATACCGGGGCGGCCCGGCGAAAGCAAGTAGTGACACTCCGCCATATCACTAAAAGCCTGTATAACCGGGCTATCGAGACCTATTGAAAGGATTTCTACCGGTCCGAAACCTGCATTCGGCAGAACGTTTCAAAGGGTAAAACCGCTCTACATCCATGGCTGGCGAAGCAGATTGAACGCAGGTACTATTCAAACAATATTTTAAAAACAAGAAATAAAACCAGTCCGTGACGCGTACAGGCAGCTCCCGAACTTGTTACAAGGATTTTCCGGGGGCATGGCAGTACCGTCGTGACTGCAGGCGTAGTCATGATGACAGACACCCCCACGCAACCCGGCTTGATCTCCCTGCAAGGCATCGGCAAGCGTTATCAGCTCGCCGGGCAGGAGCTGAGCATTCTCAATGACGTGTGCCTGTCCATCGCTCGCGGTGACAGCTGCGGCATCCTCGGTGCCTCCGGTTCCGGCAAAAGCACCCTGCTCAACATTCTCGGCCTGCTGGACCTGCCCAACTGCGGCCAGTACCACTTTGCCGGTCACGATATTTTCAATGCCACGCCCGACGAACTGGCCGCGATCCGCAACCAGCAGATCGGTTTTGTGTTCCAGAGCTTCAACCTGCTGCCCCGCCTGAGCGCCCTGGACAACGTCGCGCTGCCCTTGAGTTATCGCGGCGTATCGCGGCATGAATCGGTGGAACAGGCCCAGCGTATGCTCGATCAAGTCGGCCTGGCCGAGCGCGCCCACCATCGCCCGGCCGACCTCTCCGGCGGCCAGCGTCAGCGCGTCGCCATTGCCCGCGCACTGGTCGGCAAACCCTCGGTGATCCTCGCCGACGAACCCACCGGCAACCTCGACAGCACCACCGCACAGGAAATCATGGACCTGCTGCTGAGCCTCAACCGTGAGCAGCAGGTGACGCTGATCATCGTCACCCACGACGCCCACATTGCCGAGCGCCTGGAGCGCAAGATCCTGGTGCGCAACGGTGTGGTGCACGAGGCCGAGCGCCCATGAGCCTGCGGGTCGAGCAGAGCCTCAGCCAACTGCTGCATGAAGCCTTGATCAGCCTGCGCACCCTGGGCAAACGTTCGATCCTGGCGCTGCTGGGCATTGTGATCGGCAGCTCCTCGGTAGTGGCGCTGATCAATATCGGCCACAACGCGGCAGTGGATGCCGCGATGATCTTCAAGGACATGGGCACCGATACCCTCATCGCCCAGTTCCCGCCCAAGGGCAGCAGCAATGTGCCGATGCGTACCCAACTCGACCTCGACGCCGTACGCCTGGCCGTACCGGGCATTGCCCATATCGGCGCGCTCAGCCTGTTCAGCGGGCCCATCGTGTTTCATGGGCGCACCACCAATGCCAACCTGGTCGGCAGCACGCCGGGTATACAGGCCGCCATGCGCCTGGCCGTGCGCGAGGGGCGCTTCCTGTCGGCCTTCGACGCCAGCGAAACTTTCGCTGTGATTGGTGACCCACTTGCCCAGGCCCTCAGTGCGCCGGGCGACCCACTGCAACTGGGCGACCGCGTGCGCATCAACGACTACCTGTTTCTGATCGTGGGCATCCTGCACGACCAGCCCCGGGCCATGCTGATGCCAGTGCAGGCCAACGAGTCGTTGTTTATTCCGGCCGAAGGTATGCGCCGCATCTATGCCACCCCGCAGATCAGCAATGTGATCATCCGTGCGGCGCCAGGGCAGGACATGGAGCGTATCGCGAGGGACGCCACCGCTGCGCTGCAACCCCAACTCAGCGACCACGACGTCAATATCACGGTGCCCCAGCAGATGATCGACGGCATGACGCGCCAAAGTCGCACCTTCGCCTACCTGCTGTTGGCCCTTGGCGCGATTTCCCTGGTGGGCGGCGGTGTCGGGGTGATGAACGTGATGCTGATGAATGTCTCGGAGCGCCGCCGCGAGATCGGCATCCGCATGGCCCTGGGCGCACGCCAGCGCGATATCCGCAACCTGTTCCTGCTCGAAGCCGTCACGCTCACCGCCGTGGGTGCGCTGTGCGGTGCGGTGCTGGGCATGACCGCAGCCTGGCTGTATGCGTGGCTGTCGGGCTGGGCATTTGCCCTGGCGGTGGCCGCCCTGCCCCTGGGGGTGGGCAGTACGTTACTGGTAGGTTTGTTCTTTGGCATCTACCCGGCGGTCTCGGCCTCGCGGTTACAGCCGGTGGAGGCCCTGCGCGATGAATAAGTGCGGGCTGCTCCTTCTGCTGATCAGCCTGCCGGGCATGACTGCCGAGATGGTTATCAACCCTTCGGCGCCCAGCAGTACCCGCAGCGGCTACGAGCGTAGCGTCTCGCTGAACGCCCAGGCTACCACCATGACCCTGGGCGACGCGGTGTACCTGGGCCTGCGTAATAACCCGGCGATTCGCAGCGCCTACCTGCAACGAGTGGCGCAGAAGTTCGATCTGCGCGTGGCCGAAGATGTGTTCAACCCCAAGCTCACCCTCAACAGCTATTACCGCAGCACCCGCGGCTCCCAAGACAATGCGCGCAACGCCAACGTCGCGCCCACCAGCAGCCTGCTCGGCGAATACGGCACGCGCTTGAGCATGGCCTGGACCCAGCAGTTGAACAACGCCAACCGCGCCGGCCGTTACCGCAGCGACGGGCTCGACCTGGCGATCATCCAACCGCTGATGCGCGGCGCCGGCTGGGACGCCACCACCGCGCCGCTGCGCCTGTCGCGCCTGGCCGAGCAGGCCAACCGCCTGAACCTCAAGGCCACCGTGGCGCAGACCATCAGCCAAATCATCGCCACCTATCGCGAACTGCTGCGTGCCCAGGAACAACTGGTGATCGTGCAGGACGCGCTCAAGCGCTCCAACACCTTGCTGGACGTGAACAAGGCACTGATCAGCGCCGGGCGCATGGCCGAGTTCGAGATCGTGCAAACCGAAGCCGACATCGCCACCCAGCAGTTGGGCGTGGAAGAAGCTCGCAATCAACTGGACACCAGCCGCCTGGCCTTGCTGCGCCTGCTGGCGCTGGACCTGTCGACACCAGTGCGCGCCACCGAAGCCCTGGAGGCCAACCCCATGGAAATTGACCAACGCCAAGCCTTCAACCTGGCGCAAAACCAGCAACCGGAATACCTCGCCGCCCTGCTCGGTAGCCAACAGGCCGACCTCAACCTGGTGATCGCCAAGGACTCCGGGCGCTGGCAAGTGGACCTGGTCGCCGGCGCCAACCAGGTGCGCGCCGCCACCGACAACAACAACGGCCATGACAATAACCGTACCTGGGACAGCTACGCGGGGGTGCAGGTGCAGATCCCCATCGGCGACATCAGCACGCATCAGGCCGAGGTACGTGCGCGAGTGAACGTCGAGGACCAGGAAATCCGCATTACCGATGCGCGCCAGGAGCTGGAGCGCAACGTCAACAACGTGGTGCGTGACCTCGGCACCCGCTGGCGCCAATATGAAATTTCCAAGCGTGCCGTGGAGTTGTCACGGCGCAAGATCGAAATCGAACGGGAAAAACTCAGTGCCGGACGCTCCACTAACTTCCAGGTGTTGAGCTTCGAAACCGACCTTCGCAACGCCGAAAATGCCCAGCTCAACGCGCTGATCGCTTATTTGAACGCCCAGACTCAACTCGACCTGACCCTGGGCATGACGCTGGAAAGTTGGGAAATCGCCCTCAATGACTACTAAGAAAAAAACGCTGCTAGTCGTTGTTTCGATCCTGCTGTTGGCTGGCGCGGCAATCAGTCTGCTCAACCAGCGCAACGGCGCCGAGCAGGCAGGTCCGACCGAGCAGTGGCTAGCGGTAAAACCCGACCCGCTGGAGCACCAGATCGGCCTGGTGGGCAAGATCGAGCCTGACACTACCGTCACCCTCACGGCGCCGTTCGACGGCAACGTGTTGGCCAACCTGGTCGAACAAGGCCAGCGCGTCGAGGCCGGCCAGGTGCTGTTGCGCATGGACCCGGCGACTCTTGAAGTGCAGTTGCGCGACGCCCTCTCCGCCCTGCTCAAGGCCCGGCGTGCCGTACAGGAAATGCAGGACTGGGATAGCAGCCCCGCCGTCAGCCGCGCCCGCCGCAGCTTGCGCACCGCTGAAATGACCGCTGGCAACACCCAACGCAAGCTCACCGAAAGCGAAAACCTGTTCAAACGCGGCATCATTCCGCGCAACGAACTGGACGATCTCAAGCAGCAAACCCAACAGCAGCAACTCGACCTGGCAGCGGCGCGCGGCGAACTGCAACAGGCCCAGGACCAAGGCAGAGGCGAATACCGACAGATTGCCGAAATGGAGCTGACCAATGCCACGGTGAAATACGAAGCCTTGCAAAAACTCCTTGAAGGCAAGGAGGTCAAGGCACCGTTCTCCGGCATCGTAGTGCCCGCGCCCGGCAGCAGCAACACCGCCCAAGGGGGTGGCAACAACAACGCGCCGGTGCAGGCCGGCAGCAAGGTCAGCCAGGGCCAAGTGCTGTTTGGCCTGGCCAATATCGAGCGGCTGAAAATCGTCGCCAAGGTCTCCGAGCTGGACATCAACCAGTTGCACCAGGGCCAGGCGGTGGAAGTAATGGGCGATGGCTTCGACGGCGAACGGCTGACCGGCTCGGTCAGCGTGGTCAGTGGCTTGGCCATCGCCAGCGACAACCAGGGCAGCGCGCAATTTCCGGTGACCCTGTCGATCCCCAAGCTGACACCGCAGCAGTTGCAACGGGTGCGCCTGGGCATGAGTGCGCGGTTGACGATTGTCACTTATAACAATGACCAGGCGATCGTGATTCCCAGCCAGGCGATCCAGGCAGACATGACGGTGGAGTATCGGGCGGCGATGGATAAACCGGTGCAGCGGGTGAAAGTGACCACTGGGCAATCGACGCCCCAGGGCGTTGAGGTATTCGGACTCAAGCCAGGCTTTGTGAAAACCTCAAGATAAGCGCAGATCAACCTGTGGGAGGGGGCTTGCTCCCGATAGCGGTGCATCAGCCACAAATGTATTTACTGACAAGCCCTCATCGGGAGCAAGCCCCCTCCCACATTTGATTTTCGTTGCTTTGAGCATTGACGTTCACTTCGCGGATCAGGGCTTGCTCACCTCCCCCACTTAGATCTGTGTGAGCTTGGTTGCCAGTGCCTTGGCCTGAAGCGCCACATCCGTCACCGCCGTACTCTCCCACCACATGCCCCGCAACGGCGGCCCCATGGCAAACAGTCGCTGGCTGGCATGGCCCTGGGCATCCAGCACCGCGCCGGCTGCATCCGCCGCAATCCCCAACGCCAAAGGCCCAGGCCGGATCAACCCACGCTTGAGCAGTTGTTGCGGCAATGGCCGGGCCACGCGGCGCCAATCGTATTCAATGCCGCTCGAGTTGATCAACACCGCGCCCGAAACCCGGATGAGTCCTTGCTCGCCACGCTGGCGCACCGCAATGGCAACGCCCTCATCCGACGGCACCAAGCCCTTGAATGACGCTGCGCGAACTCGCAGCCGCCCTTCCCCCTGTAAGCGCTCCACCAAGTGCGCACTCAATGGGGGCGAGCGGTGATGGTGGCTTTCCCACCAAGGCCGCACATGCCGCACGAACTGGCGCTTCTCACGCTCACTGGCCTGGCTCCATAAACGTGCGATATGCACACGCACGGTGTCCAGCGGTGCCTGCCAATCGATGCCTTGGTCGAGTGCGATGCGGCATTGCCGACGCACCTCGCGCAGCAATTGCCGAAGGCTACGCAGGCGGTGGTCGGCGGCCAGGAAATCGTCCCAACTTGGCGGTTGCCGGCGTACATGGGGCAACAGGCCGTGGCGCGAAAAGATCTCGATGGGACCGCGATGCCCGGCCTGTTCCAGCGACACCACGGCATCGACCATGGTCAACCCGGAGCCGATGATCAGTACCGTTGATTGCGGGTCGAGTTGGGTCATCGCTTGCACGTCCCATGGGTCCATGGCTGCGGTGTTCAAACCGCTGGACTCGGTTAGGGGCGTGCGCGCTGCCGGGAACATGCCGGTGGCCAATACCGCAAAAGTGCCACGCAGCTGCTCCCCATTATCGAGGGTCAACAGCGTGGAGGCTGCGTCGACTTGCAGGTCCACCCCTTCGGCGCGGATATGCTCGACGGTCGACGTAGACAACGCCTTGGCCTCGGCCAAGCGCTGTTGCGCGTACAGCCCGAAAATCCCGCGTGGCGGGAACAGTTCGCTGATGGGCACATGCTGCTGATCCGACTCAGGCCAACCACCGCCAGCGATGTAGTCAGTGAGCCATTGGGTCAGGTCGTCGGGGTTGTCCGGGTCGACGCTCATGCGCGCCGCATTGCCGTTCAAGGTATGACCCAGCTCGACCGCGCTATAGGCCTCGCCCCGCCCCAGCTCAGCACGCGGCTCAATCACCAGGATGCGCCGCGTGCCCGGCAGGCGCAGCAGCTGCACGGCCAGCATCGTACCGCTCAGGCCGCCGCCGATGATCAGTACATCGGCAACGCGGGTGGATTCACTCATGCCAGTTCGCCCTTATTGTTGCTCAAATCACCACATTTCGAACAAACCGTACCGCCGCGTTCCCATCATTGCGATAAGCATGGGGCTGGTGGCTGGCGAACATAAAGAACTCTCCAGCCTCGATGACATTTTCCTGATCACCTATCACCAGCGTCAGGCTGCCCTCGAACACGAACAGTTGTTCGCTCCACCCTTCCAAATCAGGGTCCGGGCAATAACGATCACCGGGTTCAAGCCGCCACTCCCACAATTCGACTTCACGCCGTGCCGTGGCCTTGGCCAGCAGCACCGCCTTACTCCCGACAATCTCGCCCGCCCAGGCCAGCTCGTTGATACGGCTGTGGTCCCGCACATCCGGCGCCTGAATCAGATCACTGAACGCCACGTCCAACGCTTCAGCCACACGGTCGAGGGTGGAGAGACTGACGTTCTTCTCCCCCGCTTCAATCGCCACCAGCATGCGCCGGCTGACCCCGGACTTTTCCGAAAGTGCAGTCTGGCTCAGGTCGGCGGCGTGGCGCAGGCGACGGACGTTCTGGCTGACGTGCTGCAGGACCGAGGCCCGTTGCGGATTTTCTTTGTGCACTATATTGCTCAATAGGTGGGTGTGCGCAGTATACTGCCCAGCGTGCGGCGCATTGTGCGGTCCGTGCCTTTCCCTTGCAAGACCGAGCCGCCATGACTGCCCCGACCTCCCCTTCGCGATTCAACCGCTTCAGCAAAGCCGAATGCATCCTGGTGGTGATCACCATGATCTGGGGCGGTACCTTTTTGCTGGTGCAACATGCCATGACCGTCAGCGGGCCGATGTTTTTTGTGGGGCTGCGCTTCGCGGCGGCGACAATTGTGGTGGGGTTCTTTTCCTTGCGCACCCTGCGCGACCTGACCCTGTTCGAATTGAAGGCCGGGGTGTTTATCGGGGTGGCGATCATGTTTGGCTACGGTTTGCAGACGATTGGCTTGCAGACCATCCTGAGCAGCCAGTCGGCGTTTATCACCGCGTTGTATGTACCGTTCGTACCGCTGTTGCAGTGGCTGGTGCTGGGCCGTCGCCCCGGGTTGATGCCCAGCATCGGCATCATGCTGGCGTTTGCCGGGTTGATGCTGTTGACTGGCCCGGCGGGGGCTTCACTGAACTTCAGCCCAGGTGAAATCGCTACGCTGATCGGTGCCGTGGCAATAGCGGCCGAGATCATCTTGATCAGTGCATTTGCCGGCCAGGTGGATATTCGCCGGGTGACCGTGGTGCAACTGGCCACCGCTTCGGTGCTGTCGTTCATGATGGTGGTGCCCATGGGCGAGGCGTTGCCGGGCTTTTCTTGGCTGTTGCTGTTCAGCGCCGTGGGCCTGGGCTTGACCAGTGCGGTGATCCAGGTCGCGATGAATTGGGCGCAGCAGAGTGTGTCGCCAACCCGGGCTACCTTGATCTATGCCGGCGAGCCGGTGTGGGCAGGCGTGGTCGGGCGAATTGCCGGAGAGCGCTTCCCGCCGATTGCAATGGTCGGGGCGGTGTTGATTGTGGTAGCGGTGATTGTGAGTGAGATGAAGACGAAGGGGCAGAAGGCAATTGAACTCGCAGATGCCTTGGAACAGGAGCGTCAGGGATAACCTGCAAACCCTGTGGTGCCCGCTCTATCGTCATCGCGGGCAAGCCCGGCTCCCACAGGGGTCGGCGTTTCAATTCAAGAGTTTTGAACCAGTGCTGAATGAGAGGTTTCGGCCTACCTTGTAGGATCCTGCCACATCTTGCCGTTTGGTGATCGTGAAAGCGGCACGTATGATGCATCCCAAACTCCCGCAGATTAGAAGCCTATGTCCCTGATAGTTCTACTGCTTCTGCCATTCATTGGCAGCTGTCTGGCGGCCTTGCTGCCGCACAACGCACGTAATACCGAATCCCTGCTGGCCGGCCTGGTGGCATTGGTCGGCACTATTCAAGTCGCACTGCTCTACCCCCAGATCGCCCATGGTGGCGTAATACGCGAAGAATTCCTGTGGTTGCCCAGTCTTGGGCTGAACTTCGTGTTGCGCATGGACGGCTTTGCCTGGCTGTTCTCGATGCTGGTGCTCGGCATCGGCACGCTGGTGTCGTTGTATGCGCGTTATTACATGTCGCCGGACGATCCGGTGCCGCGCTTCTTTGCGTTCTTCCTCGCGTTCATGGGCGCCATGCTTGGCCTGGTGATTTCCGGCAACCTGATTCAGATCGTGTTCTTCTGGGAACTGACCAGCCTGTTCTCGTTCCTGCTGATCGGCTATTGGCACCACCGCGCCGATGCGCGGCGTGGTGCCTATATGGCCCTGATGGTCACCGGCGCAGGCGGGTTGTGCCTGCTGGCCGGGGTGATGTTGCTGGGGCATATCGTCGGCAGCTATGACCTGGACCAGGTGCTGGCGGCGGGCGACCAGATTCGCGCGCACTCGCTGTACCCGGTCATGCTGGCCCTGGTGCTGATCGGCGCCTTGAGCAAAAGCGCGCAGTTCCCGTTCCACTTCTGGCTGCCCCATGCCATGGCGGCACCGACCCCGGTTTCGGCGTATCTGCATTCGGCGACGATGGTGAAGGCCGGCGTGTTCCTGCTGGCCCGCCTGTGGCCGTCGCTGTCCGGCAGCGAAGAATGGTTCTGGATCGTCGGCGGTGCCGGCGCCCTCACCCTCCTCCTCGGCGCTTACTGCGCCATGTTCCAAAACGATCTCAAGGGCCTGCTGGCCTACTCCACCATCAGCCACCTCGGGCTGATTACCCTGCTGCTGGGCCTTAACAGCCCGCTGGCCGCCGTCGCCGCAGTGTTCCATATCCTCAACCACGCGACTTTCAAGGCGTCGCTGTTCATGGCGGCGGGCATCATCGACCACGAAAGCGGCACGCGGGACATCCGCAAGCTCAGTGGCCTGGTGCGTCTGATCCCGTTTACCGCTACCCTGGCCATGGTAGCCAGTGCCTCCATGGCCGGTGTGCCGTTGCTCAATGGCTTCCTGTCCAAAGAGATGTTCTTTGCCGAAACCGTATTCATCTCGTCGACGCAATGGGTGGAAATCGCCCTGCCGGTGATTGCGACCATCGCCGGCACCTTCAGCGTGGCCTACGCCCTGCGCTTTACCGTGGATGTGTTCTTCGGCCCGCCGGCTACCGACTTGCCGCACACGCCTCACGAGCCACCGCGCTGGATGCGTGCGCCGGTGGAATTGCTGGTGTTCACCTGCCTGCTGGTGGGGATTTTCCCGGCCCAGGTGGTCGGCTCGATCCTTGCCGCAGCGGCGTTGCCCGTGGTCGGTGGTGTGCTGCCCGAGTACAGCCTGGCGATCTGGCACGGCTGGAACGCGCCGATGATCATGAGCCTGGTGGCAATGACCGGCGGCGTGGTGCTGTACCTGATGCTGCGCAAGCAACTCAAGCGTGGCCGCTTCGAATACCCGCCGCTGATCGGCTATTTCAACGGCAAGCGTGGCTTCGAGCGCTGCCTGGTGGTGATGATGCGCGGTGTGCGCAGGATCGAGAAACGCATCAGCACCAAGCGCCTGCAAACCCAATTGTTCCTACTGGTGATCGTCGCGGTGATCGGGGCCATGATCCCCATGATCAACAGTGGCCTCACCTGGGGCGACCGGCCGAAGATTGCGGGCTCCATCGTCTTCGTCACCCTGTGGTTGCTGGCGATTGCCTGCGCGCTGGGCGCCGCCTGGCAAGCCAAGTATCACCGGCTGGCGGCCCTGACCATGGTCAGCGTGTGCGGCCTGATGACGTGCGTGACCTTCGTGTGGTTCTCGGCGCCGGACCTGGCCCTGACCCAATTGGTGGTGGAAGTGGTGACCACCGTGCTGATCCTGCTCGGCCTGCGCTGGCTGCCACGGCGTATCGAGGAGGTTTGGCCATTGCCCAACACCTTGCGCAAGGCGCGCATTCGCCGGGTGCGCGACTTGTTGCTGTCCACTGTAGTGGGCGGCGGCATGGCGCTGTTGTCCTACGCGATGCTGACCCGCCAGACACCCAACGATATCTCCTCGTTCTACTTGAGCCGCGCCCTGCCCGAAGGCGGCGGCAGCAATGTGGTGAACGTGATGCTCGTGGACTTCCGGGGCTTCGATACGCTGGGCGAAATCACCGTGCTGGGTGCCGTGGCCTTGACCGTATATGCCTTGCTGCGACGCTTCCGCCCGTCCAAGGAAAGCATGGAGTTGCCGGCGCAACAGCGCCAATTGGCACCGGACGTGGCCACCGACCTGGTCAACCCGCGCCAGGCCAGTGACACCGCGCTGGGCTTTATGATGGTGCCGGCGGTGCTGGTGCGCCTGCTGTTGCCGATTGCGCTGGTGGTGTCGTTCTACCTGTTCCTGCGCGGTCACAACCAACCAGGCGGCGGGTTTGTCGCCGGGCTGGTGATGTCGGTAGCGTTTATCCTGCAATACATGGTGGCGGGCACCCAATGGGTCGAAGCGCAGATGAGCCTGCGGCCCATGCGCTGGATGGGCTTCGGCCTGCTGTCGGCGACCTTGACCGGCCTTGGCGCGCTGTTCGCCGGGTACCCGTTCCTGACCACCCATACCTGGCATTTCCACGTGCCACTGCTCGGCGATATCCATATCGCCAGTGCGTTGTTCTTCGACATTGGCGTGTACGCCATGGTCGTGGGCTCGACGCTGCTGATGCTGACCGCCCTCGGCCACCAATCTGTGCGAGCACATAAACCGAGCAACCAGCCCAAAGTCGTTGCTGCAACCGAAGGAGCCGCCTGATGGAAGAAGTCATCGCAATTGCCATTGGGGTCCTGGCGGCCTCCGGCGTCTGGCTGGTGCTTCGGCCACGGACATTCCAGGTGGTGATGGGCCTGTGCCTGTTGTCGTACGGGGTCAATCTGTTCATTTTCAGCATGGGCAGCCTGTTTATCGGCAAGGAGCCGATCATCAAGGACGGCGTGCCGCAAGACCTGCTCAACTACACCGACCCCCTGCCCCAGGCCCTGGTGCTGACGGCCATCGTGATCAGTTTCGCCATGACCGCGCTGTTCCTGGTGGTGCTGCTGGCATCCCGGGGCCTGACCGGCACTGACCATGTGGACGGCCGGGAGCCCAAGGAATGACGTGGATGAATCAACTGATCGTCGCGCCGATCCTGCTGCCGCTGCTCACGGCCGGGTTGATGCTGATGCTCGGCGAAAAGCGCCGCCCACTTAAGGCCCAGATCAACCTGTTCTCCAGTGTCATCGGCCTGGGCATCGCGATCCTGCTGCTGTACTGGACGCAACAAGGCGGCCCCGGCTCGATTGGTGTGTACCTGCCGGGCAACTGGCAGGTGCCGTTCGGCATCGTGTTGGTGGTGGACCAACTGTCGGCAATGATGCTGGTGCTGACCGGGATCATCGGCGTGAGCGCGCTGCTGTTCGCGATGGCCCGCTGGGACCGTGCGGGCACTAGCTTCCATGCGCTGTTCCAGATCCAACTGATGGGTCTGTACGGCGCATTCCTCACCGCGGATTTGTTCAACCTGTTCGTGTTCTTCGAGGTGCTGCTGGCGGCGTCCTACGGCCTGATGCTGCATGGTTCGGGTCGTGCTCGGGTGTCGTCCGGCCTGCATTACATTGCGATCAACCTGCTGGCGTCGTCGCTGTTCCTGATTGGTGCGGCGATGATCTACGGCGTCACCGGCACGCTGAATTTCGCTGACCTGGCACTGAAAATCCCGCTGGTGCCGGAGGCTGATCGCGGCCTGCTGCACGCTGGCGCAGCGATCCTGGCGACCGCGTTTCTGGCCAAGGCCGGCATGTGGCCGCTGAACTTCTGGCTGGCGCCCGCCTACTCCTCGGCCAGTGCGCCGGTGGCGGCGATGTTTGCGATCATGACCAAGGTTGGCGTGTACACCGTGCTGCGCCTGTGGACCCTGCTGTTTTCCGGCCAGGCCGGCGCTTCGGCGCTGTTTGGCGGCGACTGGCTGGTGTATGGCGGCATGGCGACCATCGTCTGCGCGGCGCTGGCGATGGTGGCGGCGCAACGCCTGGAGCGCATGGCGAGCCTGAGCATTCTGGTCTCGGCCGGGATCCTGCTGTCGGCGGTAGGGTTTGCCCAGCCAAGCCTGACCGCTGGGGCATTGTTCTATCTGGTCAGCTCCACCCTGGCACTGAGTGCGCTGTTCCTGCTGGCTGAATTGATCGAACGCTCGCGCTCGGCCAACGACCTGCCGCTTGATGAAGAGATTGATGCGCTGCCCAAGGCCATGGAGTCGCTGCATCCGCGTCCGGGTGTGAACCTGGACGATGAGCAGAAAGCCGTGGTCGGCCAGGTCATCCCCTGGACCATGGCCTTTCTCGGCTTGAGCTTTATCGCCTGCGCGCTGCTGATTATCGGCATGCCGCCATTGTCGGGATTCATCGGCAAGCTCAGCCTTTTGAGTGCGCTGATCAACCCACTGGGCCTGGGCAACACCGTGGACGAATCGATCCGTCCTGCAGCCTGGGGCCTGGTGGCGTTACTGATTTTGTCTGGCCTGGCGTCGCTGATCGCCTTCGCCCGCCTTGGCATCCAGCGCTTCTGGACCCCGGAAGAGCGCCCATCACCGCTGCTGCGACGCTACGAGTGCGTGCCGATCTTCGTGCTGCTGGGCTTGAGCATCGCCTTGACGTTCAAGGCCGAACCCTTGATGCGCTACACCCTGGCCACCGCCAAGAGCCTGAACAACCCGGAAAGCTATGTGATGGCGGTAATGGCCACACGTCCCGTGCCAAGCCCTGAAGCCAAGGCCGCCGCGCTGGAGGTGCAACCATGAAGCGCCTGTTTCCTGCACCCTGGTTGTCGCTGGCCCTGTGGGTGTTGTGGCTGCTGCTGAACCTGTCGATCAGCCCCGGTAACCTGCTGCTGGGCGCGCTGCTGGGCTTTCTCGCGCCTTTGCTGATGGCGCCGCTGCGCCCGCAGCCGATCAGCCTGCGTCGCCCTGGCGTGATCCTGCGTCTGTTCCTGTTGGTGGGCCGCGACGTGATCGTCTCCAACCTGCAAGTGGCGTGGGGTGTACTGACCTGCGGCACACGCCCGCCGCGCTCGCGCTTCATCAAGATCCCCCTGGACCTGCACAGCCCCAACGGCCTTGCCGCGCTGTCGATGATTACCACGGTGATCCCCGGCACCATTTGGTCGGAACTGGCGCTGGACCGTAGCATCTTGCTGCTGCACGTATTCGACCTTGACGATGAAGCCCTGTTTATCCAGCACTTCAAAGCCACCTACGAGCGGCCCCTGATGGAGATCTTCGAATGAGCGCCCTGCTCTCCAATGCGATCCTGGCCAGCCTGTTCCTGTTCTCGCTGGCGATGGTGCTGACCCTGATCCGCCTGTTCAAAGGCCCGTCCGCCCAGGACCGAGTCCTGGCGCTGGACTACCTGTACATCCTGGCCATGCTGATGATGCTGGTGCTGGGTATTCGCTATGCCAGTGATACCTACTTTGAAGCGGCGCTGCTGATCGCGCTGTTCGGCTTCGTGGGCTCGTTTGCCCTGGCGAAATTCCTGCTGCGTGGGGAGGTGATTGAATGATGCCGTTATGGGTTGAAGTCATAGTCGCGGCGTTGCTGTTACTCAGCAGTGTGTTTGCGTTGATTGGCGCGATTGGCTTGCTGCGGATGAAGGAATTTTTCCAACGCATGCACCCGCCGGCACTCGCCTCGACATTGGGCGCATGGTGCGTGGCACTGGCGTCGATTATCTATTTTTCGGTGCTCAAGTCCGGGCCGGTGTTGCATGGTTGGTTGATTCCGGTTTTGCTCGCGATCACCGTGCCGGTCACCACACTGCTGTTGGCGCGAACCGCCCTATTCCGCAAACGCATGGCCGGTGACGATGTGCCGGCTGAAGTCAGCAGCCGCCGCTGACCTCTCAGGCAGGCACATAAAAATGTGGGAGCTGGCTTGCCTGCGATGAGGTCGGATCAGTCACTGAAGAGGTTGGCTGGCCCACCGCTATCGCAGGCAAGCCAGCTCCCACAGTTGGATGGGTGCTAGGCGAAGGATCGGATTCTTGCCGCCAATTCCGCCAATTCGGCATCATCCGCCCGCACAAAATCGTGGGACGAGATGTAGCCCTCATACGCCTCGAAAAACTTCTCCACCTTCGAACTCATTGGCTTGAATGTACTGTCCTGCCCGGTCCCATGCATGGGAAACAACTTCGCATGCAGGTGGTCCACCCCATACCCTTCCAGAATCATCCCCGTACGCGCCACATCGGGAAATGCGCGGTCGATCTGTTGTGCGGTTTTCTTTGCTGCGACCGCGAGCCCTGCCAACACTTCATCCGACTGCGCAAACGCATAGCTGCCGTAATGCTGCTTTGGAATCACCACGCTGAAACCCGGTGTGTTAGGGAAGATCGACAGGAACGCCATATGCTGATCATCCTCCCACAGGATATGGGCCGGGGAAGTTTTGCGGACAATGCTGCAGAAAATACAATCCATTTGAATCACCGCCAGTTTCGTCTTGGGTTTGGTCGTGGCAATCATCTAAAGCTAGGATGGTATGGGCGTCAAACCCTATGGGCATTTTGGGAAATGTCCTAAGACCTGGGTATGCCCGCTGTGCTGAGACAGGAGTTCACCATGGATAAAAACATCATTGTCATCGGCGGCGAGTCCAGCGAAGACATGACGCGCATGACCCGCATCGACGAATATATCGTCGCTTCGTCGGGCAAAACCCAGCCCACGGTGCTCTATATCTCCACCGCCAATGGCGATGACCGTACGAAGATTGCCGACTTCACGCTCAAATACCAAAGCGCCGGCTGCACCGTTGTGCCATTGACGTTTTTCATTCCGCCTTTTCCAACCCCAGCTCATGTTGCCGCGCTGTTTGAACAGGCTGACATCATCTACGTGGCCGGCGGCAACACCCGAGCCTTGCTGGCCATCTGGCGTGAATTTGACGTGACCGCCCTTTTGAAGCAAGCCCAGGAACACGGCAAAGTGCTTTGCGGCGTCAGTGCCGGCGCCATCTGCTGGTTCAACCACGGGCATTCCGACTCAGGGGGCGTATATGCGCTGATCGACGGGCTGGGTTTTCTCCCTGGCGCGCTGTGCCCGCACTTCAGCTCAGAGGCGGGAAGAGAATCTACGCTCGTTGAACTGGTTCGACTTAAAAACATACGCCCCGCCTACGCGCTGGATGACGGAGTTGCCCTGCATTTCAAGAACGGTGAATACCATGCGACTGTTCATAACTACACGACTGGTAGTGCATATAAACTCAGCAGCACTTCGGAGCCCATTGCAAGGAAACGCCCTACAGCTCTTTAGGGTTGCCGCTCAGAAAATGGCCGCCTAATCTTTGGCGGTCGCTGCAAATTCAGCGACCGGGTTTCGCAGCTCGGTTAAACTCTAGACGCACAGCGTCCACCTCAGATAGCGGGCGCTTTTTAATGCCTGATGTTATGGCGGCTGTGCGCGGGATACCTTCGGGTATGCCGGGTGCTAGAGTCCCGGTCTGCGAACCTGCGTACAGCTGCCACCCAAATATCGTTTCGCAGCGATGGGTGGTGACTCCGATACTCTAGGAGCTACGCCATGATTAAAGACAGTCCGAATCCACCGTCAGATTCAACCGCATTTCACACTGCCGCTCATCGAGCGATAAATCACTACCTGAACCCGTCTGAAAAACCAGAGCCAGCTGCTGAGGATCATGGTTTGTTTACCGTACGTGAAGGATTAGACGTCGAGACGCTGCTGGTCAACGCGTCGGAGGATCTTGCGTCGGTTCAAGCGCTGGCAAGCCATTTGGCTTTTGAGATCGAAGGCACCCCGCGTAGCGTAGCTCTGGGAATTTGCCGGATGCTGGAAGGGATTCAGCTGATGGTGGATAAAACGCTAAAACTCAAAGACAAACCAATTCACGGATAGATCTGATCCGAAGACCGAGCAAAGTGAGCACGGTCAAAAGTGGGAGGGGGCTTGCTCCCGATGGCAGTGGGCCAGTTGCAGACGAGCTGACTGACCTACCGCCATCGGGAGCAAGCCCCCTCCCACATCTGGATCAGGCCTGATCAGCCAACCGCCACGTCGTCCCACCCTTCCCGTCTTCCAACACCACACCCATCGCGGTCAGTTGGTCACGGATACGGTCGGATTCCGCCCAGTCCTTGTTAGCCCGAGCAGCCAGACGCGCCTGAATCAACGCCTCCACCTGCGCCGCATCCACACGCCCTTCAGCGCCGGCTTGCAGGAAGTCATCGGCTTCCATCTGCAACACGCCGAGCACGCTTGCCAGTTCTTTCAGGCGCGCCGCCAAACCTGCCGCCGCGTCGAGATCGCTCTCACGCAGGCGGTTGATCTCGCGCACCATCTCGAACAGTACCGCGCAGGCTTCCGGGGTGCCGAAGTCGTCGTTCATGACTTCGGTAAAGCGTGCCACGAACGTTTCGCCACCAGCAGGTGCCACCGCTGGCAAGCCTTTCAACGCGTGGTAGAAACGCTCCAGGGCGCCCTTGGCGTCCTTGAGGTTGTCTTCCGAGTAGTTGATGGCGCTGCGGTAGTGGCTGGACACCAGCAGGTAACGCACCACTTCCGGGTGGTACTTTTCCAGCACGTCGCGGATGGTGAAGAAGTTGTTCAAGGACTTGGACATCTTCTCGCCATTGATGCGGATCATGCCGCAGTGCATCCAGGCGTTGGCGTAGGTCTTGCCAGTGGCGGCTTCGCTCTGGGCGATTTCGTTTTCGTGGTGCGGGAACTCCAGGTCGCTGCCGCCGCCATGAATATCGAAGGTCTCGCCCAGGCAGCAGGTGGACATTACCGAGCATTCGATGTGCCAGCCCGGACGCCCAGGGCCCCACGGCGATTCCCAGCTTGGCTCGCCGGGCTTGGTACCTTTCCACAGTACGAAGTCGAGCGGGTCCTGCTTGGCTTCGTCGACTTCGATGCGCGCGCCGATGCGCAGGTCTTCGATCTTCTTGCGCGAGAGCTTGCCGTAGCCCATGAACTTGGCGACGCGGTAGTACACGTCACCATTACCTGGGGCGTAGGCGTAACCCTTGTCGATCAGGGTCTGGATCATCGCGTGCATGCCAGGGATGTGGTCCGTGGCACGCGGTTCCATGTCCGGCTTGAGGATGTTGAGGCGCGCCTCGTCCTCGTGCATGGCAGCGATCATGCGCTCGGTCAGCGCGTCGAACGACTCGCCGTTTTCGTTGGCGCGGTTGATGATCTTGTCGTCGATGTCGGTGATGTTGCGCACATAGGTCAAGTCATAGCCGCTGAAACGCAGCCAGCGGGTCACCAGGTCGAAGGCAACCATGCTGCGGCCGTGGCCGATGTGGCAGTAGTCGTACACGGTCATGCCGCACACGTACATGCGCACCTTGTTGCCATCCAGCGGCTTGAAGACTTCTTTGGTCTTGCTGAGTGTGTTGTAGATCGTTAGCACGACAGTTCCTTAAACAGAATCACTGGCCCCACGAATCTCGCAAGGTCACGGTACGGTTGAATACCGGAGCACCAGGTTTGGAGTCCTTGATATCTGCGCAGAAGTAACCTTCGCGCTCGAACTGGAAACGGTCTTCCGGCTGTGCGTCGCCAAGCGATGGCTCGGCACGACAACCTGTGAGCACTTGCAGTGAGTCAGGGTTGATGTTGTCGAGGAAACTCGCGCTGTCTTCGGCCTTCTCAGGGTTCGGCGAGCGGAACAGACGATCGTACAGGCGCACTTCGCATTCGATGCTGGCAGCGGCCGGCACCCAGTGGACCACACCCTTGACCTTGCGGCCTTCAGGGTTCTTGCCCAGGGTGTCCGGGTCGTAGGAGCAACGCAGCTCGACGATGTTGCCGTCAGCGTCCTTGATCGCTTCGTCCGCACGGATCACGTAGCTGCCGCGCAGGCGCACTTCGCCGTTCGGCTCCAGGCGCTTGTAGCCCTTGGGCGGCTCTTCCATGAAGTCGTCGCGGTCGATGTAGATTTCGCGGGCGAACGGCAATTTGCGCACGCCCAGCTCTTCTTTCTGTGGGTGACGCGGCAGTTCGAGGTTCTCGACCTGGCCTTCCGGGTAGTTGGTGATCACCACCTTCAACGGCCGCAGCACGCACATGGCGCGGGGGGCGTTGGCGTCGAGGTCCTGGCGGATGCTGAATTCCAGCATCCCGAAGTCGACCACACCGTCGGAACGGTTGGTGCCGACCATGTCGCAGAAGTTGCGGATCGACGCCGGGGTGTAGCCACGGCGACGGAAGCCCGACAGCGTGGACATGCGCGGGTCATCCCAGCCATGTACGTGCTTTTCATCCACCAGTTGCTTGAGCTTGCGCTTGCTGGTGATGGTGTAGTTCAGGTTCAGGCGGCTGAATTCGTACTGACGCGGGTGCGCCGGTACCGGCAGGCTGTCCAGGAACCACTCGTACAGTGGGCGATGGCTTTCGAACTCCAGGGTGCAGATGGAGTGGGTGATGCCTTCGATGGCGTCCGACTGACCGTGGGTGAAGTCGTAGTTGGGGTAGATGCACCACTTGTCACCGGTCTGGTGGTGGTGGGCATGGCGGATGCGATACATGATCGGGTCGCGCAGGTTCATGTTCGGCGAGGCCATGTCGATCTTGGCACGCAGCACGCGGGCGCCGTCCGGGAACTCGCCGGCGCGCATACGGTTGAACCAGTCCAGGTTCTCTTCCACCGAACGGTCGCGGAACGGGCTGTTCTTGCCCGGCTCGGTCAGCGTGCCACGGTACTCCTTGGCCTGCTCCGGGGTCAGGTCGTCCACATAGGCCTTGCCGGCCTTGATCAGCTCGACAGCCCAGTCGAACAACTGGTCGAAATACTTGGAGGCATAGCGCACTTCACCGGACCATTCGAAGCCCAGCCACTTGATGTCGCTTTCAATGGCGTCGATGTATTCCTGGTCTTCCTTGGCCGGGTTGGTGTCGTCGAAACGCAGGTGCGTGACGCCACCGAACTCCTGGGCCAGGCCGAAGTTCACACAGATCGACTTGGCGTGACCGATGTGCAGGTAGCCGTTGGGCTCTGGCGGGAAGCGGGTGACGATCTGCGTATGCTTGCCCGAATCCAGGTCCGCCTGGATGATCGGGCGCAGGAAATTGACCGGGACGGCAGGTCCGGCCTTGGCATTCGAGGTAGGGTCGACAGTGGGCTTGCTCATAGGATCCTTGAACAGACAGGTTCGTGGCCGGGTCAGGCCAGATAAAACAAAGGGCTTATCATAGCCGAAGCTGTCAACCACCTGACAGAGCGCGGTCGAAAACTGCTGCTTAAATTGCTGCTTTAATGACAGGCGCGGTAAAAAACCACCTCGAAATTCCTGCAAGGCACGCTAAACTGCGCGTCTTGGCCCAAGCTTCGCCAAACCGGTCGTGGCGCCCAGGCGCCCAAACCCACGAATTCCCTGAAAAGAGTAGTGAACATGACTCAAGTCAAACTGACCACCAACCACGGTGACATCGTCATCGAGCTGAACGCCGACAAGGCGCCGATCACCGTCGCCAACTTCATCGAATACGTGAAAGCCGGCCACTACGAAAACACCGTGTTCCACCGTGTCATCGGCAACTTCATGATCCAGGGCGGCGGTTTCGAGCCTGGCATGAAAGAAAAGAAAGACAAGCGCCCAAGCATCCAGAACGAAGCGGACAACGGCCTTTCCAACGACAAGTACACCGTCGCCATGGCCCGTACCATGGAGCCGCACTCGGCCTCCGCGCAGTTCTTCATCAACGTCGCCGACAACGCCTTCCTCAACCACAGCGGCAAGAACGTGCAGGGTTGGGGCTACGCGGTGTTCGGTAAAGTCACCGAAGGCACCGACGTTGTCGACAAGATCAAAGGCGTGTCCACCACCTCCAAGGCCGGTCACCAGGACGTTCCAGCCGAAGACGTGATCGTCGAGAAAGCCGAGATCGTTGGGTGATATTACTGATTTCAGATTTGCATCTGGAAGAGGAGCGCCCGGACATCACCCGGGCGTTTCTGGATCTGCTCCACGGCCGCGCCCGTGGCGCCCAGGCGTTGTACATTCTGGGGGACTTCTTCGAAGCCTGGATTGGCGATGATGGCATGACCGCCTTCCAGCGTTCCATCTGTGCGGCGTTGCGTGAACTGAGCGACAGCGGCACCCCGATTTTCATCATGCATGGCAACCGCGATTTCCTGATCGGCAAGGCGTTCTGCAAAGCGGCAGGCGCCACCTTGCTCAAGGACCCGAGTGTCGTGCAATTGTATGGCGAGCCTGTGCTGCTGATGCACGGCGACAGCCTCTGCACCCGCGACCTTGGCTATATGAAGCTGCGGCGCATCCTGCGTAACCCGATTGTGTTGTTTATCCTGCGCCATCTGCCCCTGGGCACGCGCCACAAACTGGCACGCAAACTACGTAGCGAAAGCTCTGCCCAAGTGCGCATGAAGGCCAACGACATTGTCGATGTCACGCCTGAAGAAGTGCCGCGAGTAATGCAGCAGTTCGGCGTGCGCACCCTGGTCCACGGCCATACGCACCGCCCTGCGATCCATAAGTTGCAGATCGGCGACCAGGCGGCCAAGCGCATTGTGCTGGGGGACTGGGACAAGCAAGGATGGGCGCTGCAGGTGGATGAGCAAGGCTTTCAACTGGCGGCGTTTGATTTCGTCAACCCGCAGTTGGCGTTGCCTGGCGCCTAAACCTATGACACAACACCGATCAACCTGTGGGAGCTGGCTTGCCTGCGATAGCATCACCTCGGTGCATCTGATACACCGAGGTGTCGGCATCGCAGGCAAGCCAGCTCCCACAGGGACCGCGCTGACCTTATGATCAGTGCCCCGCAGCCGCCGGCCCTGCCTTTGCGGTAAATGGCGGCTTGGCCAGCCACACCAGCAACATCAACCCCATGAACATCCACCCCAGCAACGTGAAGTAATCCACGGTGGACATCATGTACGCCTGGCTGGTGAGAATCTGGTCCAGCTGCGTGTACGCCTTCTGCCCTGCCCCGCCCAGCGCCTGCAAGGCATCACGGGTGGCCGAGTCGTAGGTGGTCATGTTCTCGCTCATGTAGGCATGGTGCTGGTCCGCCCGGCGAATCCAGATCCAGGTGGTCAGCGACGCCGCAAAACTGCCGCCCAAGGTGCGCAGGAACGTCGCCAGCCCTGCGCCGTCGGCAATCTGGTGCGGCGGCAGGTCGGACATCAGGATGCTCAAGGTCGGCATGAAGAACAGCGCCACGCCGATACCCATGAACAGCTGCACCATGGCGATATGGGTAAAGTCCACTTCGTTGGTGAAACCGGCGCGCATAAAGCAGCTCAGGCCAATCGCCAGGAACGCCAGGCCTGCCAGCAAGCGCAGGTCGAACTTGTGCGCGTACTTGCCTACGAACGGCGACATCAGCACCGGCAGGATACCGATCGGTGCCACCGCCAGCCCGGCCCAGGTGGCGGTGTAGCCCATCTGGGTCTGCAGCCACTGCGGCAGGATCAGGTTGATGCCGAAAAAGCCCGCATACCCCAGGATCAACACGATGGTGCCGATACGGAAATTACGGTGTGCGAACAGCCGCAGGTTGACCACCGGGTGCTTGTCGGTCATTTCCCAGATGACGAACACCGCCAGGGCGATCACCGAAATGGCCGCACCAATGATGATGAAATTGGATTCGAACCAGTCCAGGTCATTGCCCTTGTCGAGGATGATCTGCAAGGCGCCGACCCCGACGATCAGGCTCAACAAACCAACGTAATCCATCGGCTGGTAGCTGGTAACCACCGGACGCTTCTTCAATTGCGAGCGCACCACCATCACCGCGAAGATACCGATGGGCACGTTGATGAAAAAGATCCACGGCCAGCTGTAGCTGTCAGTGATCCAGCCGCCAAGGATAGGGCCTGCAATCGGTGCCACCACCGTGACCATTGCCAGTAACGCCAGGGCCATCCCGCGCCTGGCGGGTGGGTAGACCGCGATCAACAGCGTCTGCGTCATCGGGTACAACGGCCCGGCGACCAAACCTTGCAGCACCCGAAAGCCGATCAACTCGGGCATCGAGGTGGAAATCCCGCACAGGAACGAAGCCAGCACAAACAGGATGGTCGCCCACAGAAACAGCTTCACCTCGCCAAAGCGCCGGCTCAACCAGCCGGTGAGCGGCAACGCGATGGCGTTACTCACCGCAAACGAGGTGATCACCCAGGTGCCCTGCTCCGAACTCACGCCCAGGTTGCCGGAAATGGTCGGCAACGCCACGTTGGCGATGGTGGTGTCGAGCACCTGCATAAAGGTCGCCAGCGACAGGCCAATAGTGGCCATCAACAGGCTGGGTGGCGTGAACGAGGCGTTATTGCTCATCAGCGTTGCGCAGCCTTGGGAGCGGCGACGCTGTTGTCATGAATCAACTGATTGATCATGGCATCCGCTTCGGCCAATTGACGGTCATACACGCTGGTGGTGAACGAGGCCTTTTGCGGCGCCTGTTGCGCCAGCACCGGGCCGCTCTGGTCGTGCAGGTCTACGTTGACCACGGTGCTCAAGCCCACCCGCAGCGGGTGCTTGGCCAACTCTTCAGCGTTGATATGGATGCGCACCGGTACCCGCTGCACGATCTTGATCCAGTTGCCGGTGGCGTTCTGTGCGGGCAGCAAGGCGAACGCGCTGCCGGTGCCGGCGCCGAGGCTGTCGACGGTGCCGCTGTACTTCACGTCGCTGCCGTAGATGTCCGACTCGATATCCACCGGCTGGCCGATGCGCATATCCCGCAGTTGGGTTTCCTTGAAGTTGGCGTCAATCCACAGCTGGTCCAGCGGAATCACGGCCATCAGCGCGGTGCCCGGTTGAACACGCTGGCCCAGTTGTACGGTGCGCTTGGCTACATAGCCGGTGACCGGCGCAATCAGGGTGCTGCGCGCATTGGTCAGGTAGGCCTGACGCAGTTGTGCAGCGGCGGCTTGCACGTCGGGGTGGGACGAAATCACCGTGTCATCCACCAGGGCATTGGTGGTTTTGAGTTGTTGCTCAAGGTTGGTCAAGGCGTTCTTGGCCGCGGTCAGGCTGTCGCGAGCGTGGGACAGTTCTTCCTGGGAGATCGCGCCGCCCTGGGCCAGGGTCTTACGCCGGTTGTAGTTGTCCTGGGCCGTTTGCACATCGGCCTTCTGCGCATTGACCTGGGCTTTCATGCCGTCGACATTGCTGTACAAGCCGCGCACCTGGCGCACAGTGCGGGCCAGGTTGGCCTGGGCACTTTGCAGGCCGACGGCAGCATCGTTGGGGTCGAAATTGATCAGCACCTGGCCTTCATGCACCAGGTCGCCATCGTCGGCGCCGATGCTGACCACGGTGCCGGTGACCAGTGGGGTGATTTCCACCACGTTGCCGTTCACGTAGGCATCATCGGTGCTCTCGTTGAAGCGCCCGTAGAACTCATACCAGGCCCACACGCCTACCACACCGAGGATGACGATCAGCGCCAGGCCGATGAGCATGACTTTGCGTTTGCGTGGGTTGTTGTCTTTGGGTTGTTCAGTTGCGTTGTTACTGTCGGCAGTGGCCATGACAAATACCTCAAATTATTCCGTGCGTGTGGCGGGGGGGGTCGCGGCCACGTTGCTGGCGTTGTATCCGCCACCCAGGGCCTGCATCAGTTGAATCGACAGATCGATCTGCGCCGCCTTCAGGGTCGCCAGCTGACGCTGGGCCTGCAGCAGTTGCTGCTCGATGCTGAGCACATCCAGGTAGTTACCGATGCCCGAGCTGTAGCGTTGCACCCCGGTGTCGTAGGACTGCTGGGCGATGTCGGCGGCATGTTGCTGGGCCTGGATCTGGCGGCCGGTGTCGCGCAGCTGCGAAAGGCTGTTGCCGATATCACCCAGGGCTTGCACCAGGGTTTTGTTGTACTGGGCCACGGCCAGGTCGTAGTCGGCGTCGCGGGCGTCAAGGTCGGCGCGCAGGCGGCCGCCATCAAAAATCGGCAGCGAAATCGTCGGCGCAATATTGAAGAAACGGCTGGCCGAACCGAACATCGCATCGCCCAGCAACGACTCGGCGCCTGCGCTCGCGCTCAGGTTGAGGTTGGGGTAGAAGCGGGTTTTGCTGGCGTCGATGTTCTTGCTCGCCGCCTCCACTCGCCAGCGTGCGGCGACCAGGTCCGGGCGACGACCGAGCAGCTCGGCAGGCAACACCGCGGGCACCGCGACGGCGCTGGGTTTGAGCACCGCTGGGCGGGCCAACTCGCCACCCCGGTCCGGGCCTTTGCCGAGCAATACGGCGAGGGCGATCTTGGCGCTTTGCAGTTGTTTTTCCGCGTCGATCAGTTGCGACTGGGAGCTGGCTTCCAGGCTCTCGGTCTGCTGGTATTGGTATTCACTGTCGATGCCGGAACTCAGGCGGCGCTTGCTCAGGTCGAGCATCTGGCGGGTGCGCTTGAGGTCATCGACAGCCAGGTCACGCACGATATGCGCCTGGCCCAGGTCGCTGTAGGCTTTGGCCACGTTGGCCGCCAGGGTCAGGCGCGCGGCCTGCTGGTCGACTTCGGCGGCGCGGGCCTGGCCCAACGCGGCTTCCCAGGCTGCGCGCTGGCCGCCCCAGAGGTCGAAGTTGTAGTTGAAGCTGGCGCCGATGTTGCGCACCGTCGAATAGGCATCGCCCTGACCACGCGGGTCCTGGTCCTTGGCCAAGCGAGAGCGGCTTACACCGGCGCTGGCATCCACGGTCGGCATACGGGCGGCGTTGGCGGCATAGGCGGCGGCTTCGGCCTGATGGGCACGGGCGTCGGCGACTTGCATGTCGGGGCTGTTTTGCAGGGCTTCCTGGATCAGGCCGTCAAGCTGTGGGTCGCCGAGGCTTTTCCACCAGTCGGCGGCCGGCCAGGCGGCGCTCGACAGCGTCACGCCGCTGAGGGATTTGCCGGTTTGCAGGGTGTTGGCGTCGAGGCGCTGACCCTGGGTGTCGAGGCCGCTGTAATTGGCGCAACCGGCCAACGTCATCGCCGCCAGCACCAGGCTGAGTGCGCGTGTGTTCATGATCTACCTACCCGCTGGATCGTGATGGGGTCACCCGCAGCGATCAGTATCTTCTTCAGGATCCGCTCCAGGGTTTCCAGCTCGCCCGGTTCAAGCGCGCCGGCCAGCTGGTTGAGGGCCTGGGCGCCGATGTGCGGGAGCATGTCCGCCAGGCGCTGGCCCTCGGCGGTCAGCACCAACTGCACCTGGCGGCGATCCAGCTCGGAGCGCTTGCGGCTGAGCAAGTCTTTTTGCTCCAGCCGGTCGAGCATCCGCGTCATCGAACCGCTGTCCAGGGACAGGTTGCGGCACAGCTCTGCCGGGGTGTCGACGCCGAACTGGGCCATGATGATCAACACCTTGAACTGCGCGGCGGTGATGCCGTGGGGTTCCATGTGGGTGTCGATGATGCGGTCCTTGAGGATCGCGGCGCGGCCCAGCAACAGGCCGAGGTGGCAGTTGTGGAAGTTATCGGGGGTGAAGTGAGGCATTGAAAGTCACCTTATTACTGCCTAGGCAGTGAATGTGTGACGAGATGTTACTGCTTAGGCAGCGAATGTCAAATGGAATAATTAGGTTGCTTGGTAGTTGACCGAAGGCTGGAGTGAAATGAAAACCAATGTGGGAGGAGCAAGTCGAATCGTCGCACCGCCCCTCCCACATTTTTTACCGCGTACCGATCAGAAATCGCGTTTGTAAAAGATATCCAGGGAACTGGCTACGCCCGTAGCGACTTCCAGGTACACCTTCTTGCTCAGCAGGTAGCGCAACGCAATGGTGTTAGCCGGTTCAAACACCCCGACCCCATAACGCAGGCTGAGCTTCTCGTTGATCTTGCCGCTGGCCACCACCGCGGTGCTGTTACCGGTACCCTGGGTGTCGAGGTCGAAATCCTGGATACCCAGCTTATTGGCGATATCCGAGGTCACGCCGGCGCTGCCCATCAAGCCCAGGCCCAGGGCGGCTTCGGCGAGCATGTTGTTGTCTTCGCCGGTGTTGGTGCGCGAACGACCCAACACCAGGTACGACAGCGCATCTTCCTGAGCCATGGCCGGCTCGGAGAAAATCTGCGTGGCCGGCTGTTCGGCGCTGCCGCTCAGGCGAATACCGGCAGTCACGGTGCGGGACGATTCGACCACTACGCGCACCGCTTCGATATCCAGGAACGGCTGGTCCAGCGGCCCGGCGAACAACAGCCGCGCGCGGCGCACGTTGAGGCGCTGGCCGTAGGCACGGTAGCGGCCGTCGTTGAGCCACAGCTCGCCACGGGTGTCCATGTTGTCGCCGATATGCACATGGCCCTGAACCTTGGCGGTGAGGCCAAATCCGGCGAAGTTGAGCTGGTCTTCACCCACTTCCACGTCGATATCCATGGCCATGGCCATTGGCGCTTTGCCCTCTTCGGTCTGGCTGCCGATGATTACCGTGTCGTCAGAGACCTTGACCGTCGAAGGCGGCAGCTCGCGCACGGTGATATCGCCACGGGGGATATGCACTTTGCCGGCAATCGCCAGTTTGTCGTCCTTGAGGCTGATCTTCAGGTCGGGCGCCACTTCCAGCTTGGCGTAGGGTTCTACGGTGACCGGCAGTTGCGAGCCCTTGAGGCTGAGGTCGACCACCAGGGCGCGGCCCCAGTCGATCTGGCCCGTGAGGCTACCCTGCCCGGCCTTGCCGCTACGCCAGCCACCGTTGAGCTGCACGCTTTCGCCGGCGATCTGCGCCTGCAGGTTCAAGCCCTCAAGGCTGATGGGCAACTCGGGCCCGGAGACTTCACCGTCCACCAGGTTCAGGTTGCCGTTGACCAGCGGCGCGAGCAAACCGCCCGAGATGCGGCCACTGCCGTTGAGCTTGCCGGTGAGCTTTTCCACCATCGGCACAAACGGCCGCGCCACGGCGAGGTCCAGGCCGGTGAGGCTGAAATTGCCGGTGATCGGCTTATTGTTCGGCAGCGGATTTATCTGCGCCTGCAACAACAACTCGCCAAGCTTGCCGCCACGAAAATTCAGCTGGGTGTCGATACGCTTGGGGTTGAGGGTGGTTTCCAGCTTCAGGGTGTCGTAGGGGAAATCCAGCCACTGGCCCTTGTCACGCACGCGCAAGGTGCCGCCGCTGGCATCTACCGCCACTACGCCCTTGGGTCCGCTTTCGGGCAAATCGAGCTGTACGTCAGCATTGAGCTTGCCCTGCCAGGCGAAGTCTTTGGGCAAAAATGCCGCAAGGCTGTCGATGGGGAATTGCTTGAGGTGGTAACGCAGCTTCGGTTCGGGCATCAGGCGCTGGTCTTCGCCACACAGGCTGGCGGGCCCGGAGACCCAGCAGTGCGCACCGAAGGTCAGCTTGCCATCGGCCAGGCGCTCGATTTTCGCCGGGGCTTGCAGCCGCCAGTCCTGGCCGCCGGCTTGTACGTCACCGCTGGCCAGGCGCCCGCGCCAGTTGTTTTTATCGAGGTTGCCATCCAATGCCAGGGCCAGCTTGACCAAGGGGCCGGCCAGGTCCAGTTGGACCTTTTGGTTCTTGATATCGCCCTGGGCGCTGGCGGTCAGGTTGCCGACCTGGGTTTCGCCGGCGTAGATGCCGCTGGCCTTGAGGTCGAGCTTGGCGCGTTGGGCGCTATCGAGGCTGGCGTCGAGGTTGAGGGTTTGCAGGCGATTGTCGGCAAATGCCAATTGCTGGCCCTTGAGGTCGAGCTTGCCTTGCGGCGCCTTCAAAGTGCCGGCCACATCGACACGCCCATTGATTTGCCCGCGCAGTTGCGGCCAAAGCTGGGCCAGGCGCGTCAGCTTGATGTCGATCTGCCCGGCCAGGCGTTGTTGCAGGCTGCCACTGCCGTTGATGCGGTTGTCACCCAAGCGGATGTCCAGGTTGGCGAGGGTCCATTGTTCGCCTGCACCTTCGGCCTTGGCCGCCAGCACAGCGGTTTGCCCGCGCAGGCGGCCCTTGAGATCGAGGTCGGCGTTGAGCTTGAGTTGTTCATTTTTGAACTCGCCTTTGCTGCGCAGCGGTCCGGCCAGGGTGCCGGGTAACTCGGCCACCCAGTACGCCGGGTTCAGTGCCGACAGGTCCAGCGCGGTGTCCCAGGCAATACCGTCGGCAAATTGCAGGTTCAGGTGGCCTTGGGCCTTGCCCTGACCGGCCGTCAGTTTCAACTCGGGCAGGAAGACTTGCTTGAGGTCGCCACTGAAGGGGGTGACCACATTGAACTTACCCGCCGGGCCATCAAGGTCGGCCTTGAGGTTGCCCAGGTAATTGCCGTCCTTATAGGAGATTTCACCATTGAAGGTACGCAATGCCACTTGCGGCTCGTCGATGACGGGATAGAGGCGATGCCAGGGGAAGTCCAGCCAGTCGATTTTGGCGTCAGCACTGAAGCCTTGTTGCCAGTCCAGGTTGGCACTGAGCTTGAGGCTTTGCTGGTCACCGGCATTCAGGTCCAGCCCGGCGATCTGCGCGCCCTTGGCGTCGACCTTGCCTTGCAGGAGTAAATCCACCGGGCCTTTTTCCGCTGGCAGCACGGCCTTGCCCAGCAACTGGTAGCCATCTTTCAGGTTGCCCTTGGCGCTCAAGTCCAACTGGTTGAGTTGCAAGGTGTCAGGCAGGTCGGCGCTGGGTTTGAACGCCTCGGAGGTGATGTGCAACTGCGCCGGCAGGTTTTCGGCCAGGGGTTGCAGCTCGCCTTTGAGCTTGGCCGGCAGGTAGCCGCTGCTGTCGGCGTCGAGCTTGAGGGTCTTGAGCAGGTCGCCGTCGAGCTTGAGCGCGACGCTCCAGGGTGCACCGCCTGGGGCGTAGGGCAGGCTCAGGTTGCCGGTGGCATTCAGCGGCCAATCGCCGGTAGGTTGCAGCAGGCCGGCAAGGTCGAGCACCAGGTCATCGCGCTGCAAATGTACCGAGTCAATCTGCATACCAGCGGTGGTCCAGTGCGCCGCCAGTTGCAGGCCCTTGAGTTCTTCGCTGCCGTTGAACAGCAGGCTACCGATGCGAACGTCGCCCAGTTGGATGGCAACCGGCAGTTTCAGGTCGGGGAGTTGAATCGGCCCGCTGCTGCTCTCTTCGGCACTGGGGGCAAATTCCAGGCTGACCTGTTCCACGTCCAGTCGGTTGATACACAGGGTCATGCGCAACAGACAGCCGGGCGACCAGTCAAACGTCGGCGCATTCAGCTCGACGCGGCTGCCGTCCTGCTGCCACAGCAGATGATCGGCACTCCACTGCCCGCCCAGGCGGCCCTGGTAATTCTCCACGCTCAAACCTGGCACCTGGCCCAAGGCCCAGCGACTGCCCGCCTGGGTGCCAAGCACTGACCACAGCGCCAACAACAGCAACACGAGGATGGCGACCAGCACCAGCCCCGCTATCTTCAAACCACGCATCACAGCTCAGGCCCCATGGAAAAGTGCAAGCGAACGCCGCCCGGATCTTCGAGGGCATGGGCCAGGTCGAGGCGGATCGGCCCCACCGGCGACACCCAGCGCACGCCGACGCCGACGCCGGTTTTCAGGCTCGGCAGGTCCAGGTTGTTGAACGAGTTACCCTGGTCGATGAAGGTCGCGATCCGCCATTTATCGGTGATGGAGTATTGATACTCGGCACTCAAGGCCACCATGTAGCGACCACCGATACGGTCGCCGCGGTCGTTCTCCGGCGACAGGGTCTGGTACTCGTAGCCGCGCACGCTCTGGTCGCCACCGGCAAAGAAGCGCAACGACGGCGGCACGGATTTGTAGCCGTTGGTGGCACTGCCGCCAAATTGTGCGCGCCCCAGAAAACGGTGGTTGTCCCACAAGGTGGTCAGGCCCTTGATCGTGGCCGTGCCGTAAAGCAGGTTGGTGTCAGACCCCAGGCCCTCTTTGGCGACCTTGGTGTCGAACATCAGGCGATAGCCATGGTGCGGGTCGATACGGTTGTCGCTGCGCAGGTAGGAATAACTCACCCCCGGCATCAACAGGTTACTCAGCCCCGAGTCATTGCCCAGGCGGTATTCCTCACGCTGGTACTTGAGGGAAATCACCCGCGTCCAGCCGCTGGGCAACTTGCTGTGCCATTCGGGGCCAATGGTGAGCAGCTTGCTCAAGGTGTCGGTGTTGGCGATCTCTTCATTCTGATAGCCACCGGCAAAGCGCAATTTGTCGGTAAGCGGCGGGTCCAGCGGGATGTCATACCACAGGCCGACGTTCTGCCGCGGTGCCGACAATTCGGCTTCCCAACCGTAGCTGTGGCCCTGGGGGTTGACCCAATGCCGCGTCCAGTTGGCTTTGCCCCGTGGGCCGACGTCGGTGGAGTAACCCAGGCCGAGGCCCATGGTGCGGGGCTTGCGGGTTTCCAATTGTACAGCGACCGGGATCACGTCATCAGTCGCGGCGGTGGGGCTGGCGTCCACGCGCACGCCTTCGAAGAAACCGCTGGCTTGCAGGTTCTGGTTGAGTTCGGCGACCAGTTCGGAGTCGTACGGCGTGCCACTGTCAAAGGGCACCATGCGTTGCAACAGCTCCTCATCAAACGGCGTGTCGCCGCTGAAGCTGACCTTGCCCATGCTGTAGCGCGGGCCGCTGTCGTAAATGAGTTCGATGTCGGCCACACCCGCTTGAGGGTCAACCGCGAGCTTCTGGCTAGTGAAGCGCCCGCTGAAAAAGCCGTAGCGTGACGCCTGGTTCTGGATCAGGCGCTTGGCGTCTTCGTAATGACCGTGATTGAGCACGGCACCGGGCTTGAGGTCGTCGCTGGCGGGCACGCGAAAGGCCTTGAGGCTCGCGGCCTGGCCATCGACCCGAATGGTCACGTCGCGCAAATGCACCGGTTCGCCGGGGTCGATGGTGAGGGTCAGGCGCGGATTCTTGCCGCCCTTCACCTCGCTGGCGATCTGTGGCTGATAGAAGCCCAGTGCCTGCACGGCTTTGCGCGCCTGCTCCTCGGCGCCACGGCTGAACCGCAGCAAAGCTTCTTCGTCACGATCGCCGACCCCGCCGATATAGCCTTCGATGTTGGCTTTCAGCGCGTCGTTTGAGGGTTTGATCCGCACGTCCAGTTCACTTTGCGCCAATGCGCCGCAGCTTGTGAACAGCAGAATCAAGCCGCTGGTAAATCTTCCTGGATACTTCATAGGCGCGGATGCTACACGAGCTAGGGAGGGACTTTGAACTCGGATTTGTCTGAATAATTCTGTCCTAAGACGTTGCAGGATGTAACGCCTGGGGATTGGGATGGAAAAACACATGCTCCAGCACCGGCCCTACGGCGACTTCACCGATCTCCTCATAGCCTTGGCGCTTGTAGAAATCCAGGTAACGGGAGTTGCCGGTGTCAAGCACCACGCCTGAGGAGTGCGGATCGTCGGCGCACCAATTGTGCACGGCTTCAAGCAGTTGCTCACCATGATGCTGGCCCTGGAACTGCGGGTGAATACCCAGCAACGGCAGCACATGCACAGCCTCGCTGGGCAGGCACGCCAGGACTGCCTGATGGTATTCCAGGTAACGCCGGGTACCGCGCACGCCGGTACTCAGCCACATGCGGATCTGCCAGGCCCAGCTCTCGGTGATGCCCAGGCGTCGTTGCGGCGGCGCAATCAGGGCGATACCGATCAGCCGGTCGTTGACGAACAGGCCGATGGCGGGAAGCTTCTGAAAAAAGTGCTGTTTGACCAATTCGCGCACGGTGGCGCGCACCCGTTGTTCATAACCCGGCCGTTCGGCTTCGAAGATATAGGCGAAGGTCGGTTCATGGCGATACGCCTGGTAAAGCAGGGATCGCGCTTCACGGGAATAACCGCTATTGAGCAGGCGGATTTCGGCAGTGGCCGTCGAAGTGTCTGGCATAACAGTCAATCTCCCTGGGCGCCACTCAAACATGGCGTTCTTATGGGTACGAACCTGTGCAGCTCCAGTCGTTCCCAGACATTAGCAGCGCATTCACCCTGCCGCCACGCTGGCCCCCGTCCGACTTGTCGGCTAGCATCGCCCTTTTGCCAGACTGGACTGCCGACCATGAAAATCGTCTCCTTCAATATCAACGGGCTGCGTGCTCGCCCTCATCAGCTGGCGGCGCTGATTGAAAAGCATCAACCTGACGTGATCGGCCTGCAGGAAACCAAGGTTCACGATGATCAGTTCCCGCTGGCCGAAGTGCAGGCTTTGGGTTATCACGTGTACTACCACGGGCAGAAAGGCCACTACGGCGTGGCCCTGCTCTCGCGCCAGCCGGCCTTGAGCCTGCACAAAGGTTTTGCCAGCGATGAAGAAGACGCCCAGCGTCGTTTTATCTGGGGCACCTTCGCCGATGAAAATGGCCACCCGGTGACCATCATGAACGGCTACTTCCCCCAGGGCGAAAGCCGCGACCACCCCACCAAGTTCCCGGCCAAGCAGCGCTTCTATGAAGACTTGCAGCACCTGCTGGAAAGCCAGTTCAGCAATGACCAGGCGCTGGTGGTGATGGGCGACGTGAACATTTCCCCGCAAGACTGCGACATCGGTATCGGCGCCGATAACGCCAAGCGCTGGCTGAAAACCGGCAAGTGCAGCTTCCTGCCGGAGGAGCGCGAGTGGATGGAGCGCCTGAAGAACTGGGGCCTGGTGGACAGCTTCCGCCACCTCAACCCGGACGTGACCGACCGTTTCAGCTGGTTCGACTATCGCAGCCGTGGGTTTGAGGATGAGCCCAAGCGCGGGCTGCGCATTGACGTGATCATGGCGTCCACCGGGCTGGTGCCACGGGTCAAGGATGCCGGGGTGGATTACGATTTGCGTGGCCTGGAGAAGCCGTCGGACCATGCACCGATCTGGTTGGAACTGAGCTGATAGCAAGCCTGGTGAAGATCTAAATGTGGGAGGGGCGGTGCGACGATTCGACTTGCCCCCTCCCACATTTAGCCTTGCGATGCATCAGTCACATTGCTGCAACCCAACTGACTTAATCTCGCGGCACTTCCTTTGGCTTGAGAAGGTGCCGGCATGATGCTGCGCGTTCTGTTCCTGTGTATTGCGATCGCCCTCCCTGCCGTGGCAGCCCCGCTTCCCATTCCCGGCCAAGGTCCGGCTCTGCGCATCCAGGGCTCCAACACCATTGGCGCGGCACTCGGCCCGGCGTTGGTCATGGGTTTGATGGAGCATCAAGGCTTACGGGATGTGCGCAGCGAACCGGGCGCCGGGGCAAATGAACAGAGCGTGGTCGGCACGACGCACCAAGGCAAGACGGTGACCATCGAAGTCGCGGCCCACGGTTCCAGCACCGGCTTTGCCGCGCTGAAAAATACCCGCGCGGACCTCGCCGCCGCGTCCCGCCCGATCAAGGACGGCGAACTGGTGGACCTTGAACCTCTGGGCGACCTGAAAAGCCCCGATGCCGAACAGGTCATCGCCATTGATGGCCTGGCGATCATTGTTAACCCACGCAACCCACTCAATACTCTTGACACCGAGCAGTTGGCCCAGATCTTCAACGGCGAAGTCAGCACCTGGGAGGCGTTGGGCGGGAGTGGCGGTGCCATTCATTTATATGCCCGTGATGATCAGTCCGGCACCTACGACACCTTCAGGGAGCTGGTGTTGAGCCGACGTCAGCAGCCGCTCGCGCCGTCAGCCAAGCGTTTCGAATCCAGCGAACAACTGTCCGACGCAGTCAGCCAGGACCCCCAGGGTATCGGCTTTATCGGCCTGCCCTATGTGCGTCAGGCCAAAGCAGTGGCGATTGCCGATGGCGCCTCGCAACCGATGTTGCCGCTGACCAGCCTCATCGCCACCGAAGATTACCCGCTGTCGCGACGGCTGTTCTTTTATCTGCCGCCCTCCTCCCGCAATCCGTGGGCCAAGGCGTTGGTGGACTTTACCCAATCCAGTAAAGGCCAAGCGATTGTGGCGGCCAATGGTTTTATCGCCCAGCAGGTGCAGGCGATCGGCGTGACACCTCGCCCGTCAATGCCTGACGACTACCAGGCCATCGCCCGCGACGCTCAGCGCCTGACGGTAAATTTTCGCTTCGAAGAGGGTAGCGCCAGCCTCGACAACAAGGCACGCCAGGATTTGCAGCGGGTGGTGGCCTATATCAAAAGCCACGGCAAGCTGAACAAGCAGGTCACGCTGGTGGGCTTTGGCGATACCAAGAACGATCCGCAACGTGCGGCGTTGCTGTCGAAGTTACGGGCGATGGCGGTGCGCCGCGAGCTGGCAAAGAGCGGCGTGGTGCTCAAGGATATTCGCGGGTTTGGCGCCCAGATGCCGGTGGCGGCGAATACCGCGGACGAAGGTAGGATCAAGAATCGGCGGGTGGAGGTTTGGGTGTACTGAGCCTTGGAGTTTGAGGTGCTTGGACTGGCCTCATCGGGGGCAAGCCCCCTCCCACACTTGGATTTGTGAATACCGTCAAAATGTGGGAGGGGGCTTGCTCCCGATAGAGGTGACGCGGTGTTACTGCCCGCCGCGCATCATCTCCCGCGGCACATACTTGCCAATCTCGAACTTGCCGATCGCCGCGCGGTGCACTTCGTCCGGGCCATCCGCCAGGCGCAGAGTACGTTGCATGGCGTACATATAGGCCAGCGGAAAATCATTGGAAACCCCGGCGCCGCCATGGATCTGGATCGCACGGTCGATCACCTTCAAGGCCACATTCGGCGCCACCACCTTGATCTGGGCGATTTCGCTTTTCGCCACTTTATTGCCCACGGTGTCCATCATGTACGCCGCTTTCAGGGTCAGCAGGCGCGCCATGTCGATTTCCATGCGTGAGTCGGCAATCTTGTCGATATTGCCGCCCAGACGGGCCAGCGGCTTGCCGAACGCGGTGCGGCTCACCGAGCGTTTGCACATCAATTCCAGGGCACGCTCAGCCATGCCGATGGAGCGCATGCAGTGGTGGATGCGGCCCGGGCCAAGGCGGCCTTGGGCGATTTCGAAGCCACGACCTTCCCCCAGCAAGACGTTCTCATACGGCACGCGCACGTTGTCGAACAGCACCTCGGCGTGGCCATGGGGGGCATCGTCGTAGCCGAACACCGGCAACGGGCGCACGATTTTCACGCCGTGGGTGTCTACCGGCACCAGAATCATCGAGTGCTGCTGATGGCGCGGCGCATCCGGGTTGCTAAAGCCCATGAAGATCAGGATTTTGCAACGCGGGTCACAGGCGCCGGAGGTCCACCATTTCTTGCCGTTGATCACCCACTCATCGCCCTGGCGTTCGGCGCGGGCGGCCATGTTGGTGGCATCCGAGGAGGCAACATCGGGCTCGGTCATGGCGAAGGCCGAGCGGATTTCGCCACGCAACAGTGGTTCAAGCCAGCGTTGTTTCTGCTCTTCGTTGGCGTAGCGCACCAGCACTTCCATATTGCCGGTGTCGGGAGCGGAGCAGTTGAACGGCTCCGGGCCCAATAACGAGCGACCCATGATTTCCGCGAGCGGCGCGTACTCAAGGTTAGTCAAGCCAGCGCCCAGCTCGGATTCCGGCAGGAACAGGTTCCACAAGCCCTCGGCTTTAGCCTTGGCCTTGAGCTCTTCCATGATGGCCGTGGGCTGCCAGCGATCACCTTCGCTGACTTGGCGCTCAAACACCGGCTCGGCCGGATAGACGTATGCGTCCATGAACGCAGTGACGCGCTCACGCAGTTCCTGAACCTTGGGCGAATAGGCGAAATCCATGAGCAGCTCCCTTCTTTGAGAGGTTGTTTAGGTCATGTATTCGATGCTAGAACAGCGCTGATAATTTACCTAGCCTATTCTCGGCGTGTATTAACATTCATCACCGATATATGATCGGCGCATGGACACTCACAATAAGAGCGCAACGAAATGAATTTGAGCAAGGTCGACCTCAACCTCTTCATCGTCTTTGATGCGATCTATACCGAAGCCAACCTGACCCGCGCCGGGCAGATCGTCGGCATCACCCAGCCAGCGGTGTCCAACGCCCTGGCACGTCTGCGCGAAACCTTCAACGACCCGCTGTTTGTGCGCACCGCCCAAGGCATGGTGCCCACACCGATGGCGCAGAACATCATCGGCCCGGTGCGCAATGCGCTGTCGTTGCTGCGCGTGTCGGTGCAGGAAAGCCGGATTTTCAATCCCCAGCAGGCCGCCAAGACCTACCGCATCAGCATGACCGACCTCACTGAAGCGGTGATTCTGCCGTTATTGTTCCAGCGCCTGCGCCGCCTGGCGCCGACCGTGGTGATCGAGAGTTTCCTGTGCAAGCGCCGTGAGACCACCAAGGAACTGGCCGCCGGGCGCCTGGATTTTGCCGTGGATGCGCCGCTCAACACCGACCCGCAGGTGCGCCATGTCAAATTGATGGAAGACCGCTACGTGTGCGCCATGCGCAAGGGTCACCCCATGGCAGGCAAGGACAAATTCAGCCTGGATGACTACCTGTCATTGACCCACATCCATATCTCCAGCCGTCGCAATGGCTTGGGCCATGTGGACCTGGCGCTGGGCAAAATGGGCATCCAGCGCAAGATCGCCCTGCGCTCGCAGCACTACCTGATGGCTTCGCAAGTGTTGCAGCAGACCGACATGGTCATGACCGTGCCCGAACGCTTCGCTCGTCGCCATGAACTGCACTGGTTCAACCTGCCGGTCAACGACGTGCCACCGGTGGAAACCCACCTGTACTGGCATGAAAGCACCGACCAGGACCCGGCGAACCGCTGGATGCGTGAGCAGATGATCGAGTTGTGCCAGCAAGTCACCGCCCACGAAAAGAAGCTCGACAAACAGCAATCCTAAGGTTCAACAATACCCATTGTGGTAGGGGGCTTGCCCCCGATGGCACGCGCAGCGCCCCTTGACGTTCACGTCAACCTGCAATTAGCTTAGCGCCAAGCCTTTCTTGAGCATCGCCATGAGCACCACCTACAGCATCTCCGACCTCGCCCGCGAGCTCGACATCACCACCCGCGCCATTCGCTTCTATGAAGAACAAGGCCTGCTGGCCCCGGAACGTCGGGGCCAGGAGCGTATCTACTCGGCGCGGGACAAAGTCAGCCTCAAGCTGATCCTGCGGGGCAAGCGCATCGGCTTTTCCCTGGCCGAATGCCGCGAACTGATCGAACTCTACGACCCCAGCGGCGGTAACCAGATCCAGCTCAACAGCATGTTGGCCAAGATCGCCGAACGCCGCGAACAGTTGGAACAGCAACTGCTGGATATCGAACAAATGAAGCTGGAACTGGACACCGCTGAAGAGCGCTGCACCCAGGCCCTTGCGCACACCATGAGCCAAGCCGGCCATTAACCAGAAGGTAACTGCCATGTCCCTCCCCTCTTACGTGCGCCTGGTGGAAGTCGGCCCACGCGACGGTTTGCAGAACGAAGCCCAGCCCATCAGCGTGGCGGACAAAGTCCAGCTGGTAGACGCGTTGAGCGAAGCCGGCTTGAGCTATATCGAAGTCGGCAGTTTTGTCTCGCCCAAATGGGTGCCGCAGATGGCCGGCTCGGCTGAGGTATTCGCGCAGATCCAGCGCAAGCCCGGCGTGACCTACGGTGCACTGGCGCCGAACCTGCGCGGGTTCGAGGATGCGCTGGCGGCCGGGGTCAAGGAAGTTGCGGTGTTTGCCGCGGCGTCCGAGGCTTTTTCCCAGCGCAATATCAACTGCTCCATCAGCGAAAGCCTGGAGCGATTCGCGCCGATCATGGCCGCGGCCAAACAGCACGGCATCAGCGTGCGCGGGTATGTGTCGTGCGTGTTGGGCTGCCCTTACGAAGGCGATATCGCCCCGGAGCAAGTGGCCGCGGTCGCCAGTGAGCTGTACGCCATGGGCTGCTATGAAGTGTCCCTGGGTGACACCATCGGCACGGGCACCGCGGGCGCAACTCGGCGCCTGTTCGAAGTGGTCGGGGCGCAAGTGCCAAGGGACAAGCTGGCCGGGCATTTCCATGACACCTACGGCCAGGCCATCGCCAATATCTATGCCAGCCTGCTGGAAGGTATAAATGTATTCGACAGCTCTATCGCGGGCCTCGGCGGCTGCCCTTACGCCAAGGGCGCCAGCGGTAACGTGGCCACCGAAGACGTGTTGTACCTGCTCAACGGTTTGGGGATCGAAACGGGGATCGACCTGGAACGCTTGATTGGCGCGGGCCGGCAGATCAGCCACGTCCTTGGTCGACCTAGCGGGTCGCGTGTTGCGAAGGTGCGTAACGCCAGTTGAGTAGCACAGCTGTGACAATGTGTTACCGCACACCTGCACAACGGGTAACGCGGGAACATAATTCGTCATGCCTAGGCAAAACCATTTGCCCGATAAATACTAACTACATGATTTTAAACGAATTTAAAAAGTTGGCATGGCTCCTGCTATCTCTATGGCATAACAAGAATAAAAAGCGCCAAACCTAATAAAAACAAGACGAAACGACTCTGACATAACAAAAACAACACGGCAGAGACGCAGCTAACAGATTTTTTTGGAGAAGATGTGCTTCGCAGGGTACGGCATGCCGCAACCCGCAACCGGATAGAGAAAAATAAAACTACCTCAGGTAGCTACCACTGGTTGGATCGTTTACGAAGAAGCAGGTCAGCGCTCAAAAAAATACGTTTGCTCTTGACCCCGGATGGGGGTCGCCAAAAATAGCGGTACGGGCCACGGCTACCAAAAACAACAACAGGCCGCCCCTCAATAATAAGAAAAGAGCACGCAACGACAAATTAAAGGGGACCTTCGGGTCCCCTTTGTGCTGCTTGCACTTATGTGACTTAGGCGGATGCCACCTTCTTCGTCGAAAATTGGTTAAGCACAGTAACCGTCAAAGCCCGCAGCGCAGCTGTTTCCTTGGCTTGTCGCTGCGCCCTCAGTTGTTTCATTTCCTGGTTATAGAAACCACTGGTCATTGACCCATCGGCCAGAATTTGATCCCGGCTCTTACCCAGCAGGCTGGCAACTCTGTTAACCGCTGTCTCGTACTCTAGCTGCCAAGCCTTCTTTGCATCCTGCTCTACAAGGTCATCCTGTGTGTTCTGCAGATCTACCACCTTTTCCAACGCCTCTTGCTTCTCGGTTATTACCTCAAAATCGGCCATCGTCAGGGTGCTGAGGTCCTGTGGGTATTGGGCGCGAAGTTGGTTTCTCCAAAATTCCATGTCCACAAAAAAATGACTTTTTTCACTGATGTTTTTTTCGCCCTCAAGCACTTGTACATAGGCAGCATCAAGAGTCTCCGGGGCCACACCCGCGATAGGGCGATAGAGCATCTCAAGGGATTTGATCGGCAAATCCAGTCGCTGCGCCAAGCCGGAGCGATAAGCAAAGATGACTTCGGCCTGCTCGGTGAAGGCCGGCCCGCGCGACTCGACGTCACGCTCAGCGATGATATCTACCAACTTCAGGCGAAATAGTCGCTCTGCGGTGCCAATCAGGGTCGCCTCAACGTCATGCTCTCCGACCCTCTCAAGCGATTTTTCCACCAACAGATCAGTTTCCATGTTCATGAACTCCAGCACACTCCCGTCACCACAGGTAACGCGATCATCAGCTGATTTAAACAATACATCGCGAGTGTGTTGGTTCTCATGGACGGCCCCAATCATGTCCCAAACGCGCTCCGCCAGTTGCGGCCGGGTAACCCCGGATTTGTACTCTGCACAACGGGTTGTGTCCGCCACCACGGTAAAAAATGCCGCCGCCTCAGGGCTGGAACTGAGCTGGTCCCACATTTCGCCGCGACCGGCCTGCATGGCTGGGGGGGAATCGTGCAGCCACAACCTGCGCGCCTCAGCCAGGGTGACGTGGTCATCGGTAAGGACTACTTGCGACACAGGATTTTCATGCACGTTGATTCGGTCCGGATTCTCAACGGCGTACTCGGGCAGCTGAGTAATCGCGTTTGTGTGCAGATCGATCCAGTCCAGGTTATGCAGGCGCCCGGCACCTCTGGGGAAGGTCGTCGTTCCGGTATTCGCCAGATTCAGCCGGTTCAAGTCACGCATGTTGCTCAGATCGGCGGCCCATCCCAACTGACGGTTATGGGAGAGGTTAAGTACGGTCAAACGCTGCATGCCTTCGAGATGCGCCTGGCTTTGCCTCGTCAACCGAATGTCGTTACTGCTCATATCGAGCCAGGTCAAACCGGCTCCACCGTTGGCAAACTCCGGCAGCTGCGTGAAGTTGCTAGAGCTGATATCCAACCAGCGCAAACCGCCGAATGCGCGCAAGAAGGGCAAGGACGCATCCGAAAGGTACATTCTGGATAAATCCAAACAGTCCACATGGTCCATGTTCGCCGTAATCGCCGGTAACTCACCGGGTTGCTCATCAGCCAAGCGCAGGATGTACGCCATGTGCTCTTGCTCGGCGGCCATGGCCTGTTGCGGCGACCGACGCTGCCATGCATCCTTGATTGCATCGGCGACCCGGCCACGGGTCCTGCGTTGCTGGCTATCACCGTCGGCCCGCCAGGCGTCCAAGTCTGTATTGAGTTGCTTGAACTCGTCTTTGAGCAAATCCATTTTTGCCATAAATCCAATATCGTTGACGCCCTCTAGCCCCAGCATCTGATCCACCTCCTCGATGGACGTTGACGGATAAAGGTCTAACGCTGCCCTTTCACATGCATAAGGTCGACGACCCGCACCGCCTACCGGGCTCAATGGATAACCAAAGCGTCCATCGGCAAGGCGCATTGGCGGTTTGTAGCGTGGTTTGGCAGGCTGCATGCGCAGCAACGCACGCAGTTCATCGCGAGGCATCAGCGGCATTTGCTCCAGTGCCTGTTTCAGACTCGCGCCGCGATCAGAGGCCGTCAGGTTCATCGCCCTCCAATCCTCAGGTGAAACTGCTGACTGTACAGCCCCATAGATGTCCGCCTGATGGTTCAATACCGCGATTTTTTCGTCCTGTACCTCATAAAGGTTCTTGGGACCGAACTTGATGAAACGACGCTTGACCGCCGCATTCTCTGGCCCCACCGAATCCAGTAGGCGCTCTCCACCCGGCAGCCGTTCGACAACATCAATGCGCAGGTCTGATGGCCAACCAGGAAGCTTATCCAGACTGTGCAGCACCATGCGTTGCGTGTCGTCATTGGCCAGGGTTTTTCGGTATAACCCTTCATACGTTCGCGCCAAACGCACCTGCTGCTGATAATGACGGGCCTCTTCAGCCAAGTTCTGCGGCATGCGTTGGCGCTCGGTGAGCGCTTGCATTTCGGAGGAGTTGGCACCGTTCAACAGTTCCTCGACAACCGCCGTGGGTAGAGAAGGGAATAAGCGTTTGATAAACCTTACTGTCGCGCTTTCTCCACCCTCGGCGGCGGCGTAGCGCTGGGTGAAAAGGTCAGATTGATACGCCGCTCTCTGTGAGGCCCTGACAGTGGAAACTTCCTCTGCCACGACATTATCCATTTCAAGTCGCTTCAAGGTATCGGTCAGTAGCGCGGGCAGTGCTGCCTGGTCTGTATGTATCTTACGTAGAGTGTCCACTTCCGTTGCAGTCATTTGCACTATGCGTTCGAGCTTAAGAGGCTCATTGGCAAAACGCTCTGCCATCGGGCCCAACCGCTGCATCAACTGCGGCCCGGTCAATGTCATCGGGTTCTCGTGCTCATGTGCCCACGCCCCGGCGCCCGTACGGCTTACCTTTGGGGTATAAGCCGCCGGGTTGTCCGGATGCAGGATTTTAAAGTCATTGCTGGCACCCATCCGCTCCACCAAGTAATGCGTGTTATTTTTTTCCCGCAGGTATAATCCCCCTTCATGTTCAAACAATCCGTCTTCATTGGCCGTGAGACCATCAGGCATTGTGACCTGGCGCTGATAAGGCCTCAGGTCAGGAGAATACAGACGGATATTGCCATCGGGGCAACGAACGTGGGCCAGGCTTTCAACAAATGCCGTCTTGACCAGCGGAAACAACTTGGCCCCCACCGCCGCCGTAGATACATTAAAGGCAATGGCCGAAACGTGGGCCCATGCCGCTTTTGTATCCCCTTCGTCCCACGCCGCTATTCCCGATGCGACCTCCCATAACATTTGCGCTGCCCCAATTGCGAGCATCACGGGAGCCAGCTCGGGGAAAATAAAAACTGCAACATTCAATACATTCAAAGCCATGCTGCCCATTTTGACCAACCAGGCGTTACGTGCACGCTGATCCGCCGCATCATTGGAAACGGCCATCGCTTGCGCATTCCTCAGTATTAGATTGGCTTTTTGCCAAGCGTGTTCGCGCCACAACACCGAAAAACGCCCCCCATAAGAAGCGGTGACGCCCCTGAGATCCTTTTTGTCAGAATCATAATCTTCACGTTCAGAAAATTTACCGGAGGGATCAAGATGCCGCTTGAGCTTAGTAAAAAATACACCTTGTCGCTCGTAGGGTATGAACTGACTAAAAAACCTTCGATAACTTACCAAACACAATCGCTCAACCAAATCAAGTTTGAAGCTTGTCAAACTCGAGTATTCCTTCAACATACAAACAGGATCTCCTGGAATGAACACCACACAAGGCTCATTCATGAACACCAGGCTGCGATGAGCAACTTGCACATTGACATTACCTATAACAACAATTTGCGCCAGCGGCTGCCCAAGCAACTTAAGTCCCGAATAAGTGAGTGTTTTCTCTCGCCACTTTAATTCCTGATGGTTATCCGCTGTTTTCCGCATCACCTGGTAGGTGTCTTCTTGAATATCCCCGCACCCAAGCGCTACCTCGGCGGCGAACAGGAACTGATACCTGGCCGAATTCAACATGCGATTACGCATGGTCTTGGTGGCGGTGCCCGCTGCAAAGTTGGGTGTGTCTTCGGGACAGATAAACGACTCGACATGCCTCAAGTATTGCGTACCCAAATCCAAATCTCGGCACAGGCTGGCAAACAAATGAGGTTGTATCGAGACTCTACCGCCGAGCGTTTGTGTATGATTGAACGTATAAGAGGGCGATTGTCGATGAAAATCATACTGAGTGATAAGCCTGGCGTTCTGATCGGCCACCTCAAGGGTATCTTCTATCGCAAAGTTCTTTAATGCCGCCTCAAGCAGACTAACACCTTCGTAATAGCAATAACATGATGCCTCTCGCCCAAAGACTTTAGAGCGATCAGCCGGCATCAACTTTTCAGTGGCAAAAAATAGCTGCCTTACATTGTGACGCCCACCGAATTTTTCTTTCATGGCCGCAACTAAAAGTGGTTCGGCAAAATCCACAACCCCTTTAAGCCCATTAAAACTGTCATCCAGTCTATTCAGCGAATTAAAGCTGCGGATGTAAGCATCACTCAGCTTCAACTTTTTCCCCGACGACAAGTTTTTATACCATTCGGGCATCGCGAACTGCGTTTCAGAAAACTCCTTTTTGCGCTTAAGGTCGGCGGCGCCGTACCAGGACGGCAACCGGTCCTGTATCACCCGTGCATGAACGCTCTGCACCGCCGTTGATTGACTGCTGCCAGGTTGATCAAGCTCACTCATTTACCAAACTCCATTTGAAGGAACAAACGATCAATGTGCGATCGTTCGCGCTTCAAACGGTGGTATTCAGCTAGCCCGCGCTACAAAGCGCCCCACGGCTCATTCTCGGGCAGACGCCAACTCCTCAATGCTGATCTCGCGCATGCGAAATTTCTGGATCTTGCCCGTCACCGTCATCGGAAACTCGTCCACAAACTTGAAGTACCTGGGCGTCTTGAAGTGGGCGATGCGGTCCTTGCACCAGCTCGACAGTTCCAGCTCGTTGGCCACATGGCCGGGATGAAACTTGATCCAGGCGACGATTTCTTCACCGTAACGCTCATCCGGAATACCGATGATCTGCACATCGGCCACTGCCGGGTGGGTGAAGAAAAACTCTTCCACCTCACGCGGGTACACGTTCTCGCCCCCGCGAATAATCATGTCCTTGTTACGCCCGGCAATGCAGACGTAGCCGTGCTCGTCCATGGTTGCCAGGTCGCCGGTGTGCATCCAGCCGGCCTCATCGATTGCCTCGCGGGTGCCGTCGGGGTTGTTCCAGTAACCGAGCATCACGCTGTAGCCGCGCGTACATAGTTCACCGATCACGCCGCGCACCACGGTGTTGCCGGCATCATCGACAATCTTGGTCTCCAGTTGCGGTTGGGTGCGGCCCACCGTGGTGACGCGCCGTTCTATATCGTCATCCGCCCCGGTTTGCAGCGACACGGGGCTGGTTTCGGTCATGCCGTAGGCAATTTGCACTTCGCGCATGTGCAGTTCGTTGATGACCCGACGCATGACTTCGATCGGGCATGTCGCCCCGGCCATAATGCCGGTGCGCAGGCTGGCCAAGTCGAACCCGGCCCGGCCTGGGTGATCAAGCATGGCGATAAACATGGTCGGCACGCCATACAGGCCGGTGGCTCGTTCTTCGGCGACGGCAGTCAATGTCAGCAGCGGGTCGAAACCGTCATTGGGATAGATCATGGTGGTGCCGTGGGTGATGCAACCGAGGTTACCCATCACCATGCCGAAGCAGTGATACAGCGGCACCGGGATGACCAGGCGGTCCTGCGCGGTCAAGCCCAGGCTTTCGCCGACCATGTAACCGTTATTGAGGATATTGTGGTGACTGAGGGTGGCACCCTTGGGGAAACCGGTGGTGCCGGAGGTGTATTGGATATTCACGGGTTGGTCGAAGTGCAGGCTGGTCTGCCGGCTTTGCAGTTGCTCGGGGCTAACTCCGGCGCCCAGGGCCGACAGTTGCGACCAAGGCATGAATTCAGGCGGCGGGCTGGGATCGAGACTGATGAGGCCGCGCAGCTCAGGCTTCAATGCCTGGAGCATGGCGTGGTAATCGGAGCTCTTGAACGAACCGGCGCACACCAGCCATTGGCAGCCGGATTGCTTGAGCACGTAATCCAGCTCACTGCTGCGATAGGCCGGGTTGATATTGACGAGGATCACACCGAGCTTAGCGCTTGCCACTTGGCAGATCAGCCATTCGGCGCAATTGGGCGCCCAGATACCCAGGCGGTCACCGATCTGCATACCCAAGGCGAGGAACGCCCGTGCATGCAGATCAACCGTCTCGGCCAGTTGCCGCCAGGTGTAGCGCCGCTGCTGATGGCGAACCACCAAGGCTTCGCCATCGGGATACTGCGCGACGGTTTGATCGAATGCCTGGCCTATGGTCATGGCCAGCAAGCGCTTGTCCTGAGAGCCACGGCTGTAGCTCTGATTCGGTTGATCCATAACGACCCCTTGTTGTCTTTTTTGTAGGTTGACGTAAACGTAAACTACGATTGACAGCACCGCAACGCAAGCTTACGTTAACGTAAAGGTGAGCGCCCTCCTCCTGCGCCCAACCCACACAACAACAAAGCTGACATTAAGGTGCCTGCCCATGAGTTACCCGTCCCTGAACTTCGCCCTCGGCGAAACCATCGACATGCTGCGCGACCAGGTGCAGTCCTTTGTGGCCAAGGAAGTCGCACCGCGTGCGGCGCAGATCGACATCGATAACCTGTTCCCCGCCGACCTGTGGCGCAAGTTCGGGGACATGGGCCTGCTGGGCATCACCGTGCCGGAAGAATACGGCGGCGCCGGCCTGGGTTACCTGGCCCATGTAGTGAGCATGGAAGAAATCAGCCGCGGCTCGGCCTCGGTGGCGCTGTCATACGGTGCGCACTCCAACCTGTGCGTCAACCAGATCAATCGCAACGGCAACCACGAACAGAAACTCAAGTACCTGCCCAAGCTGATCAGCGGCGAGCACATCGGCGCCCTGGCCATGAGCGAGCCGAATGCCGGCTCCGATGTGGTCTCGATGAAACTGCGCGCCGACAAACGCGGCGACCACTACGTACTCAACGGCAGCAAGACCTGGATCACCAACGGCCCCGACGCCAATACCTATGTGATCTACGCCAAGACCGACCTGGAAAAAGGCCCCCACGGCATCACGGCCTTCATCGTCGAGCGCGACTGGAAAGGCTTCAGTCGCAGCAACAAGTTCGACAAGCTGGGCATGCGCGGCTCCAATACCTGCGAGCTGTTTTTTGATGACGTGCAAGTACCGGAAGAAAACATCCTCGGCGTGCTCAATGGCGGCGTGAAAGTGCTGATGAGCGGCCTGGACTACGAACGCGTGGTGCTGTCCGGCGGCCCCACCGGGATCATGCAGGCGTGCATGGATTTGATCGTGCCCTACATCCACGACCGCAAGCAGTTCGGCCAGAGCATCGGTGAATTCCAGCTGATCCAGGGCAAGGTTGCCGACATGTACACCCAGCTCAACGCCAGCCGCGCCTACCTCTACGCCGTGGCCCAAGCCTGCGAGCGCGGCGAGACTACGCGCAAGGACGCCGCCGGTGTGATCCTGTACAGCGCCGAGCGCGCCACGCAGATGGCCCTGGATGCGATCCAGATCCTGGGCGGCAACGGCTATATCAACGAATTCCCCGCCGGGCGCCTGTTGCGTGACGCCAAGCTGTATGAAATCGGCGCCGGCACCAGTGAGATTCGGCGGATGTTGATCGGTCGCGAACTGTTCAACGAAACCCGCTGAAGGAGCGCGTCATGGCCACCCTGCATACCCAACTCAACCCGCGCTCGGCGGAATTTGCCGCCAATAGCGCGGCGATGCTTGCACAGGTCGACGCCCTGCATACCCTGCTCGCCCACGTGCAACAGGGTGGCGGTGCCAAGGCCCAGGAACGCCACACCTCGCGCGGCAAGCTGCTGCCCCGGGAGCGCATCAATCGCTTGCTCGACCCAGGTTCGCCGTTTCTTGAACTCAGCCAACTGGCGGCTCATCAGGTGTATGGCGAAGACGTACCGGCGGCTGGCGTGATTGCCGGAATCGGCCGCGTGGAAGGCGTGGAGTGCATGATCGTCGCCAACGATGCCACGGTCAAAGGCGGTTCCTACTACCCACTGACAGTGAAAAAGCACCTGCGCGCCCAAACCATCGCCGAGCAGAATCGTCTGCCGTGCATCTACCTGGTGGATTCCGGCGGCGCCAACCTGCCGCGCCAGGACGAGGTATTCCCCGACCGCGAACACTTCGGGCGGATCTTCTTCAACCAGGCCAACATGAGCGCCCAGGGCATCCCGCAGATCGCCGTGGTGATGGGTTCATGTACCGCCGGCGGCGCCTATGTGCCGGCGATGGCCGATGAAGCAATCATGGTGCGCCAGCAAGCCACCATTTTCCTTGCGGGCCCGCCGCTGGTGAAGGCGGCCACCGGTGAGGTGGTCAGCGCCGAAGACCTCGGCGGCGCCGATGTGCACTGCAAGATCTCCGGCGTGGCCGACCACTACGCCGACAGCGACGAACACGCCCTGGCGCTGGCCCGGCGCAGCGTGGCCAACCTCAATTGGCGCAAACAAGGTGAGTTGCTGCAGCGCACGCCTGTGGCACCGCTGTACAGCAGCGAAGAGCTGTACGGCGTGATTCCGGCGGATGCCAAGCAGCCGTTCGATGTGCGCGAAGTCATCGCGCGGTTGGTGGACGCTTCGGTGTTCGACGAGTTCAAGGCGTTGTTCGGGACAACGTTGGTCTGCGGCTTTGCGCACTTGCATGGCTACCCGATTGCGATCCTGGCCAACAACGGCATCCTGTTCGCCGAGGCCGCGCAGAAAGGCGCGCACTTTATCGAACTGGCCTGCCAGCGTGGGATCCCCCTGCTGTTCCTGCAAAACATCACCGGCTTTATGGTCGGCCAGAAATACGAAGCCGGCGGCATCGCCAAACATGGTGCCAAGCTGGTCACGGCGGTCGCGTGCGCCAGGGTGCCGAAGTTCACCGTGATCATCGGTGGCAGTTTTGGCGCCGGTAACTATGGGATGTGCGGCCGCGCCTATGACCCGCGCTTCTTGTGGATGTGGCCCAACGCACGCATTGGCGTGATGGGCGCCGAACAGGCCGCCGGGGTGCTGGTACAAGTCAAGCGCGAGCAGGCTGAGCGCGCAGGCAGCGGTTTCAGTGCGCAGGAGGAAGCCGCCATCAAGCAACCGATCCTCGACCAGTATGAAACCCAGGGCCATCCCTACTACTCCAGCGCGCGCTTGTGGGATGACGGTGTCATCGACCCACTGCAGACCCGCGACGTGCTGGCCCTGGCCTTGTCCGCCGCACTGAACGCCCGCATCGAGCCGAGCCGCTTCGGCGTGTTCCGCATGTAAATGGAGCTGCACCCCATGAACGATTTCAACACCCTCGAACTGATCACCGACAGCCGTGGCTTTGCCACGCTGTGGCTCAGTCGTGAAGCCAAGAACAACGCGTTCAATGCCGAAATGATCCGCGAACTGATCATCGCCCTGGACCGGGTGCAAGCCGACCCGTCCCTGCGATTTCTGATACTGCGCGGGCGCGGCAAGCATTTCAGTGCCGGCGCCGACCTGGCCTGGATGCAGCAGTCGGCCGAGCTGGACTACCACACCAACCTGGACGACGCTCGCGAACTGGCGGAGCTGATGTACAACCTGTCCAAGCTGAAAATCCCCACGCTGGCCGTGGTGCAAGGTGCGGCCTATGGTGGCGCGCTGGGGTTGATCAGTTGCTGCGACATGGCCATCGGCGCCGATGACGCGCAATTCTGCCTGTCGGAAGTGCGCATCGGCCTGGCGCCCGCAGTGATCAGCCCATTCGTGGTGCAGGCCATCGGCCAACGCGCGGCCCGCCGCTATGCTCTGACGGCTGAGCGATTTGGCGGCCAGCGGGCGCAGGAGATCGGCTTGCTGGCAGAGAGTTATCCGGCCGAGAGCCTGGATCACCAGGTGGACCAGTGGGTGGCCAACCTGCTGCAAAACAGTCCGGCGGCGATGCGCGCCAGTAAGGATTTACTGCGTGAAGTGGGCAACGGTGCCCTCACCCCGGCGCTGCGACGTTATTGCGAAAACGCCATTGCGCGCATTCGCGTAAGCGCCGAGGGCCAGGAAGGGTTGCGGGCCTTCCTGCAAAAACGTGCGCCGAGCTGGCAAGCCCAGGAGCCGCGCTCATGAGCACACTGACCACCGTACTGGTAGCCAACCGTGGCGAGATTGCCTGCCGTGTCATGCGCACCGCCAAGGCCATGGGGCTGACGACCGTGGCCGTGCACAGCGCCATCGACCGTGATGCGCGCCATAGCCGCGAGGCGGATATTCGTGTCGATCTGGGAGGCAGCAAAGCCACCGACAGTTACTTGCAAATCGACAAACTGATTGCCGCCGCCCACGCCAGTGGCGCCCAGGCGATTCACCCCGGCTACGGCTTCCTCTCGGAAAACGCTGGCTTTGCCCGGGCCATCGAGGCGGCAGGCTTGATCTTCCTCGGCCCGCCCGCTGCCGCCATCGACGCCATGGGCAGCAAATCGGCGGCCAAGGCATTGATGGAAACCGCCGGTGTGCCCCTGGTGCCGGGCTATCACGGCGAGGCCCAGGACCTGGAGACCTTCCGCGCCGCCTGTGAGCGTATTGGCTACCCGGTATTGCTCAAGGCTACGGCCGGTGGCGGCGGCAAGGGCATGAAGGTGGTCGAGGATGTCAGCCAATTGGCCGATGCCCTGGCCTCCGCCCAGCGCGAGGCGCTGTCGTCCTTCGGCAATGGGCAGATGCTGGTGGAGAAGTACCTGCTCAAGCCGCGCCATGTCGAGATTCAAGTGTTTGCCGACCAGCATGGCCATTGCCTGTACCTCAATGAGCGCGACTGTTCGATCCAGCGGCGCCATCAAAAGGTTGTCGAAGAAGCGCCGGCGCCAGGGCTCAGCGTTGAGCAACGCAAGGCCATGGGCGAAGCGGCCGTGCGGGCGGCCCAGGCCATCGGCTACGTCGGTGCCGGTACGGTGGAGTTTCTGCTGGATGCCCGTGGCGAGTTTTTCTTTATGGAGATGAACACGCGACTGCAGGTGGAGCATCCGGTCACCGAAGCGATTACCGGTCTGGACCTGGTGGCGTGGCAGATCCGGGTCGCCCAGGGCGAGGCGCTGCCGATCACACAGGAGCAGGTACCCTTGATCGGTCATGCGATTGAAGTGCGGCTGTATGCCGAAGATCCGGCCAACGAGTTCCTGCCGGCCACCGGTCACCTGGCGCTGTACCGCGAATCCAGCCCAGGCCCGGGCCGTCGGGTAGACAGCGGTGTCGAGCAAGGGGACAGCGTGTCGCCCTTCTACGACCCGATGCTCGGCAAACTGATTGCCTGGGGTGAAGACCGCGAACAGGCACGCCTGCGACTTTTAAGTATGCTCGATGAGTTCGCGGTGGGTGGGCTCAAGACCAACCTGGGTTTTCTGCGGCGCATCATCGGCCATCCCGCGTTCGCGGCGGCCGAATTGGACACCGGGTTTATCCCGCGTTATCAGGATGAACTGTTACCGGCGCCCGGTGAGTTGAGCGATGCATTCTGGCAGGCAGCAGGTTCGGCGTTTATGCAGAGCCTGCTGGTAGGTGATGGGCCTTGGGCCAATAACCAGGGCTTTCGTGCGGGCCTGCCCGCCGAAGTGTCGCTGCATCTGAGCTGCAACGGGCAGGATCGGCTGGTGACATTGGCCGGGCACACGTCGCAGTTGTGCGGCGAGCAGCTGCTGATCGAACACCAGGGTGTACGCCGTGCCCATCTGGCGGTCCGCAACGAAGGCAGCCTGTACCTGCGCTGGAATGGCGAGATGCATGCCATCAGGCTGTTCGACCCGATTGCGGCGGTCGAGGCCGGCCAATCTCATCAGGGCGGTCTCAGCGCACCGATGAACGGCAGCATCGTTCGCGTGCTGGTAGAGGTAGGCCAAACCGTTGAGGCTGGCACACAGCTGGTGGTACTCGAAGCCATGAAGATGGAACACAGCATCCGTGCGCCCCATGCCGGGGTGGTCAAGGCGCTGTTCTGCCAGGAAGGTGAAATGGTTGCCGAAGGCAGCGCGCTGGTGGAGCTTGAAACCGCCGCCTAGAACTTCGCGGTGGCTTGCACCACGACGCCAAGGATGTGGCAGTCGTCGGTGAGCAGCGCCTTGGGGTACGTCGGATTGAGCGGCACCAGATAGCGCTGGCCGCTCTCTTCCTGCAATTGGCGAAAAGTGGCCTGGGAACTGCCAGACCATTGGGCGACAACCAGTTTGCCGGGTACAGGATCGATGGCCGGGTCCACCAGGATCATCGTCCCGGCACCTATGCTCATGCCCGTGGGCGCGGTCATGGCGTCGCCCATTACAGGCAGCCAGAACGCCTCGCCACGCGCGTGGTAATCGGTCAATTCGTAGCGGCCAGGCCCATAGAGTGCACGTTCTTCGCGCAGCTCGCACGCCTGCTGCCAGTCGCTGACCGGATAGCGAAAATACGGGTTGTAGTGCTGTTGCAACGCAGGCTCTTGCGCGGCCCGTTCGCGAATCTCCAGCGCCACCTCCAGGTAGCCCAGCCCGAGCTCGGCCAGCACCCGGTTCATGTCCGCAAGGCTCGGCACTCGGCGCTTGTTGAGCCAATGGCCGACGCCGCCCTGGGACATACCCAGGCGCTCTGCCAGTTGCTCCTGCGTGACCTTGCGGTCTTTCATGTTGGCTTTGACCAACGCTATCCAGTTATCCATGGCGCCTGACAATACGGTGCGTATTTTTCGGGGCAATAAACAGTTTGTAGTAATCCATAAAACGACATAAATACGATACGTACTATCATCAAGCCTAAGGATTTCGACACCCACCGGAGTACTGCCGCTTATGACGAATAGCCCGCTTTCATTGCCCGAAATACCCGAACAGGTTGAATTACAGAACATGTGCCACAGCGGCGCGGCCCAGCGCGCGCTGGACTATTACTTGAAAGAAGATATGTCGGCACCAGCCGTGGAGGGTGCCCTGTTCGCGATCAAGCCGGGCGTCAGCCAAGAGGAGGCCCTGGTTCACGCGTCTGACCTGCTGCGCAGTGCTGCGGCAACCGCCTACGAATCAGCGTGCAGCCATCAAGGCAATCAGCGCGACCTGGCGTTTTCCGTGGTGTATTTGATCGATATGGCGAAGGCGATGGTGGAGCGCTCGTTGCAAGCGCCGCGGGCCCAGGCAAATGCGTAACAGACGCGAAAGAAAAATATTTCTATCCAAGGGATAAAAACATTTGACTTGCAAATGATAATGATTATTATTGGACCCAGCTGATCGCGAGATCAGTCGATAGACCAAGGGACCTTAGGTCGGACTCTTGGAATATCTCCTCATCAGGCTAATCACGGTTTTTGACCCGGCTCTTTGGCCGGGTCTTTTTTTTGCCAGTTTCCCTGGCATGGCTTCAGGCTAATGAAGACTGTGTGTTGCTCGATGGCGCGCATGGTAGCAAAAGACCATCGTCGAAAGAAAGCCACACGACAGCTCTAGCCCGGATCTTTGCGAAATAGCGCTTGAGAATCAATCTCATAGCCCCTAAGCTGCCGCGGCGTCAGGGATGACGCCCCCTCCCCGTGCAACAATTTTGCATCCAGGTTTTACCTGACCTCTGTGTAATATAGCCGCCACATCACTCATATTCAGGCAACCAGACTATGACCGTGGCCTTGACCTCCATCAAGATCAGCACCGACTTCGACAGCGGCAATATCCAGGTCCTGGATGCCAGCGATGCCTATCAGTTGTTACTGGCAATCAAACCCGACACCCGCAGCAAACATTTTCAATGGTTCCACTTCAAGGCCGAAGGCATGCATGTGGGGCACACCCACACTTTTCGATTGAGCAACGCCGGTGGCTCATCCTATAAACACGCCTGGAGCGGCTACAATGCCGTGGCATCCTATGACCATATCAACTGGTTCCGGGTGCCAACGCGCTTTGATGGCGAGATCCTGCATATCACGCTCCAGACCCGCGAAAAGCACGTATGGTTCGCCTACTTCGAACCCTACAGCCGTGAACGTCACGACTGGCTGATCGAACAAGCCCTGAAGTACGCCGGCGTCAAGCTGCTGGCCACCGGCAAGAGTGTCGAGGGCCGCGATATACAACTGTTGCGCCGTGGCAAAGGGGCTGAAGGTCGCCGTAAGGTGTGGATCATTGCCCAACAGCACCCCGGCGAACACATGGCCGAATGGTTTATGGAGGGCGTGATTGAACGCCTGCAAAAGGACGGTGACGCGGAGTTGAAAAAACTCTTGAAAGTGGCCGACCTGTACCTGGTGCCCAACATGAACCCCGATGGCGCTTTTCACGGTCACCTGCGTACCAACGCCATGGGCCAGGATCTGAACCGCGCCTGGCAGAGCGCCAATCAGGAAACCAGCCCGGAAGTACTGTTTGTGCAGCAGCAAATGGAAAAGTACGGCGTGGACCTGTTCCTCGATATCCATGGCGACGAAGAAATCCCCTACATCTTCACCGCCGGCTGCGAAGGCAATCCAGGCTACACCCCACGCATCGAAGCCCTGGAAAAACACTTTCGCAACCACCTGAGCCATCTGACCCGGGACTTCCAAACCACCTACGGCTACACCCGCGACCTGCCGGGCGAAGCTAACATGACCCTGGCCTGCAACGCAGTCGGTGAGAAGTACGACTGCCTGTCCCTGACCCTGGAGATGCCCTTCAAGGACAACGACGATGCGCCCAACCCGCGTACCGGCTGGTCGGGCGATCGATCGAAACAGCTGGGCAAGGACGTATTGAGCAGCGTCGCCGATATCGTCGGGCTTTTGCGTTAACCCTTGTGGCAAGCTTTTTGTGGCGAGCGAGCTTGCTCGCCACAGAAGCGATCAATCCCGGGTGCCGGTCATGCTCTGCAATACCCCATCGCGGCGGATCAACCCGTGGAACAGCGCCGCCGCCAAGTGCACCAGCACTGTCAGGAACAACAGGTAGGCAAGGTAGCCGTGAGCCTTGCGCAACAGCGCAAACAACGGCGCATTCGCCCCTACCAGGGCTGGCAGTTGCACAGAACTGCTGAGCATCACCGGGTCACCGGCGGCCGAAATCATCGCCCAGCCCAGCAGCGGCAACACCAGCATCAACGCATACAGCAGCACATGGGAAGCCTTGGCCGCCAGCACTTGCCACATCGGCAAATCGGCTGGCAGCGGCGGTTGCCGGGTGGTAAAGCGCACGGCCAAACGCACGAGCACCAGGGCCAGGATCGCAATACCCAGCGGTTTGTGCAGGTGGATCAGCCATTCATGGCGTTCCGACACCGACGCCGCCAATCCCGCACCAATAAACAGCATGGCAATGATCATCAGCGCCATCAGCCAGTGCAACAGACGCGCCAGCGGTGCAAAAAAACGCGGTTGAGCATTCATGGCTTCGACTCCTGAGGGATGCTGTGCAACGGGCTGACTTCACCCGCACGGCGCAGATACGAACTGGCATACGCGGCGGAGCGTGCGGCCAGCAACGGGTCGTTGGAGGCCTCGATACCGCTGGGCAAAATCAGCGGGTCAAAGTTGATATCACGGCAATCACCGTCTGCCTGCGGCTGGCTGCTTTGCAGTACCAGAGTGCCGGCGTTGAACTGCGTATGCGGGCCAGTCCAGGTCTTGCTCGCGTCATCCAAGGGGTCGCCGGGGTTGGCCAGGGTCATGTTCAACTGCCAACGCAAAGGCCCGGCGGCCAGGCGCTGCACCAAATCCTGTTCCAGGAAGTCACTGCCCGACGGCGCAGCATCACCCGCCGCGTCCTGGCTTTGCGGCACCACACTCCACCGCACGGCCTGGCGCTTGCCACCTTCGCCCACCAGGTAAAACGCATTGATGCCGTTATAGGTTTGCGTCGCATAACTGGCCGATGGCTTGGCAGTCTTGACCCAGGCCAGGAACGGCGCCGTCTCCGGGTGTGCGGCAAAAAACGCCGGCATGTTCGCAGGGTTCGGCTTGCCGGTGGCCGGGTCTGGCGCACCCGCCTTGAGCAGCTGGTAGAACGCCTCGGGCGTGCCCACCGGAAACACCGGCATACTGTTCATTCCCGTTCGCCACTGCTGGCCGTTTGCCTGGCTGAATTGCACGGCAAAACTGCGAATCGGCACACTGCTGTCCGGTGCATAGGGATTGCCGCTGGGCAAGGCAAACCGGCCAATCACCGGGGTCTTGGCCTCGCTGAACACCTGGGCGCTGGAGTAGGCACGCGCCTCTGTGCTCGCCTCGAAGTAACCCGCCACACACACACCTTTGGCATGATTGCGGCGAAAGCCCGGGTGTACGCCGTTATTGGTTTCCAGGGCATTGACCAAGGTCTTTGGCCGCAGACGCTGTGGGTCGAGGGTGCCGTTGACGTAGGCAAATGCAACCACCAACACTGCCACCACGCCCCCTATACACGCCAGCCTTACGAGCAGACTTGTAGTACCAAGAGGCGGACGCGGCGGTAAAGAGTGATCAACCATAGAAGCTCCAGGGCCCGAGGCCGCAGGGGGAAAGTGTTATGAGACGAATCCCACGTAGGCTTATTCCCCCTTCACTGTAGTTTCTTTGTAGTCAACACGTGGCCAGATCGAGTGCCGGCTAGGGCTGATTAAACAAGGCCTGCCGCTTGTGAAGAAATGCCTGCATTCCTTCTTGCTGATCAGGCGTGGCAAACAGTCCATGAAACAACCTTCGCTCTTGACGCACACCTTCGTGCAACCCGACCTCCAGAGAATGCTCCACCGCCTGCCGCGCTGCACGGGTGGCCGTTCGCGAGAAGGAGGCAATTTGTGCCGCCACCGCCATCACCTCGTCCAGCAAGTTCGCAGCCGGGTAAACCCGCGACACCAACCCCGCCTGCTCTGCTTCCGTGGCGGTCATTGACCGGCCAGTCAACACCAGATCCATGGTCTTGGCCTTGCCGATCAGCCCGGTCAACCGCTGGGTCGCGCCCATGCCCGGGATGACGCCTAGCTTAATTTCCGGCTGTGCAAAGGTGGCGGTATCAGCAGCGAAAATCATGTCGCACATCATCGCCAGCTCACAGCCTCCGCCAAACGCATAGCCCGCCACTGCGGCAATCGTCGGGGTGCGCAAACGGGTGAAGCCCTCCCAACCGACGAAGTAGTCTTCGTTGAGCACGTCCAGATAGGACTTGCCGCTCATCTCTTTGATATCGGCCCCTGCCGCGAAGAACTCTGCGGTGCCGGTAATGACAAAACACCCAATCCGAGGGTCTCGATCCATTGCTTCCAGATGACTGATCAACTCAGCCATCAGCGCCGAACTCAGCGCATTCTTGACTTCAGGACGGTTGAGCTTGACCAGGACCACTCGGTCATGACGTTCCACAAACACGTTCATAGGCATCTCCACTGATTGATGTTGTTCACACTTGGGGCTGTCTCAGGAATCCCAGATCGCGCCATGGGCGGGTATTCCCCGAGCTTCCAACTCTTGCACCAGACGCTGGGTCACCGTTTGGTTGGCAATACAGATCACGGCTTCTGCACCAAAGGCTTGCACTGCACCGTAAGCCAACTTCACCAGGTCTGGCTTGCCGCGCTCATCGGTGTCCCAGATCAATGCGCAAGGCTGGGCGCGCAGAATTTCCTCCACCAGTTCATCGCCATAGGTCGTCCTCGGGCTACGGGCAGACCAGATCAACTGAATCGGTACCTGAGCCGCCAGCAGATGCGGCATGACAGGCCCGATGCCGCTGCCAGTGGCGATGTACACCACCGACTTGAACAGGGTTTCTACATTGGCAACACCCGCTGTGGTGATGCCCTTAACCCACACATGTCGCGGCAAGTCCTCGATAAATCGCCCGGTCCAATCCCCCGCGCGGGAAATTATCAGGCGGAAACCCGCCTCGTGTGGCGTGGGAATATTGGCAAAGGAATGCCACTCCAGCAGTGGGTTGCGGCTGATTGCGGTGGATGAACCGGCGAACGGTGTGGTGTGGCTCAAACGCGTAATCACCGCATGCCCGGAAGGCCGTGCGTGTTCAACAGCCACCTTGCGCAGCCGCAGCCAGGGCAGCAGGACGCTCAGGGTCAGCACTGCCAGCATCCAAAACGTAACGCTGTGCAGCAGGCTCGACGTGGTCAGTAACGTTTGCCACCAGAACAACAGCAACGCACTCCAACCGCCAAACCGATGAACGCGTTCGAACCCATTGTGGAACCGGCCTCGAATACGTGGTTGAGCCATGACCACCATGAGCAGCAATAAGCTGAGCAGCATAACGCTGACCCCTAACTCGGCCACCGAAACACTGTCAGGTTGTTGCAGGTAACGCGTAACCTGCACGCCAACCAGGGCGGCAAACCACCCAGTGGCCGCAAAGGCTGCGCCACTGTGCAGCCCACCGAAGTGGTACACCTTGGCCGCGCTACGCCGCACCTGTAAGGGCCATGTAGGCGGTATTCGCGTTGCCAGCCAGAACAGCCCATTGATCACGTATTGCTGGCGAACGAGAATGGCAACCGACAGGTTGATCAGCACCATGTCCGACAGCGTCTGAACCGGGATGGCGTGCAGGTCCACAGCCAACAGCAAAAACACCAGGTTGCCCATCAGCGCGGCGGCTGCCAGGCGGTTGTAACAGGAAAACATCGGCAGTGACGTCCAGCGACGCCAAAGCGCCGGCTTGGGCGGTACAACGGTACGGATCAGCGTATCAATCATGGCCGGGCTCCCCGGTCGCGAACGCCAGCACCGCCAACTGATTCTCCCGGGCCGTTTGCAGTAACAATGCCTTATCGATCTTGCCCCTCGCTGTCAGTGGAAAATGCTCCACTGCGTAGATCGACTGAGGCACGCAGTAATAGGCCAGGCGCTGTTGGCACGCGGTTTGGCAAGCCTCGATGTCAGTGCTGGCAGGCGAAACAAAGGCCACCAACGTGCGGCTGTCCAGCTTCAAAGTGACGGCGCGCATGCATCCAGCGCCGGCCTCCAGAGCCGCCGACACCGCATCCAGTTCCACGCGAAAGCCGCGGACTTTCACTTGGTCATCCACGCGCCCTAAGTGTTCGAGCTGGCCGTCTCCCACCCAGCGCCCCAAATCTCGTGTGCGGAACATCATGGCGTCGCCACCGAGAAAGGGATCCGGACGGTATCGCTGCTGGGTCAATGCCGTATTGTTCAGGTAGCCTGCTGTCACACCCGCACCACCGGCCCACATCTCTCCCGTTTCACCCAAGGCACAGGCACGCCCCTGCTCATCGAGCACATAGACAGTGTTATTGGGGGTTGGCCGGCCAATAGTCAGTGGCGTGCCTGGTACATGCCGGTGCAGCGTGTTGACGATGGTCGTCTCGGTAGGACCGCAGCCGTTGTAGAACGTACAGTGCTCGGCCCACCGATCCGCCAGAGCCTGGGAGCAGGCTTCTCCAGCCACCGCAACGACGTTGAGGTGGGGACACTGTCGAGGCTCAAGGGTGGCCAGTATCGAAGGCGTTGCGATCAACACATTGCACTGTGCGGCCGTCTGCGCGATGTCTTTGCCGCGAATCAGCAAGGTCGCACCATGAGCCAGGCAACCGAGTATTTCCCAAGCCGCCATGTCAAAGCCGATATTGAGAATCTGCCCTACGGTACGACCCGGTGCCATACCCATCCGCCCAGGTTCAGTGAGCAGAATATTGCATACGTTACGGTGGCTGACACACACGCCGTTAGGGCGCCCTGTGGTTCCAGATGTAAACAGTACAAAGCACAGATCATCCGGGCCAGCACCGACACGCACGCAATCATTGTCTTCAGCCAGCCATGGCGTTTGAGCAATGAACGTATCCAAATTGAGGCAGCGGTGGGAAGCGTCTGCCGGAATGCGCTCCACCAGGCTCGATAAGGTCAGAATCAGCGGGCTGGTCAATGATTCGAGGACCATGCCCAATTGCAGGGTGGGTACGATTCTGGCGTCCTGAGGGACATACGCGGCGCCAATCTTTAACACCGCCAGGAGCCCGACCAGCATGGGAATCGAGCGCTCGACGAACAATCCCACCGTGTCCCCACGCTTAACACCCTGCCCAAGCAGATGCTCAGCCAATCGATTGGCTTGTCGGTTGAGTTGTTCATAGCTGATACGTTGGCCCGCGCATACCGCAGCGGTCGCCTGGGGTGCCAGCCTCGCTTGCGCTTCGAAGGCTTGGTGCACGTTGGCGTAGGTGGCTCGGGTTGAAAGGCCACAACCCCATCGCTCAAATAAAACCCGCTGCGCGGCAGGCAAATGAGCCAGCGAGATGCAGGAAAAAAACTGTTTATCACTCGGCAAACACGTCATAAGCACCCTCTCACTATTCAACTGCCGGCTGAATGCCGACAGATGCAAGGGTGGATAGAGGGCTGCGCACGAGATTACAGACTCTCAAGGTATAACGTCTACTTCAACACACGTGAGTAGACTCATCCCCATGCATGAACTCGACGAACAGTTACGCGAACTCATCCCCAGGTTGCGGCGTTTTGCCGTGTCGCTGACGCGCAACAGCAGCAGTGCCGATGACCTGGTGCAGGCGACCCTGGAGCGGGCGATCATCGCCTGGGCTGATAAGCGTGTCGAAGGCGACCTGCGCGCCTGGCTGTTCGCGATCCTCTATCGGCAGTTCCTCGACGCCCATCGCCGCAGCCGACGCTATGCACGTATGCTCGAATTCTTCACCGGGTGCGATGATGCGCAACCGTCGGTGGAGCGCACAGTGATGGCCCAATCCACCCTGCAAGCCTTCGACCAACTCAGCACCGAACAACGCGCCCTTTTGCTGTGGGTGTCCGTGGAGGGTTTGAGCTACAAGGAAGTCGCCGAGATCCTTCAGGTACCCATCGGCACCGTGATGTCGCGCCTGTCCCGTGCGCGCCAAGCGTTGCGTCAGCTCAGCGATGGCGAAATTACCGGCCCTGCCCTGCGGAGACTCAAATGATCAGCCTGCCCCCCAGCGAACGCGATTTGCATGCCTACGTCGATCACCAACTGCCGGACAGTGACCGCCGCGTGCTTGAAACCTGGCTGGCCAACCACCCCGAAGCGGCCGCCCAGGTCCACGCCTGGCAACAGGACGCGCAATTATTGCGGGCATCCTTGAGCGGCACCCTGCAGCAGCCGAGTAATCCGGCACTGGACCCGGCGTTGATCCGTCAGCGTATCAAGCGTCAGTCCCGCCGCCACTTCGCCAGCGCGGCGGTGTTGCTGATTGCCGTGAGCCTTGGCGGGCTTGGCGGCTGGCACGCCCGCGAAGCCACCCAACCACAGCCGCTGCCGATGACCGATGCCATGCAGGCTTACCGTCTGTTTGCCCAGGACGGCGTCATGCCCGCCGACTACAACGACGACGGCAGCGGCACTATGCAAGCCTGGCTCGACCGCTATTTCAATCAAGCCCATCGCCTGCCCGACCTGAGCCAGGCAGGCTTCAAGCCGGTCAGCGGGCGCCTGCTCACTACCGATCAGGGGGCAGCCGCCATGGTGCTGTACCAAGACCCCCAAGGCCGACGCATCAGCTTTTATATCCGCCCGCCGGGACCGAACAACGGCTTCCTGCCTCGTGGCAGCCGCAGCGCCGATGGTTTGCAGGCCGAGTACTGGTCGGGCGGCGGCTATAACTACGCAATGGTCAGCCCGGCAGACCAGCCCATCCCGGCGCTGATGAAGTTCTAGAAGCCCACGTCCAGCACCACGTTGTCCAGGTAGGTGCCGCCGGGTGGTGTGGGCTGGTCGGTGTAGATGCGAGCGTTGTAGTTAAATACCTGGCTGCCTATGCCCAACCCATTGCCGGGGTTGACCTCCGCTGTGGAACTGGCCCGCCGCGCCGCGCCGACGCTGCCCCAACGTGTGGTGCCGGCGCTTTTGAAGAGGTCATAGGCCAGGTAGTTGCTGCCGGAAACCATGCGTCGGCGCCCGCCGACACTGATCGGGTTCTGGCCGTCGCTCAAGCCCACGGTGTAGGCACTGCCCTTGGTGCAGGCGATATTGATGGTCTGGCCGGTCACTGCGGTAAACCCACTGACCACCGGCGCGCTGCCAAAGCTGATATTCGGCGCGGTGATCTGGCAGTCATTGGTCACGGTCATGCTGACGGTCAGGCTTGCCGTGCCGCTGCCCGTGTCACGTCCCAGGCAAATGCCGCCAACGCCGATTCCCGAGCAATAATTCCACACCCAGGCGATGTTTAATGTCTCGGTGTACAGCCCCGCTGCGATATTGCTGCCGGTAATGCTGCTCAGGTACAACGGCACGGTTTTCGCCCCGGGCCCGGCGATCAGGCCAATGCTCTGGGCAATGCCGCCCGCGCCCCCAAAATCGAATTGAGTGCCGCGGGTGATGGGATAACTGGTGCTGTTGTTGCCATAAATCGTGTAGCCAATCACATCACCGGTCGGCCCGACCATGCCGGCGGTGGACGAGGTGATCGTGGCGTAGAAGTGGTCGGTGGACACCAGCAGCGAAATCAACGCCTGGGTGCAACTCAATCCGGAGTTGGTGGTAGAGCTGGTTTGCGCGGCAGTGCGCACCGTCATCGAGCTGATCGAACCGAAACTGGCCGGCACCGTGGAAACCACCGAACACACCGCCATAACCTGCCCGGAAAACAACAGCCCTGCCCCATACACCCATGCCTTGCCCCTCACCCGCAGTCTCCTTGCTCAACCACTCACTGGCACACCAACGGCCCGATCAGGGGCACGTCCTGTTGTTGCTCATCGATAGCGAATGTCGCCTGGCAGGTGCGCCCCTCACTGAGGGTGACCTGCAAAGTATTGTGGGCGCTGAGGTTTTCCAGATAGACCAGCCCATCCCACCCCACCACCGCCTGGGTGTTGCTTTGCTCGTGCACCACCAGGCTGCCCAGCGGTAGCTCCTGATGCTGGCGATCCACCAGGGTGATACTGGCGGCGAGCACCCGGCGCAGCGGGAACTCCAACAGATAGCCGCTGCCCCGGCGTACCGACACGCGCTGCTCCACATTGGGGCTCTGCACGTTCGCCGGCAGGTTCAACGGGTCAATTTCATATTTGCCGCGGTAATACGCGCTGCTCCATGGCACCAGCAAATGACCGTTGCGGTCGGTCTGGCCCACCAGCTGGTTTTCGTAGCGCACTGGAATCCCGGCGAACCCCTGGGTACTCACCACCACAAACGCGTCATTGATACGGTTGGCAGCAAAGGTTTCGCCGCCCATCCACACCAGCGAGCCGCTGGCATCCGCCCAGCGCGTTTGGGCGTCACTGCTGCCGTACACGCCGGCCTGCAACTGCACTGACTGCAAGCGCCAGGTCAGGTCGGCCTGCCGATAGCTTGGCGCATCGCCCTGGGCATAGCCGAGGTTGTAGCCCACGCCGCCTTCGCTGGGCACCGCGCGGCTGTAGTTGATGCGCTGGCGACTGGTGCCGTCCTTGCTGCGCTCGGTGCTCAAGGCCAGGCTGCCGTTGAGGTCGAACGGGATCACCAGTTGCGCCTGCATGGCCCAGTTGCTGTCGCCGATTTCGCGGTTGGCCGACAGGTAGAAGCTGGTGTTGCGCCACAGCGGTTTGCTCCAGCTGAGGTTGAGCAGGCGCGTGCGCGAATCGTCTGCCGCCTGCACGTCGAAATACCCCAGGCCCAGGCTGCCGAAACGTTGAAGGTTGAGGCTCAGCGTCACCTGCTCGCTGCGCTTGCTGAGGCTGGCGTAAGGGGTGTCGACCAGGGTCAGGTCGGCGTAGTCATCGCGCCGTTCAACGCGCTGGTACATCAGGCTGTAGCGCGTGCTGTTGTACTGGTAGCCAAGGCTGAGTTGCTGGCCGCTGCGGCTGTCGAACTGGCTCTGGCTGAGGGCGGTATTGAGCACGCCGAAGTTGCCCAGGCGCAGGTTGGCGCCAAGCCCGCCGAGGGTCAGGTCGCTGGATGCTTCGGCATGGCTTTCCAGGGTCAGGCTGTCGCAATAGCCATAGCGAAAGGTGCCACTGGTTATGCCCGGCCCGTAACCGAAATCGCGCAGGGTGTAGTCACGGCGCAAGGTACCGGCAGCCACGGAAAAATCCGTCAAGCCTTGTTGCAGCAAGGTGCTGGTAACGTAGAACGGCACCGTGGTCGACACCTGGCGCCCGAGAGCGTCGGTGGTCACCACGACAGCCTCCCCGGCGCCGTTGATAAATGGCACGTTGGTCAGGGTATAAGGCCCGGGTTGCAGCTGCGCGGTGTCGGATTTATAGCCGTTGATAAACAGGTCCACCGACGAGGGCACCGCCGCCTCACCGGCGAACTGCGGCAAAGGGTAAGTGACCAGGTCCGGGCGCACGGCAAAGTCCCGGGACACTTGCACCCCGCCCAGACGCACCGAGCTGCTCCAGGGCAGCGAGCCGCTGATCACGTCGCCCGCCTCGTAGGTGAGCAGGCGCTCATCATCGGAAAATCGCCAGGTGGTGTCGTAGCGCCGGTAACCGTTGCCGAGGGTACTGTCGGTGATGCCATCAGCCAGGGCCTGGCGCACCTGCCCGGTGTTGGACAAGGTGCCCCAGGTGTCGAACAGCCGCACTTCGTTCCAGGCGGCGAGGTAGCTGCCGCCGTCATCGGTGTCGTTGAAATACACGTCATAGTTGAGCAAGGCGCCGAAGCTGCTCATGGCCTGGGTGCGCGGATAGGTATTGCGATTGCCGATAAACTGCGCCTGCAACCAGGATGGCGGTACATCCAGCAATAGGCGCTGGCCATTGCTGTCGTAGTCGCTGTGCAGCCCAGGCACCTGGTCCAGGGCCACGCTGCCGACAGGCTCGCCGGGCAATTTCATACCCACGTCCTGCAACGCGCTGGCGGGCACAAACAACTGGCCGGCGCGCTGGTCGACCGCAATGACGCGGCCGGTGTCCATCTGGTTGACCACCAGTTCCAGAAACAGCTGTGCATCGGCGACTGCCTCCATGCTGCCCGGCGGCGGCGGCAAGTCGCCTGCCATCGCAGCGCCCCACAGCCCGCTTGCCACTGCCACCGACGGCCATAAACCCCGAGCCCAACCACGACTCACCATGGCGTTGTGTCCTTCAATGGACATCTCCATCCTGTTAAAACCCGGGCGTATGCCCGTAGCGCTAGCTGACGGTTATCGCTTGGGCGCCAGGCTTTCCAATTGCGGCGCACCGTTGACCCTGACCTGCAACGGCTGGTCGGCCGATACGGCATCCGGCACCGGCCAGCGCATACTCGCGCCCGGCAGCACATAGCCGAGCAAACCTTCTACCAGCGGCCGGGTCTGCCCGCCTTGTTTGAACGACGCATCGGTGAGCCGCGCATGCACGGCGCCCTGGTTGCGCACCTCGATGTAACTGCGCCCGCCTACGTTGACCTTTTGCCAGCTCAAGTCCGGCTTGCCGGCACCCTTGGGGTCGCGTTGACGTGTGGCGTCGTCCTTGCTCCACAACCCGGCGCCGTAGGCAAACAAGGGCACCGAATAGCGCATCTGGAAGCGAATCGCTGCCGCTGTGTTCTTGCCTTCCGGCGGCGCCGGCACCTGCAGCGCCGAGGGGATTTCATCGATGATGATGCGATAGGCCAGCTCCTGTCCCGGCGGTACTTCGCGGGTTCGGGTCAGGCGCACCAGTTGCTTCTGGCCGGGCTCGATTTTGGCCACCGGCGGGCTGCCGATCACGTCGCGCTGGTTTTGGTACTGCTCGTCGAAACCGTTCTGGCTCCAGGCAAATACGCGGATCTGCAGGTTGGCCGTTTCCGTGCCACGGTTCTCCAACCACAGCGCGCTGGCCTGTTGATCGGCCTCCAGCACCGGGTCGATGGGCCAGATCAGCACCGAACTGGCCGCCTGCACCAGCCCTGCGCCACACAAAAGCCCCAAGGCAATACCCGCGGCCCACCACCGCCGGGAAGTTGAATGCATAAATCCACTCCTCAATACCGTTAGCCCTACCACGACAGCTGCACCTGCAGCGTGTCGCTGTACGTCCCCCCAGGCTGATTGCCGGGTAATACCACCCGCCCGTAAATCGGCAGGCTGATGTTGTTGGCATCGCTGTAAGTCACGCTGACGCTCTGGCTGACGCCCAGGCTCTGGCTGAACGCCGCGTCGCGAAACAGTTGATAGGCCACCCGCGCGCTGCCGCTGTTGAGCTGCAAATTGCGCCCGGCGCTGTTGTAAAGGCCGCCATCCACACTCATGGTCAGCGCCACCCCCGGAGTGCATTGCAAGGTCACACCGCCAGTAAGGGCTGCCGTGACCGTACCGGTGGCCAATGCCGAATAGCTGCCATAGGCCAACGCGCCGTAGTTGGAGCCGCCGCCCACGATCAGGCAACCGGGAGTAATGGTCGCGCTGACCTGGAAGCTCTGGCTGGTCGCTGCCGACAACGGCAACGGCAGCGCCAATCCACAGGCCACCCCCAGCCTGAGCCACAAGGTCAGAACGTCAGCTCCACGGCCACGGTATCGGTGTAAGTACCTGCCGGCAGGCCCGCCTTGCCCACCGCGCGACCGTAGAGGTTGACGGTTTGTGCCACGCCGGTACTGGTGGCGAGCGTCACCACGCCATCGATCGCCAACAGCGCGGAACGCCCGCTGTCAGTGTAGAAATCGTAGGGCACGAAGTTACCCGCCCCATCGGCCAGCGCACGGGTGCCCCCCGGCGAGGCGCCATCATGGGCGCCGGCACGCACCGTCACCGTTGGCGTGGTACCGGCTGAACACAGAATCGACAGCGCCCCGCCGGTGCCGGTGCCGCCCAGCAACTGGGCGTCGGCATTGGTAAACAGGCTGTTGGTGGTGCCGAAGTTCAAGCTACCGAAATTCAGCCCGGTAGCCGCCCCGGAGCCGTTGACCTGGCAACTGGCGATCAAGGTCAGGCTCGAACTGATCTGCCCGGTAACCGTGGTCGCCGCATTCAGGCTGGAGGCCAGCGCCAGGCCCAGGGCACACACGCCCATTCGCGATACGAGTACATGCATGATATCCATCCTCATGGTTTACCAATCCAGAGTCACCGTCAGGGTGTCTGTGTAGATGCCGGCCGGTAGGGCCCTGGTATTCGCCACCACGGAGCCGAATACCGGGATGGGTACCTGCGCGCCCTGGGTCACGACGAAATTGCGTTGCTGGCCGATGCGGTAGGCACTCTGGCCCAGCGCATCGGCCGATAGCCGATAGGGAATGGTCTGGCGCCCGTTGCTCAAGCGGCGCGTGGTGCCGTCGCCATGGGCGCCACCGTCGATGGTCACGGTAAAACTGCTGACCAACGACGGGTTGCAGGAGACCGACAGCGGCGCTTTATCGCCATCGGAAATGGTCGCGCCCAAGGTGTCGTTCCAGGTCGGTCCCTGGCTGCCAAAATCCAACAGCGCAGTGCCACCGTCCGGCGTCACTGGCGCGCGTTCCACGCCTTTGCTGACTTCGCAACTGGCGGTAATCACCAACCGCGCATGAATCTGCCCGTTGACCACAGCCGCCTGCGCGTCCTCGGCCAGCAACAGCAGGCCGCCCAAGGCCGCGATGGCCAGATAGCGGCTTACCATGTGACCGTGACCTTGAGCAGGTCGGAATAACGGCCCACCGCAGGGATGTCTTTGAGCGGTTCAATGCGGCCATACAACGGCAAATCAACCGAGCCGGTGTCCGGTACGCGGCCGCTGACCGGCACGTCCACCGGCAAGGGGATCAACCGGGCTGCGTCGGCATAAATGCGATAAGGAATGGGCTTGCTTGAGGGCATCGCATTACTGAGGTAACGCACTTCGCCCACGCCACCGTGCAGGCCGCCGTCAACGCGCATTTGGTAAGGCGTGTCGGGGTTACACTCCAGGCGCGGCTGGCGCTGGCTGATCAGGGCCGCACTCAGGGGGCCGGCCGGGTCATCCAGACGCGGGCCGCTGCCGAAATCCAGTACGCCAAGTTGCTCGATGCCCGCAGTGCGAGTGGTGCCCACCAACTGGCAACCCCGCTGCACGTCGATACGCACCTCCACCTGGAGTTGCGCAGCAGAAGCCGTGTTGCAGAGCATCGCGCCCATGACAGCCAATACCGCCAATCCCTTCACTGCCCCAATTCCTTATACAGGGGTAACAACCTTGTATGAGGTTAGCCAGTTAACGCGAAAGTGCCAGTTTGCAAGGCTCGGCGCCCTTCACTGTTGGTCAAATGGCATCAAGCGTCCTACAGTAAGCGACCACCGCAATACAGAGTGATTATTCTTGGCCGTGCTTGCCCTGTTCCAGCGCCTGCTGGGTAAAAAAACCGACGTCTGGGGTGCCTCGCCCATTCCTGCCTATTTTCAGAAAAAGGCCGAACAACAGGGCTACACCCTCAGTGACGGCCAAATCCGGGCGATTACCGCCCTGAATCGGGAGGCCCAGCACCTGCTTAATGGCCAGGCCACGCGCAGCCTGTACCTGCACGGCCCGGTAGGTCGCGGCAAGAGCTGGCTGCTGGACGGGTTTTTCCAGGCGCTGCCCATCGCCGAGAAGCAACGCGTGCATTTCCACGACTTCTTTGCCCGGCTGCACCAGGGCATGTTTGTGCACCGCGAGCATGAGGATGCCTTGGGCGTCACTCTGGATCAGTTGCTCGCTGATTGCCGTGTGCTGTGTTTTGACGAGTTCCATGTGCACGATATCGGCGATGCAATGCTCATCAGCCGCTTGTTCAAGGCCCTGTTCCAACGCGGCGTGCTGGTATTGGTAACGTCCAACTACCCGCCCGAAGGGTTGCTGCCCAACCCGCTGTATCACGAACGATTCAAACCGGTGATCGACCTGATCGCCGCACGCATGGACGTGCTGGAAGTCAGCGCGCCCCAGGACTTTCGCAGCCTGCCCCAGGCCCACGCCCAACAACGTTTCACCCGCGGCCACTATGTGTGGCCGGGTACACCGGCGCAGCGGGAAAGCCTGGGTGTGCCTGCCACCAATGGCCCGGCGCAAACCCTGACGGTTGGCAATCGGCAGTTGCTGTGCCGAGACCATCAGGCGCGGACCATCCTGTTCACCTTCAATGACCTGTGTGAACAGCTCACCGCCGTGATGGATTACCTGCTGCTGTGCCAGGACTTCGACCACTGGATCATCGACGGCCTGCCGCAGTTGGCCGAATGCCCTATCGCCGTGCAACAGCGTTTTATCAACCTGGTGGACGTGCTCTACGATCAGGACAAACACCTGACCCTCATGGGTCACCAGCCGCTGGATAAAGCCCTGGAAGGCCAGGCCATCGACCTCGCCCGCACCGCCAGCCGCTTGCAGCAGTTGCACATGCTCTGCCCGCAAACCGCACCCGAGCCGCTATCATGAGCGCCTTTTACGCCCCCTTCCGAGTGCCGCGCTGTTCATGAATACCCTCGCCCAACTCAAGGCCGGCCAATTAGCCGGCGCCAAGCGCCTGGACCTGGCCTGCGGGCTGACCGAGTTCCCCCGGGAAATCTTCGACCTGGCCGACTCCCTGGAAATCCTCAATCTCACCGGCAATGCCTTGAGTAGCCTGCCCGAGGACCTGCACCGCCTGACGCACCTGCGTGTGCTGTTTTGTTCGGACAACGCGTTTACCGAGCTGCCGACGTGCCTGGGCCAGTGCGCGAAGTTGAGCATGATCGGCTTCAAGGCCAACCAGATCGGCCATGTGCCCGCCGCCGCCCTGCCGCCGCAGTTGCGCTGGCTGATCCTCACCGACAACTGCATCAGCCAATTGCCCGATGAACTGGGTCAGCGCCCGCTGCTGCAAAAGTTGATGCTGGCCGGTAACCAGCTGACGCAATTGCCGCAAAGCCTGGCCCACTGCCAAAACCTGGAACTGATCCGCATCGCCTCCAACCGCTTGACCCACCTGCCGCAGTGGCTACTGACGCTGCCGAGCCTGACCTGGCTGGCCTACGCCGGCAACCCGGTGGAAATGGCCGTGACAGTGACGGGCGATGACACGACGCCGAACATTCCCTGGTCGGAACTGGAACTGGAAGAAGTATTGGGCGAAGGCGCTTCCGGGATCATTCACAAAGCAATCTGGAAACCCCAGGCGCTGCCGGTAGCGGTCAAGCTATACAAAGGCACCATCACCAGCGACGGGTCACCGCTGCATGAAATGCAAGCCTGCATTGCCGCCGGGCTGCATCCCAACCTGATCAAGGTGCAAGGCCGCGTCATCGGGCACCCGCAAGATCAGGCAGCATTGGTCATGAGCCTGATCGACCCGAGCTACCGCAACCTCGCGGCGCTGCCTAGCCTGGCGTCCTGCACCCGGGACATCTACGAAGCCGATACCCGTTTCAGCCTCGACGTGGCGCTGCGCATGGCACGAGGCATCGCTTCGGTGGCGGCGCACTTGCACCGTCAGGGGATTACCCACGGTGACCTGTATGGCCACAACATCCTGTGGAATGTGACGGGTGATTGTTTGCTCGGAGACTTCGGCGCGGCGTCATTCCATGCCACGGCCGACACCTTGGAAACCAGGGCGTTGCAGCGTATTGAAGTGCGCGCATTCGGGGTGTTGCTGGGGGAGTTGCTGGAACGGGTTGAAGGGGCAGCAAGTGAGGATCTGGTTGAACTGCAAAAAAGCTGTTGCCAGCCCGATGTGCTGGCGCGGCCAAGCTTTGAAGAAATTGACGGCGTACTGAGCGCTATCTAATACCGCTGGAACAATGTGGGAGGGGGCAAGCCCCCTCCCACTATGCAGTGATGGCTAGCCAGCCAGGCCGACAAACATATCCTGCACATCATCATGGTTATCCAGGCCTTCCAGGAACGCCTCGACTTCGGCCATCTGCTCATCGGTCAAACCACTGACCGGGTTCTTCGACAGGTAACCCAGCTTGGCCGACAGCACGGTGAAACCCTGCTCAGGCAAAGCTTTCTGCACGGCATCCAGGTCGGTGGTTTCGGTGATGAACAGGGTGGTGCCCTCTTCTTCACCGTCTTCAAAATCCTGGGCGCCGGCTTCGATGGCGGCCATTTCCGGATCAGCATCCGGGGTGTCCGGCGATGCTTCGATCAGGCCGACGTGGTTGAAATCCCACGCCACCGAACCGGAAGCGCCCAACTGGCCCTTGCGGAACGCCACGCGGATTTCCGCCACGGTGCGGTTGATGTTGTCGGTTACGCACTCAACGATCAGGGGCACCTGGTGCGGGGCAAACCCTTCGTAGGTCACACGGTGGTACTGCACGGTTTCACCGAGCAGACCGGCGCCCTTCTTGATCGCACGATCCAGGGTTTCCTTGGGCATCGAGGCTTTCTTGGCCTGCTCCACCACCAGGCGCAGGTGCGCGTTGGTCGCGGTATCGGCGCCGTTGCGGGCGGCGATGGTGATCTCTTTCACCAGCTTGCCGAAAATCTTGCCCTTGGCATTGGCTGCCGCTTCTTTATGTTTGACTTTCCACTGTGCGCCCATGACTCACTCTCTACTTTCCATGGCGCCGAAACGTCTACTGGCCGGCGCTTTGGGGGCAGAGTTTATAGCGCAAGAACACGCTAATCCACCAAAAAACCGGCCAGGTGCCTCAGGTGCGCAGGGGTTTGATGGTGGCACTGCGATCCGGTATGAAGTCCCCCACCTGCGCCAGAACAGCCGGCCTGGCGTTCCAGTAGGGCATCAATACCAGTGAAGAAAACAGCGCCGCGCCGGCAAACACGATAAACACCGTGACGGTATCGAAGTAGCCCGGCAGCAAGCCGCCGAGGATCGCGCCCACCGAACCGCAACCATTCACAAACCCTGCCGCCGTGGCGCCGGCTTTGGCAGTGCCGAAGTCAATGGCAGCGGTGCTGCTGATCATCGAGTCCGGACCGTACAGAGTCAGGCCCATGACAAACAGCAAGGCCATCACCAGCACCACACTGCCGGTGTGCAGCGCGCCCATGAACAACGCCAGGGCCACGGTCAACGCCAGCAGGCTCAGCACACAGGCCGGCATACGCCGGGCGCCGAACAGTTTGTCGGAAGCCAGGCCGATCAGTACCGGCCCGAGCAAACCGGCCAGCTCAAACGCGGTGGGCACGATGGCCGCGCCGACCTTGCCCACCGACGGCATCTGTTCGTAGACGATTACCGGGCCCCACAGCAAAATCGCGTAGCGCGCCGGCTTGAGCAGGAAATACGCCAGCCCCAGCGTCAACACCGTGCGGTTGCGCAAGATAGCGCGCAACGGTTCAAGCACACTGATGCGCTGTTCGGCGGCTCTGTTCTCGGCACTCATGACCGGCTCGGGCTCCACCGCTGGCAAACCCACATCCTGGGGGGTATTGCGCTGGAACATAAAGAACAGCACGGCCACCACCGCCACCACCGCAGCACTGGAGATAAACGCCGCGTGCCAACTACCGATCAGGGTGTAGGCCCACCAGCCGGCGAACGGTGAAGCCACCAAGCCGCCGAAGGCATAGCACGAACTCCACAGCCCCAACACCCGCCCACGCTGCTGGGCCGGGAAGAAACTACCGAGGTTCTTGCACAACCCCGACCAGCCGGTGGACTGCGCCAACCCCTGGATCAACATGCAGGTGACAAAGATCGGCAAGGTCGCAAACGTGCCCATCACCAGTGCGGCGGCGGCGGAAACCAGCAAGCCGCCAAGCACCACCACCCGTGGCCCGAAGCGGTCGGCGAGCATGCCCCAGGTGAACTGGCCCACGGCGTACGCGGCGAGATACAAGCCATCGAGGTTGGCCATCATCATTTTATCGAGGGGGAAGCTGGGGTCGTCGCCGATCCCCAGTTTTGCCACCGAGAAGGCTTTGCGGGTGAAATAGAACGCGGCGTACGCCAGCCAGGTGATGGCGAAAATCTGCACGCGCCAACGCTTGATGCTACCCATAGGGATATTCATGGTGGTTCTGACCTCAGGTGTGAGTGTGCCGGCAGAATCGAAAGAAAACGCCTGTTTTTTTTATGGTTGAGCACTGCAATGCCGGGCCTTGGAGGGCGCGGTATTGGTCAGATGAACGCGGTGTGCCTGCGCCCATGGCCGTCGAGGTTGTAGGACTCAACCTACGGCGGCTGAGGTGCATCAAAGCAATGGCTGACTAATAGGTAAAATCGATTTATCGTATTTCAAATATAAGCTCAGCTTGTAAGAGGACGTGCCATGTCGGTTTCCCATGCCCAACTCAAAGCCTTCCATGCGGTGGCCGTGCACGGCAGTTTTACCGGCGCCGCCGAGCGCCTGTTCCTGACCCAGCCCGCGATTTCCGACCAGGTGCGCAAACTCGAAGAGCGCTTCGGCGTGTTGCTGTTTCACCGCAACAAACGTTCGGTACGCCTGACCGACCTGGGCGAACGCCTGCTGGGCATTACTCAGCGCCTGTTTGTGATCGAGGCGCAAGCCGAAGAATTGCTGCAAGACTCCCGCGCCCTGCTCACTGGCACCCTCACCCTGGCGGTGGATGCGCCCGTACATGTACTGCCACAGATTGCCCGCTTCTGCCGGCTGTACCCGGGAATCAGCGTGAAGATCGAAACCGGCAACACCGATGAGTCGTTGTTGCGCCTGTACAACTACCAGGCCGACCTGGCGCTGTTGGGTCGCGATGTCGACGATGCGCGCCTGCTGTCGCTGCCATTGCCCGACGATCAACTGCTGGCGTTTGTCGCCTGCAACCATCCCTGGGCCGGGCGCGAATCCATCTGCCTGGCCGACCTGGATGACACGCCCTTGGTGCTGCGGGAAATCGGCTCAGTGACCCGTCAGACCCTGGAGCAGGAAATGCGCCAGGCCGGCCTGCGCATTCGCCCGGCGATTCAAGTTGAAGGCCGCGAAGCCGCGCGTGAAGCAGTGGTGGTGGGCATTGGCGTGGGCGTGGTGTCGGCGGCAGAGTTCGGCGCCGACGCTCGGGTGTACGCCATGCCGATCCGCGACTGCACTCAGCGCATGAAGGAAACCCTCGTCTGCCTGAAAGAACAGAGCTCACGTCGCGTGGTGGCGAGCTTTTTGGAGATCGTGCGTGACAGCCTTCACGCCAACTCGAAAAAGGCCTGAATCAAGCGCAGCGAACGACGTCGCTCCATGCAGCCGAGCGTATGGCGGTTCAGCAGGCCATCGCCCAGGATCGGCACAGCGTGCACCCGCGGGTCCGGGCTGACCTCCATCGACGACACCACCCCTACCCCCAGTTCGGCCGCGACGGCTTCGGTCACGGCTTCACGGCTGTCCAGTTCCAGCAGCACCTTGGGCTGCACATTCGCCGCCAGGCACGCGTCGTCGAACGTGCGCCGGGTAATGGAACTGGGTTCACGCAGCACCATGATCACCTCATGCAGCTGCGCCAGTTCAATCCCGTCGGGCTGCTTTGCCCACGGATGCGCTGCCGGCACCAGGGCGCAAATCCGTGATTCGTCCAGAGGTTGCAGGTGCAAGCCATTGCGCGGCTCCACCTCGGTGAGCACTGCCACATCGGCATGTTCGGACAGCAGCGCCGCCAGGGTTTCCTGGGCGTTGCCCAGGCGCAGGTTCACGGTAATGCCCGGGTAGCGCGAGCGCAGGCTGGCGATCATCGGCATCACCAGGTGCGGACCATCCGCCGCCACCTCCAGACGCCCAGTGAGCAACTGACGGTTGGCCTCCAGCATCGTCTGCGCCTCATCCACCAAACCGAAGATCGCCCGGGTGATGGCCGCCAGGCGTGCGCCCTCTTCGGTCAACTCCACCCGCCGGGCGGTACGGCGCAACAGCGCAATCTGGTAATGCTCTTCAAGCGCCTTGATATGCCCGGTTACCGCCGGCTGGCTGATGAACAGCCGCGCCGCAGCACGGGTAAAACTGCCCTCGCGGGCCACGGCATCGAATGCACGTAGTTGGAACAGGTTCATAGCTATCGGCCTCACTGATAGCTCGCATAACAACAAACAATTTGATTGATAACAAGCCAAACTGCAATTTAGGCGCCGTAGCTTCAACCCCGACCCTTGCGAGGATTTGAGATGACCACTGCCGCGCCGATCCTGTTGACCCCTGGCCCCCTGACCACTTCGACCCGCACCCGTCAGGCGATGATGGTGGATTGGGGGTCATGGGATGATCGCTTCAACCAGCTCACCGCCAGCGTCTGCACGCAGCTGCTGGCGATCCTCAATGCTGCCGACAGCCACCATTGCGTGCCGTTGCAGGGCAGCGGCACCTTCGCCGTCGAAGCCGCCATCGGCACGCTGGTCCCGCGCAATGGCAAGGTGTTGGTGCTGATCAACGGCGCCTACGGCAAGCGCCTGGCGAAGATTTGCGAAGTGCTCGGTCGCTCGTTCAGCACCTTTGAAACCGCTGAGGACGAGCCCACCACCGCTGCCGATGTAGATCGCCTACTGCAGGCTGACGCGGCAATCACCCACGTCGCGTTGATCCATTGCGAAACCAGTACCGGCATTCTCAACCCGCTGGCGGAGATCGCCCAGGTCGTCAAACGCCACGACAAGCGCCTGATCATCGATGCCATGAGTTCTTTCGGCGCGCTGCCGATCGATGCTCGCGAAGTGCCGTTCGAGGCGCTGATCGCCGCCTCGGGCAAATGCCTGGAAGGCGTACCGGGCATGGGCTTTGTCTTTGCCGAAAAAGCTGCGCTGGCCGCCTCCCAGGGCAACTGCCATTCCCTGGCAATGGACCTGTTCGACCAGCACACCTATATGGCCAAGACCGGACAATGGCGTTTCACCCCACCGACCCACGTCGTCGCGGCCCTGCATGAAGCGTTGCTGCAATACGCCGAAGAAGGCGGCCTGCCCGCCCGTCATCAACGCTACGCCGACAACTGTCAGGCACTGCTGGACGGCATGGCTGCGCTGGGCCTGCGCAGTTTCCTGCCGGCGGCGATCCAGGCGCCGATCATCGTCACCTTCCACGCACCAAAAGACCCGCGCTACCAGTTCAAGGACTTCTACGAACGGGTCAAGGCCAAGGGTTTCATCCTTTACCCCGGCAAGCTGACCCAGGTGGAAACCTTTCGCGTGGGCTGCATCGGCCATGTCGATGCGGCCGGTATGCAGGCGGCGGTCAAGGCTATCGCCGACGTGCTGCAAGAAATGGAAGTGCTGGACATTTGACTGCCCCCATTACCCACAGGACCTGAACCATGAACTATCAAAACCCCAACACCCTCCAGGCCGTTATCCTCGACTGGGCCGGCACCGTGGTCGACTTCGGCTCCTTTGCCCCCACGCAGATCTTTGTCGAGGCGTTTGCCGAGTTCGACGTGCAAGTCTCTATCGAAGAAGCCCGTGGCCCGATGGGCATGGGCAAGTGGGACCATATCCGCACTCTCTGCGACCAGCCGCAAGTTGCCGAGCGCTACCGCAAGGCCTTCGGCCGCACACCGACCGATGATGACGTGACCGCCATCTACCAGCGTTTCATGCCGCTGCAAATCGAGAAGATCGCCGAACACTCAGCCCTGATCCCCGGCGCCCTCAACACCCTGGCCGGCGTGCGCGCCCAAGGTATCAAGATCGGCTCCTGCTCCGGCTATCCCAAGCAGGTGATGGACAAAGTCGTCGCCCTGGCCGCCACCAACGGCTATGTCGCCGACCACGTGGTCGCGACCGATGAAGTCCCCAACGGCCGCCCTTGGCCGGCCCAGGCCCTGGCCAACGTGATCGCCCTGGGCATTGATGATGTGGCCGCGTGCGTGAAGGTCGACGACACCGTGCCGGGTATTCTCGAAGGCCGTCGTGCCGGGATGTGGACCGTAGCGCTGACCTGTTCGGGCAATGCCCTGGGCCTGACCTACGAGCAATTTCGCGCCCTGGACAGCGCCACACTGGCCAGCGAGCGTCAGCGCATCGAAACGATGTTCGAAGGCTCGCGCCCGCACTACCTGATCGACACTATCAACGACCTGCCGAATGTCATCGCCGACATCAACGCACGCCTGGCACGCGGGGAAATGCCGCAAAGTTACTGACCAGGATCAAGGCAACGGCATTGGCAACGAGCGAAGCGCTCAAAACGGGCATACAGTTAACGTACTCCGTCGCTAAAGAGCGGAGGTATGCCCTGATGAGTGAGGAAAAAAGCAATGCCGTGGAAGAATTCCGATACGCGCTACAGCACCATGTCGATTGCGCTGCACTGGTTGATGGTAGTGCTGCTGGCGGTGGTCTACGCCTGCATTGAGTTACGCGGGCAATTCCCCAAAGGCAGCGGTGCGCGCACGCTGATTGTCGAAATGCACTTTATGTTCGGACTTACCGTGTTTGTGCTGGTGTGGCTGCGCCTGTTCGCACGCAGCCTGGGGGTGGCGCCGAAGATCGTGCCGGCACCGCCGCCATGGCAGAGCCGGCTGGCGAAGCTGATGCATGGGGCGCTGTATGCGTTGATGATCGGGTTGCCGATTGCCGGTTGGTTGATCGTCAGTGCCAAGGGGCATTCGGTGATGTTCTATGGGATGGAGTTACCGCCGCTGATTGCAGAAAACAAGGCGTTGGCCGAGGAGATTGAAGGCTGGCACGTGCTGTTCGCCCAGATCGGTTACTGGCTGATCGGGCTGCATGCGCTGGCGGGGATCTTTCACCATTATGTGATGCGCGATAACACTGCCTTGCGAATGATGCCGGGCGGGCACAATCCCACCCGTTGACACCTACAGGAAACCTCGGCGGCCTTGCAGGCCGCCAGTGTGGATGAAGATCAGCCGCGCGCCGGGGGCAAAGCGTCCGGCCTCGATCTGTTGCTTCAATGCCAGCAGCGCCTTGCCGGTGTAGAGCGGCTCCAGTGGCACACCGCAGGCCCGTTCGGTGCGCTCGATAAAGTCGAGCAGCAGCGGATCGACCTTGGCAAAGCCGCCACGGCAGGCGTCCAGCAACTCATAACCGGTCTGCACAATCGCACTCACATTCTGCGCCACACCATGATCATCCGGCACAGCCATTGCGCCGTACACCGGATGCGCGCCGGCCTCCGCCAGCACCAACCCGGCCAGAGTAGTACCGGTGCCCGCCGCCAGCCACCATGCGTCGTAATCCGTCCAACCGAGGTGTCTCAACTGCGCCCGCGCCTGCTCCACCAACACCCCACAGCCCAGCGCACCGTCCAGACCGCCACCGCCTTCGGGTATCGGATAAAGGTCGGGATACTGCTCGCGCCAGGGCAGCCAGAAACCCGGCTCATGCCGCACCCGATAACCGCCGTAGCCCAACCAATGCAGTTGCATGCCGAAGGTCTTGAGGTCGAGCACCGTGGGAGTGTCTTGGGGATGGCCGCGCAACAGGCCGACCGTGGGAAAATCAAAGCGCTTGCCCGCCGCTGCCAGTGCGTGCAGATGGTTGGAGTGAGCCCCGCCAAGGCTGATAACCCCTTTGGCGCCGGTAGCGCGGGCCTGAGCCAAGTGTTCGGCAAGTTTGAACCACTTGTTGCCGCTGATCAGCGGGTCGATGCGGTCCAGGCGCAGCACGGCCAACTCGATGCCGTTCAGCCAATCAAGCTGCACAGGTTCAAGGGGCGCATAAGGCAGCCAATCGAAAGGGCCCATCGGCAGGTATCTGAATGAGAAAGGGGCGGCAAGTCTAACACCGCCCCTGTTGTCGCCTTACAACTCGGCAGCCAGGCGCGAGCCCTGGTTGATGGCGCGCTTGGCGTCCAGCTCGGCGGCCACATCGGCACCGCCGATCAGGTGCACGTTCTGGCCGGCGGCGACCAGGCCGTCGTGCAATTCGCGCAGCGGGTCCTGGCCGGCGCAGATGACGATATTATCCACCGCCAGCACCTGCGGTTCGCCCTCGGCGCCGATGCGGATATGCAAGCCTTGATCATCGATCTTCAAGTACTCGACACTGTTGAGCATCTGCACCTGTTTGTTCTTCAAACCGGTACGGTGAATCCAGCCGGTGGTCTTGCCCAGGCCGTCGCCAACCTTGGAAGCCTTGCGTTGCAGCAGGAACACCTCACGGGCCGGCGCATGGCGCTCGGGCTTGATCCCGGCCACACCGCCACGTGCTTCCAATTGGGTATCGATGCCCCATTCTTTCCAGAACGCCTCGCGATCCAGGCTGGTAGACACGCCTTGGTGTACGAGGAATTCCGATACATCGAAACCGATGCCGCCGGCGCCGATCACCGCCACACGCTTGCCCACCGGCTTGCGCTCCAGGATCACATCCAGGTAACTCAACACCTTGGCGTTCTCGACTCCCGGGATCGCCGGGGTGCGCGGCGCGATACCGGTGGCCAGGATCACCTCGTCATAACCACCTGCCACCAGCTGCTCGACGCCCACACGAGTGTTGAGGCACAGCTCTACGTGAGTGGTCTGCAATTTGCGTTTGAAGTAACGCAGGGTTTCGAAAAACTCTTCCTTACCCGGCACACGCTTGGCGATATTGAACTGGCCGCCAATCTCGCTGGCGGAATCGAACAAGGTCACCTGATGCCCACGCTCAGCGGCAACAGTGGCAGCGGCCAGACCGGCAGGGCCGGCGCCGACCACCGCGATTTTCTTGATCTGCTTGACGGGCAGGTAATTGAGTTCGGTTTCATAGCAGGCGCGCGGGTTGACCAAACAGGTGGTCAGCTTGCCGCCGAAGGTGTGGTCCAGGCACGCCTGGTTGCAGCCGATGCAGGTGTTGATTTCATCGGCGCGCCCAGCGGCGGCCTTGTTGACGAACTCCGGGTCGGCCAGAAACGGGCGCGCCATCGAGACCATGTCGGCATCGCCTTCGGCCAGGATCTGCTCGGCGATTTCCGGGGTGTTGATGCGGTTGGTGGTGATCAGCGGAATCTGCACCGCACCGCGCAATTTGGCGGTGACTTTGCTGAAGGCGCCACGCGGGACCTTGGTGGCAATGGTAGGGATACGCGCTTCGTGCCAGCCGATACCGGTGTTGATGATCGTCGCGCCAGCCTGCTCGATAGCCTTGGCCAACTGCACGATTTCCTTCCAGACGCTGCCGCCTTCCACCAGATCAAGCATCGACAGGCGGAAGATAATGATGAAGTTCGGGCCGACGGCCTCGCGCACGCGACGCACGATCTCCACCGCCAGGCGCATACGGTTTTCAAAGCTGCCGCCCCAACGGTCGGTGCGATGGTTGGTCTGGGCGGCGAGGAACTGGTTAATGAAGTAGCCCTCCGAACCCATGATTTCCACACCGTCGTATTCGGCGGCCTGGGCCAGCAAAGAGCAGGTGACAAAATCCTGAATCTGCTTCTCGATGCCCTCCTCATCCAATTCCTTGGGCTTGAACGGGTTGATCGGCGCCTGGATCGCACTCGGCGCCACCTGCTTGGGGCTGTAGGCATAACGCCCAGCGTGAAGGATCTGCATGCAGATCTTGCCGCCCGCCTCGTGCACCGCCTGGGTGACGATCTTGTGCTTGCGCGCCTCTTCTTCAGTGGTCAGCTTGGCTGCCCCGGCGTATACACCGCCTTCATCATTCGGACCAATGCCGCCGGTGACCATCAGGCCCACGCCACCACGGGCGCGCTCGGCAAAGTAGGCTGCCATGCGCTCGAAACCGCCGGGCTTTTCTTCCAGGCCGGTGTGCATCGAGCCCATCAGGGTACGGTTGCGCAAGGTGGTAAAACCCAGGTCCAACGGGGCCAGCAGGTGCGGGTAGGCAGCAGCGGTCATGGTACAGCTCCACAACGGATCATCACGGGACGTGGCGCACTCGAACGGTGTGCCATCGGTTTATGTCCCACAGACTAAGAGGCGGTGGACCACGGCTCAATGACTGAAACTGACAAGTTATTGATCCAAATGCACAGCGCCCCTTGGCAAGCCGCGCCATGGGCCCTACCCTAGTCGCGAACCCTGCACCTGGTCTGTTGTCTGTTGCCCCATGCGTAAACTTCTAGCGTTCACCGTCACCATGGCCCTGGTTGCCGCCCTCGCCGCGTATCTGGTCTGGACCCAGGAGCGCCCCGTGGCGCATTACCTGTCGGACCTGCGTATCACCCTCGCCGTCAATGAGGGCGAACCAGCCGACCGTGGCAACCTGCTCGGCATTCAGCCAGAGCTGTTCCCTGCCGACTATCAAAGCCTGGAACGCCTGCATTTGAAGCTGTCGAGCTACCTGCAACAAGCGCGCGACCAAGGCCTGATCAACGCCAAGACCATCGTGGTGCTGCCCGAACATATCGGCACCTGGCTGATGCTCAAGGGCGAAAAAAACGAGCTGTACCAGGCCACGCATTTGAAGGATGCGATGAACTGGCTGTCGATCAGCAACCCACTGCAGTTTGCGAAAGCCTGGATCAGCGCCACCGGCGACAACCGCATGGATGACGCCTACCTGCGCATGAAGGCCCCTGCCATGGCGCGCGACTATCAAGTGGTGTTCGGCGGGCTGGCAAAAGAATTTGGCGTAACCCTGGTGGCCGGTTCCATCGCCCTGCCCAACCCGAGCGTGATTCAGGGGCAGTTGGAAGTCGGCCATGGCGCGCTGTACAACGCCAGCGTGGTGTTTGCCGCCGACGGTTTGCCACTGGGCCAACCGCAGCGCCAGCTCTACCCGATCTACGATGAACGTGGCTTTATCGAGCCAGGCGATGAGAATGTCGTCAGCGTGGTGGATACGCCTGCCGGGCGCCTGGGCACCCTGGTCGGCAGCGACAGCTGGTACCCGGACAACTATCGCAAGCTCAACGAGCAAGGTGCGCAACTGATCGCAGTACCGGCCTTCGTCACTGGCCGCGACACCTGGGACCGTCCATGGCGCGGCTTCAAGAGCGTGTCGACGCCTTCCGAGGTCAGCCTCAAACCCGAAGAAACCAGCGAAGGCGCCGCCTGGCGCCGCCTCACCCTGATCAGCCAGCAGCCTGTCAGCCAGGCAATGGCGGGCATGAGCGTGTTTTTACGTGGGCAGTTCTGGGACCTGGGCAGCGCCGGCCAGAGTTTTCTGAGCAGCAACGGGCAAGTGTTCGCCGACGGCGATGCCCGTGGCGCGCGCCTGCTGAATATCTGGCTGTAGCCCTTGAAGCCGGTGCGCCTGGGGGATCTGTCGGTGGGCTTCGTGCACACCCTGGCCGATGCCATCCACAGCCACGGCCTGGACCCGCAACCGCTGTTGCTGCAATACGGCCTGGACCCGGCACGCCTGGCTGAAGCCGGCGCACGCCTGTCGATCCCGCGCTATATGCGCCTGGGCCACGCGGCCATCCAACTGACCGGCGACCCGGGCCTGGGCCTGCGCATGGGCCAACTCAGCCGCTTGAGCCAGGCCGGCCTGGCCGGTGTCACCGCCGCCCAGGCCCCCAATGTGCGCGAAGCGGCGCGCACGCTCACACGCTTTGAAGCGCTGTACGGCTCCAACTATCGCGGGCAATCGAGCTTTCATGAAGATGCCGAAGGCGCCTGGCTGCGGTTCTACTCCATCAGCCCCTACAACGCCTATAACCGCTTTGTGGTGGACTCGATCATCGCCGGTTGGCTGCAACAATTATCCAGCCTGGCGCAACAGCCGGTGCAGGCACAACGGATAGAAATCGAATTCGACGCGCCGGACTATCACGAACACTACAACAGGCTGGGAAGCGGCCTGGTGCACTTCGGCGCCGATGCCAATCAACTGCGTCTGAGCCAACCCACCTTGGCGCTGCGCAACCCACAGCACTGCCCAAGCACCTGGCACCTGCTGCTGCAGCTGTGTGAAAGGGAGTTGGAGCAGCTGACTCGCACCCGCAGCCTGCGCGAGCGCATCACGCGGTTGCTCGGGCCGATGCTCAATGGCGGCCGGGAACCCGACCTGGAAGAGGTGGCGGCACGCTTGAAACTGCCGACCTGGACACTGCGGCGCAAACTGGCCGAGGAAGGCACACAGTTTCGCGCAATTCTCAACGACACCCGCCGCGACCTGGCCATGACCTATATTCGCGATACCGAGCTGGCATTTGGCGAGATCGCCTACTTGCTTGGCTTTGCTTCAGCCCAAGCCTTCCAGCGGGCCTTCAGGCGCTGGAATAACCAGACCCCAGGGGAATTTCGCCGCAGTCAGCGGCATTCCGCCTGAAGTCAGCGTTACAGCTCGGTGGCATCGTCGACCGGATCCAGCGGGTCCAACTCGAATGCCTGATACTCCAGCAGTTCTTCCTGGTAATCATCCATGGTGGACTCCTTCTTCAAATGAAAGCGGTGGCAGGTAAATGACCTGCGAACCCAGCCTAAAGTGCCGTCATGACGAAAAAATGTCGACGTTGTGACATTCCTGCGCTTGAAAAGTTAAACGCGACAGGCGCCGGATAATTTAATCCCATGACTTGAAGTACGATTGCAATCATTGCAAATGCAATCACATTTCCAGTAGGGTACAAATATCCGTTGGAAGGAGCTTGGACCCATGCCTGCCTCTATCGCGCATTCTGCGCAGAGCTGCATCGATGCACTCAGCACCGCCGTTTGCCCGGGCAACTCGCCGCTGTATACGGTGATGAGCATGGCCAATACTCTGGAATCCAGCCGGCACGCCTGGGTGATCCGTGGCCAGTCATGCAGCCGCCGCGTGGGCAACTGGCCTATCTGGTTTGCGCGCAATCGCGGCGAAAAACCCCTGCTCTATCTGCACAGCGCAGTGTCGTCTGCACAGTTGTGCGCACTGTCGGAGCAGACCGCCCAACGTGGCATCTTGTGCAATGACATCGAGAACCAGCCTTCCCCGTGGCCCAAGGGCACGCACCCGTCATTGCCAGTATGGCTGGCGGCTCATCCACGCTGCACACCCTACGATCCCGCCTCGGGAGACGAAGCTCGAGCGATTGTGCTGGCAGGACTACGCACGCTGTACGTCGACGGCCAGCCAGGTTTTTATTATCTGGCGCTGCATGACCAGGATGCCCCCACGACACTGACTGCCCAGGACCGAGAGGATGCCCACAAAGGCATGTATCCGATCCAGCGTAATCAAGCAGCCGATGTGCGCCTGCTCGGGGCTGGCCGGGCATTGCAAGAGGTCATGCATGCCGCAAGGTTGCTGGAACAGGACTGGAATATTACGGCGCAGGTGTGGAGCAGCCCCAGCTACACACGGTTGGCCCGTGAGGCGGCGACCGCGGAGCGCTGGAACCGCTTGCACCCCTTGGCCCCCAGGCGCAGCTGCCATTTACGTGATTGCCTGGCAGGCAGTAGCGCACCCGTCATTGCCGTCACCGGTTATCCGCAGGTGATTGTCGATCAATTAGCCGCGCATGTAGATGCACGATTTATCGCCTTGGGCGCAGGCTCGATGCAGGCCTCTGCGCCGAGCCGCTATTGGATTGTGGCGTCAGCGTTAAGAGCGCTGGCCGATGAAGGGCGTACCGAGGTGCAGCAGGTGGAAAACGCACTGCAGCGCTATCACCTGACGTGAGGGGGAATGCAATTGCGCAAGCAAGCCCCCGCCCGCACTGAGTCTGTTTTCGAACCTACGATTTACGTCGGCTGCGCACTTGCACACCCGCATCCATCGCCAAGCCCGCCGTGCGCTCCAGGGCATCGGCAAATGCCTGGCGCTGCTCGGGTTCGATTTGTGAAAGGAACAGCTCGTCCACGGTGCTTTCGTAGATTTTCCACATGCTCTTGCGCAGCGCTCGACCCGTGTCCGTGATCGAGGCAAACGCCGCACGACCGTCGCCATCGGAGCGGGAACGCACTACCAGGCCGTCCTTTTCCAGGCGGTCCACCAGGCGCGTGAGGTTATAGCGCTCAATGGCCAGCACATCGGCCAGTTCGTGCATACGCCGGGTGCCGCCGGGCCCGCTTTCCAGGCCCCACAACGCATCGTACCAGGCGTACGGCGGCAGGCCCGCCGCAGCCAGGCGCCGCTCGATTTCACGGATGACCGTCCTGTGAGCCCTGACAAAACGGAACCATACATCCGGCTCTTTCGACGACATGCAACACCATCCGGGGAATTTCAAGAAGGTTGCAATAGTAGCTCATCCCGCGCTAGACTCCGGCATGTCGTTGCAATTGCAACTACATTTTGCATCACTCCCGCGAGGAGCTTGCCGCTTGAATCCGCCTACCCTGGAGCCTCACATGACCCCGAATGACCCAGTAAGACTCGACGATGATCCGCAGGAAACCCGCGAATGGCTGGACTCCATCGAATCGGTGCTGTCCACCGAGGGCCGTCCCCGCGCTCATTACCTGATCGATCAGTTGCTGGATTTCGACGTTGCACGGCATGGCGACTTCTACGGGCGGGTGACCACTCCCTACGTCAATACCATCCCGGTTGAGCGCCAGTTGCCCTACCCCGGTAACCAGGCCATCGAGCGGCGCACCAATGCGTTCATCCGCTGGAATGCCATGGCGATGGTATTGCGCGCAGGCAAACACTCAGGCGTGGGTGGGCATATCGCCACCTATGCGTCAGCCGCCGTGCTGTATGACGTAGGCTTCGATCATTTTTTCCGTGGCCGAACCGACACATTCGACGGCGACCTGGTGTACATCCAGGGCCATTCCTCACCAGGCATTTATGGCCGTGCCTATCTGGAGGGCCGTATCAGCGAAGCGCAGCTGGATAACTTTCGTCGCGAGGCCGGTGGCGAGGGCTTGTCTTCCTATCCTCACCCACGGTTGATGCCGGACTTCTGGCAATTCCCTACGGTCTCCATGGGCCTGGGGCCGATCACCGCCGCGTACCAGGCGCGTTTTATGCGGTACCTGGAGTTTCGAGACCTCAAGCAGCATCAGGGCCGCAAGGTTTGGGCATTCCTCGGCGATGGCGAAATGGACCAGCCCGAATCCCTGGCGGCCATCTCGCTGGCGGGCCGCGAAAAACTCGGCAACCTGATCTTCGTGGTCAACTGCAACCTGCAACGCCTGGATGGTCCGGTGCGCGGCAATGCCAAGGTGATCCAGGAGTTCGAGAGCCTGTACCGTGCCGCCGGCTGGAATGTGATCAAGGTGATCTGGGGCGGCGGCTGGGACGCGCTGCTGGAAAAGGACCAGAGCGGCCTGCTGCGCCAACGCATGATGGAATGCGTGGACGGCGACTACCAGAATTACAAATCCCAGAATGGCGCTTATGTGCGTGAACACTTCTTTGGCAAATACCCGCAGTTGCTCGCACTGGTTGCGGACATGTCCGACGACGACATCTGGAAACTCTCACGGGGCGGGCATGACCCGGACAAGGTCTACAACGCCTACGCCGCCGCCGTGCGCCACAAGGGCCAGCCCACGGTGATACTGGCCAAGACGGTCAAGGGCTTCGGCATGGGTGAAGCTGGCGAAGGCCAAAACATCAACCATCAGCTGAAGAAGATGGGGGCCGAAGCGGTAAAAGCTTTCCGCGACCGCTTCGGCCTGGAGGTCGACGATGACCGGCTCGAAGAAATCCCCTACCTCAAACCCGCCGTCGACAGCGAAGAGGCCCACTACTTTGCCGCACGACGGCAGGCGCTGGGAGGCTATGTGCCAGCGCGCCACACGAGCGTTGCGCCGCTGCAAATCCCCGAGCTGAGCGCCTTCGCCACCCAACTCAAAGACACCGGTGAGCGCGCCATCTCCACCACCATGGCCTTTGTGCGCATCCTCGGCACGCTGCTCAAGGACCCGCATTTGGGCAAGCTGATCGTGCCTATTGTGCCGGATGAGTCGCGCACCTTTGGCATGGAAAGCCTGTTCCGCCAGATCGGTATCCACTCAGCCGTCGGCCAGCTCTATACCCCACAGGACGCCGGGCAATTGAGCTACTACAAAGAAAGCAAAGACGGACAGATCATGCAGGAAGGGCTGAATGAATCCGGCGCCATTTCTTCCTGGATTGCGGCAAGCACGTCCTATAGCAACCATGGCCTGATGACCGTGCCGTTCTATATTTTCTACTCGATGTTCGGCTTCCAGCGCGTCGGCGACCTGGCCTGGGCGGCGGGCGATGCGCGAGCACGGGGCTTCCTGCTGGGCGCCACGGCCGGACGCACCACGCTGATGGGGGAAGGCTTGCAGCACGACGACGGACACAGCCATATCCTGGCGTCGGTGATTCCCTGCTGCGTGGCCTATGACCCGACTTTTGCCTACGAACTGGCGGTGATTATTCGCGAGGGTATGCGGCGCATGTATGTCGAACAGGAGGACATCTATTACTACATCACCCTGCTCAACGAAAACTATCCGCACCCGGCGATGCCGGAAGGCGTTGAAGAAGGCATTCTCAAGGGCATGTATCCGCTGAGCAGCCACCCGCAGGCAAAGGTGCAGCTCATGGGCAGCGGTTCAATCTTGCGCGAAGTGATCGCCGCAGCCGAGTTGCTCGCCAAGGATTTCGCCGTGCATAGCGATGTCTGGAGCGTCACCAGCCTGACCGAATTGCGCCGTGATGGGCACGCCGCCGAACGCTGGAACCTCCTGCACCCGCAAAGCGAGCCGCGCCAAAGCTACGTCGAAACCTGCCTTGCCGGGAGAACCGGCGCTGTGGTGGTGGCCACGGACTACATGAAGTTGTTCGCCGACCAGATTCGCCCCTTCGTGCATAACCGCCGTTTTTTCGCACTGGGTACCGACGGTTTCGGGCAATCGGACACCCGCGAGACATTGCGCGAGTTCTTCGAGGTAGACCGGCACTTTATCGCTTTAGCAGCCTTGAAGGCGTTGGCTGATGACGGTGTGATTGGTCGTGACAACGTCGCCCTGGCCATCAGCCGCTACGGGATCAACGTCGACAAGGCCGATCCCGTAGCCATCTGAGTTACTGCGCAGGCGCTGGCAAGGGCGGTATTGCCTCTGTCGGCGCAGGCAGGCTGGGATTGGTCGGCGCCGGCGCGGGCTCGGTTGCTGGCGTCGAGGCAGGCGCAGGTTCCGGGGTCGGTGCGATCGGCGCAGCCTCAGGTGGCGGTGCCAGGGGTTGCGAAGCGGCAGGCGCTACAGGTGTCTCCTTCGGCGCCTCGACCTTCTCGGCTACCGGAGCGGCCTTGGGTTCAGGCACACCCAGGTCAGCCTTGGGCTGCTCGGGTATATGCTCGACCTGCTTGACCTCCTGCGGCAGGAACACATCCACCAGCGCAAAGTAACGCTCGTAGAACTTCGGTGCCGAGACGGTCTCGCTCGCGACTTTCACCATCGAGTCGTCAGTGGAGCCGATCGGCATCGACACCGAACCCAACACACCCACGCCGAGGCTGGCGGAGTTGTTGACCTTCTTCAGTGCATAGCGATCCTGCAAGGCGTTGGCAAACATCGTCGAGTGATTGCTGCCTTTGCCATCAGCGGCACACACCACATTGAAACTGATCTGCAGATGGGTCTCGCCGGTCTGCTGGAAACTCTTGTTGCCCGCCACCAGCTTAGGATCGCTGCTGGTAATGATGTAACCCTGGCTCAGCAAGGCACGACGCGCCGCTTCACACGCCGCTACATCGCTGACCGGGTAATCGCGGGAAAACGTACCGGAATCGTCGAAATTCTCATGTTCATAGATAGCGGTCTTGGGTGAGGAGCAGCCCGCGGCGCCCGCCAGCACCAGCGCCAACCCGAGGCTACGCAAGTGAAATGATGTCGACATTGAAAATCCTGTGGAAAACGGTCCGGACGGTATTGTGCAACAGAACGCGGCCTTGAAGCGCGCATTCCTGTCGGTTAAACATCTCAGCCTTGTGAAGCCGCGTCAGTAGGAAAAAGCCCGGCACACATATGGTCGATAAACACGCGCAATTTGGCCGAGGCATGGCGACTGGCCGGCCACAGCAACCAGAAACTGCCGCGGTGTTCGAGGTGTTCATCCAGCACGCGCTGCAAAGCCCCTTGCGCAACCGCCTCGTTGACCATGTAGTCCGGCAGACACGCAATACCGAGACCTTCCTGAGCCACATGCTTGAGAGACTCAATGGTGCTGCTGACCAGCGGCGCACGCAAGCTCGGCTCCGCCGCGCCCGGCACCAGTCGCAGCGGCCAGGGCTCGAGTTTGCCGGAGGCGCAGAATTTATGCCGAAGGCAGGCGTGATGACTCAAGTCCAGGGGCAGGAGTGGCGTGCCGTATTGGTCGAAATAGCCGGGCGTACCGACAAGTACCAATTGGTAATGCCCCAGATGGCGCGCCATCAAGCGCGAGTCTTCCGGCTTGCCGGTGCGGATCACCGCGTCGAAGCCTTCATCGATGACATCCACCATACGGTCGGAAAAATCCACGTCCAACTCGATATCCGGATAGGCACGCATAAAGCCACTGATCACCGGCATCAACAACCCGCGCACTTGGGGCACGCTGATACGCAGTTTGCCCCGCGGGGTGGCACTGGCCTCGCTCAACTCCAGCTCAGCCGCTTCCACTTCCGCCAGGATGCGCCGCGAGCGCTCCAGCAACAGCGCGCCCTCACTGGTCAGGGTGATACTGCGGGTACTTCGATGAAACAGCCTGACACCCAGGCGCTCCTCCATGCGTGCGATGCTTTTGCCTACCGCTGAGGATGACACGCCCAATACCCGCCCGGCGGTGGTGAAGCTACGGGTTTGCGCGACCTGTACGAATACCGAGAGCCCGCTCAGACTGTCCATGCTGATGCCTTGGTCGATTGCGGACGAAAATGTCCGATAAGTTCGGCACCTTAGCCTGTTTTTCCGCGCATCGCAGCCCCCTACCCTGCCTCCTTGCCCCTTCAAGGAGACTCCCATGAACAACACTTCAGTGACCGCTACGGCGCCCGTGCATGAACCCTTGCCATTGGCAGGGTTGCTGGCCCTGGCCTCGGCCGGCTTTATCACCATCCTCACCGAGGCCATGCCCGCCGGGCTGCTGCCGCAAATGAGCGCCGGGCTGGAAGTGTCACAGGCGCTGGTCGGGCAGTTGGTGACGCTCTACGCCCTGGGCTCATTGCTCGCGGCCATCCCGCTGACCTTGCTGACCCGTGGCTGGCGTCGCAGGCCTCTGCTGTTGATCGCCATAGGCGGCTTTGCCCTGGTCAACAGTGTCACCGCGTTTTCCAGCCACTACGGCGTGACCTTGATCGCTCGCTTCTTTGCGGGTGTATTCGCCGGGCTGCTGTGGGCGCTGTTGGCAGGCTACGCCAGCCGCATGGTTGCCCCTCATCTGCAGGGCCGGGCGATCGCCGTGGCCATGCTCGGTGCGCCGCTGGCCTTGTCCCTCGGCGTACCTGCTGGCACCCTGCTTGGCACGCTGGTCGGTTGGCGCAGCAGCTTTGCCATCATGACCGGCCTGACCCTGTTACTGCTGGTGTGGGCGCGCTGGCAATTGCCGGATTTTGCCGGCGAAGCAGCCAGCAAACGTCTGGGCCTGAATCGCGTGCTGGCCCTGCCGGGAATCCGCCCAGTGCTGTGGGTGACCTTCACCTATGTGTTGGCTCATAACATCCTCTACACCTACATCGCTCCCTTGCTGGTGCCCGCCGACATCGGCAGCGAGATCGACCAGGTATTACTGGTGTTCGGCTTGATGGCGTTGGTAAGCATCTGGTTGGTGGGCATATGGATTGATCAACACCTGCGGTTGCTGACCCTCATCAGTTGCGCGACGTTCGCCGCAGCTGCCCTGCTCCTGGGTTTCTGGACCAGCTCTGCGATCTGCATCTACATCAGCGTGGCGGCCTGGGGCCTGGCTTTCGGAGGCCTGCCGGCCCTGCTGCAAACCGCACTCGCGAAGTCGGCCGGCAACTCGGCTGATGCCGCGCAATCCATGCTGGTCACCGCGTGGAACCTTGGCATTGCCGGGGGTGGGCTGGCTGGCGGCTTGATGCTCCAACACTGGGGCGTCATCGCATTTCCATGGGCCGTGATGGGGTTGATAGCGCTGGCGCTGGGTGCAATGACGGGCAAGGCCTGGCACGGCCGATGACAAGTTTGTTTACAACTTATTCCTCTACTTCCTATCATCGCCTCTGGGTGCGTTGCTGCATAAGGCGCGGCGCAGGTTAAAAGCCAAGCATTGGTCGGGCCGCCAATGGAGATTTGTCGTGCCTGATAAACACCCTGCCATCCCCCGCCCTCAGCGCCTGACTGAGGGCGCGCTGTCTGCCCTTGAGCGTTTTTCCCATATCGAAGCCGTGAGCGGTATCGTCCTGCTGTTGGCAGCGATCGTGGCGCTGATCTGGGCCAACAGCCCCGCCGCAGCGACCTACGAGCACTTCTGGAATACGCCTGTTACCCTGGGACTTGGCGATTACAGCGTGTCGCGCTCCCTGCACTTTCTGGTCAATGACGGGCTGATGACCATCTTCTTTCTGGTAGTCGGCGCCGAGATCCGTCAGGAAATCAAAGATGGCGCCCTGGCCAACCTGAAACTGGCCACGCTGCCCTTGGGCGCTGCGCTGGGCGGTGTGCTGATGCCTGCACTCATCTACACCCTGCTCAACCACGGCACCGTCGCCGCCAGTGGCTGGGCGGTACCCACCGCGACCGACATCGCGTTTGCTGTGGGCGTGCTGGCGCTGCTGGGCAAGTCGATTCCCAGTGGCGTGCGTATCCTGTTGCTGGCCCTGGCGATCATCGATGACATCGTGGCGATCCTGATCATCGCGATCTTCTTCACTGCCAGTCTCGATTACATGGGCTTGGTGATTGCCGCAGGCGGGCTGGCGCTGGTGCTGGTGTTCCAACGCATGGGCATCGGCAAGGCCGCGATCTATCTGTTACCTGGCGCGATTGTATGGTTCGGGCTGCTCAAGACCGGCGTGCACCCGACCCTCGCCGGGGTGATCCTGGGCTTGATGACGCCGGTCAACTCCAAGCCCACCACGGAGCGCCCGCTGGAGACCATTGAACGCACGTTCAACGAGCTGATGGAGCGCTTCTCGCATTCGGCAGAAGGCCCCCAACAGGTCGCCCAGCCCCTCAAGCAACTGCGCCAAGCCCAGCGGGAGATATTGCCGCCGGTGCAACGGGTGCAATCGGCACTGCATCCGTGGGTGGCATTCGGCGTGATGCCGCTTTTCGCCCTGGCCAATGCTGGCGTGAGCCTGCACGGCTTCAACCTGGATGATCCGATGGCTCACGGGGTGTTCATGGGGGTCATCTTTGCGCTGGTACTCGGCAAACCCCTGGGCGTGATGCTGGCGAGCCTGATGCTGGTCAAGCTCAATATCTGCAAGCTGCCGGACGGTGTGACCTGGACAGGCGTCGGCCTGGTTGGCCTGCTGGCCGGGATCGGGTTCACCATGTCGATCTTTATCTCCTCTCTGGCCTTCTCGGACCCTGCCTTGCTCTCGGCCGCCAAGCTCAGTGTATTGGCCGCTTCGACCCTGGCAGCGGTGATCGGCCTGACCTGGGGCAAGCTCAAGTTTTCAGGCAAGCACCCATAAGGCGAGTTAAGCACCCACTTTATCAAAGGCAAAAAAAGACCCCGGCCTTTTCAGGACGGGGTCTTTTTTATTCAAGCCGGCATCAGTACTTCTTGATGTCTGCCTGGGTTTCCAGCTGCTTGCGGAACGCCGCGAAGTCCTGCTGGCCGATACGGGAAGCGAGGAAGCGGCGGTATTGCGCCTTTTCTTCGTCCGTAGGGGCAGCCGCTTCGTTGACGCCGTTCAAGCGCACAATCACCAGGCTGCCATCACGCAGCGTCACCGTGGTGAAGGTAGGCTTGTCCTTGGCCGCAGGCTTGGGCATGCGGAACAGGGCTTGCAGCACGGCTGGGTCGATGGATTCCTGACCGCGGGTCGCCGCTTCAGTCACCTTCCAGGCCTGACCGTCAATCGGCTGGTCCAGCGCGGTTTTGCCGTCACGCAGGCTGGCGATCAACTCGTCTGCATGGGCTTTGGCGGCAGCGCTCGCACGCTCCTTGGTCATCTGGGTGCGAATCGCCGCAGCAACGCTCTCAAGCGGCAGTTGAGCCGGCTTGAGATGCTCTTTGGCACGCAACACGATGATGGTTTCCGGGTCCAGCTCGATGGCGCTGCTGTTGGCACCTTCATCCAGCACTTCCGGGCTGAATGCCGCAGTCACCACGGCACGGTTGGCTGCAACGCCTTCGCCACCTTCACGGCCAAACGGCGCCGAGGTGTGGACGGTCAGCTTCAGGTCAGATGCCGGCTGGGCCAGGTCGGACGCTTCGAATGCCGCATCTTCCAATTGCTTGGTCGCTTCGACAAACCGCTGTTCAACCTGTTGGGTCTTGAGCTCGCGGGTCAGCTTGTCTTTCAGGCTGGCAAACGATGGCACCTCAGGTGCTTCAACGCCCAGCAACTTGATCAAGTGCCAACCGAAGGCACTGCGCACCGGCGCCGATACCTGGTCTTGCTTCAAGCCGTACAGGGCCGTTTCGAAGTCCGGATCGTAGACGCCAGGGCCGGCAAAGCCCAGGTCACCGCCATTGTTGGCCGAACCTGGATCCTGGGAGAACTCCTTGGCCAGGGCTTCGAACTTCTCGCCTTTGGCCAGGCGTGCCTGGACTTCTTCGATCTTGGCCTTGGCTTGCGCCTCGGTGACCTTATCGTTGACTTCGATCAGGATGTGCGCGGCACGACGCTGTTCAGCGAGGTTGGCGGTTTCCTTCTCGTAGGCAGCCTGCAGTTCATCGTCCTTGACGGTGACCTGGTCGAAGAAGGAGGACTTCTTCAATTCCAGATAGTCGATGACCACCTGGTCCGGGGTCATGAACTCTTTGGCGTGCTGGTCGTAGTAAGCCTTGACCTCATCATCGGTGAGCTTCACCGCTGCCGGGTCTGCCTTGATGTTGACGGTGGCGAAATCGCGGGTCTGTTTTTCCAGACGGGCGAATGCCAGCACCTCGGCATCGGTGACGAAACCGCTGCCGGCGATACCTGCGCGAACCTGGCCGATCAGCATTTCCTGGGTCAGCATCTGACGGAATTGCATACGGCTATAGCCCAGTTGACGGATCACCTGATCAAAACGTTCGGCATTGAACTTGCCATCCACCTGGAATTCCGGCGTCTGCAGGATCACCTGGTCCAAAGCGGCTTCCGAAAAGCCGAACTTGGCATCAGCAGCGCCTTGCAGCAGCAGCTTGCGGTCGATCAGGCCCTTGAGGGCCGCGTCGCGCAGCAGTTTTTCGTCCAGCAGCGAAGCATCGAAATCCTTGCCCAGCTGTTGCATCAGCTGGCGACGTTGCATGTCGACAGCCTGGCTCAGTTCGGTCTGGGTGATCTGTTCACCGTTGACCTTGGCCACGTCCTGCGCGTTATTACCCGAAGCCTGGAAAATGGCTTCGATACCGGTGAACGCCATCAATGCGACGATGATCCCGATAATGGTCTTGGCAATCCAGCCTTGTGAATTGTCCCTGATATTTTGCAGCATGCGTCCCCCAGAAACGGTTGAACTTCAAAAATAGGCAACCGTGGAGCGTGGGTAGAGTCCGGATAGAAGAAAGGCGCATCCGAGGATGCGCCTTCTCGTAACTGGCGGAGCGGACGGGGGTTTGAACTCTCACCCCCGGCGTGGCGACCCGATGGATACGTGGGTCGCTACCGCTCCGCTGCCAGGTCGGACGTGCGTCCGACCCGGGTAAGCAAAGGCTTGATCGAAGCTTAGTTAACGGCTTCTTTCAGGGCTTTACCGGCTTTGAAACCTGGTTTCTTGGCAGCAGCGATTTGCAGTGCTTTGCCAGTCTGTGGGTTACGGCCAGTGCGAGCTGGGCGGTCAGTCACAGAGAAAGTACCGAAGCCTACCAGTACCACGGAGTCGCCGGCCTTCAGAGCGCCAGTGACGGATTCGATTACTGCGTCCAGCGCACGGCCAGCAGCAGCTTTCGGGATATCAGCGGATGCGGCGATAGCATCAATCAGTTCCGACTTGTTCACTCTAAGTCCCCTTATATATCTATTGAGTATGATTCTAAGTTTTTTGGTAAAAGCAAAAACCAGTGCTGGGTGGCCTACAGACACTTAAGAGCCGCTTTATAACAAGGGCTCTAAAAAGCTGTCAAGGAAGCCCCCAGGCTTTAACACATTAATGCGTGCTAATTCTTTCCTTGGAATCTGACTCGCGTTTTTCGTCCTTCGCGACTATCTCCGGAGCTACATCCGGCAAGGGTTCCGGCGCGTATTGCAGCGCAATTTGCAGGACCTCGTCAATCCATTTAACCGGTTTAATCTGAAGATCCTGCTTGATGTTGTCAGGAATTTCCTTCAAGTCGCGAACATTCTCTTCCGGAATGATCACCGTCTTGATTCCGCCCCGGTGAGCCGCCAGCAATTTCTCTTTCAGACCACCGATGGCCAATACCTGACCACGCAGGGTAATTTCCCCGGTCATTGCGACGTCAGCGCGCACAGGGATGCCAGTCAATGCCGACACCAGGGCCGTACACATGCCTACGCCCGCGCTAGGGCCGTCTTTCGGGGTCGCCCCTTCCGGCATATGGATATGGGTGTCGTGCTTCTCATGGAAGTCCAGCGGGATGCCCAGGCTGCGGGCGCGACTGCGCACCACGGTCTGCGCGGCCGTGATGGATTCGACCATCACGTCACCCAGGGAGCCGGTCTTGATCAACTGGCCTTTGCCGGGAATCACCGCAGCTTCAATGGTGAGTAATTCGCCACCCACCTGAGTCCACGCCAGGCCAGTCACCTGCCCGACCTGGTCCTGCTGCTCGGCGAGGCCGTAGCGGAATTTCTTCACGCCCAGGAAGTGTTCCAGGGAGTCGGCAACTACCTTCACAGAGAAACGTTTTTCCAGTGCGTGTTCTTTCACCGCCTTGCGGCAGATCTTCGCGATCTGGCGCTCAAGGCCCCGTACACCGGCCTCGCGGGTGTAGTAACGCACGATGTCGCGGATCGCCTCGACCTCAAACTCGATCTCGCCCTTCTTCAGGCCGTTGGCCGAAATCTGCTTGGGTGCGAGGTATTTGACGGCGATATTGATCTTCTCGTCTTCGGTGTAACCCGGCAGACGAATCACCTCCATCCGGTCCAGCAAGGCTGGCGGAATGTTCATGGAGTTGGAGGTGCACAGGAACATTACGTCAGACAAGTCGTAGTCGACTTCCAGGTAATGGTCGTTGAAGTTGTGATTCTGCTCCGGATCGAGCACCTCAAGCAGCGCGGAGGCAGGATCGCCACGCATATCGCTGCCCATTTTGTCGATTTCATCGAGCAGGAACAGCGGGTTGCGCACGCCCACTTTTGTCATCTTTTGAATCAATCTTCCTGGCATCGAACCGATGTAGGTACGGCGATGACCACGGATTTCCGCCTCGTCACGCACACCGCCCAGGGCCATGCGCACAAACTTGCGGTTGGTGGCACTGGCAATCGACTCGGCCAGGGAGGTTTTACCCACACCCGGAGGGCCAACCAGGCACAACACCGGACCACGAATCTTTTTCACGCGCTTTTGCACGGCAAGGTATTCGAGGATGCGCTCTTTGACTTCCTCAAGACCATAGTGGTCGGCATCGAGGATTTCTTCAGCGCGAGCCAGATCCAGGCGTACCTTGGTCTGGGCCTTCCACGGCACCTGCACCAGCCAATCGATGTAGGAACGCACCACGGTGGCTTCGGCCGACATTGGCGACATCTGCTTGAGCTTGTTCAGCTCGGCGGTGGCCTTGGTCAAGGCATCTTTGGGCAGGCCAGCGGCATCAATGCGCTTTTTCAGCTCTTCGATTTCGTTGTGGCCTTCCTCGCCGTCGCCGAGCTCCTTCTGAATGGCCTTCATCTGCTCATTCAGGTAGTACTCGCGCTGGCTGCGCTCCATTTGCTTCTTCACCCGACCGCGGATGCGCTTTTCTACCTGCAACAGGTCGATTTCGCCGTCCAGCAGCGCCAACACATGCTCGACACGGGCCGACAGGTCGATGATTTCGAGGATGTCCTGCTTCTGCTCGATTTTCAGCGCCATGTGCGCGGCCATGGTATCAACCAGGCGGCTTGGTTCATCAATGCTGCTGAGGGAAGACAGCACTTCAGCGGGGACTTTCTTGCCCAACTGCACATACTGCTCGAACTGCGAGAGCAGGCTGCGCACAAACACTTCGGATTCGCGCTCTGCAGCTTCGACTTCTTCGATCAGTGCCACTTCGGCGCGCAGGTGCCCGTCCACTTCCATGAAACGCTCTACGGCACCGCGCTGCTCGCCTTCCACCAGCACCTTGACGGTGCCATCAGGCAGCTTGAGCAATTGCAGCACAGTGGCAATGGTGCCGACGCGATACAGGGCATCTTCACCCGGATCATCATCAGCAGGATTCTTTTGGGCCAACAGCAGGATCTGCTTGTCGCCCGTCATCGCAGCCTCGAGGGCTTCGATAGACTTCTCGCGCCCCACGAACAGCGGGATAACCATGTGCGGATAGACGACGACATCACGCAACGGCAGGAGAGGCAATTCGATGGTTGTCTTCATGATTTCGCCTCTATGACAGTTGATAAGTAAGCATGAAACCAAGATGGGGGTTACATGCAAAAAAAACAAGCTCAATGCCAGTAGTTAAACGCATGAATACACGCGAATTTAACCACCGCACCAAGAAAACGCCCCAAAAAACAAGGGGCCCCTAGAGGCCCCTTGCTTGTACCGCAACTGCTGAACGCTTACGCGTCTGGCGCAGCCTTGGCCGTCGGCTCACTGTTTTCGTAGATATACAGTGGCTTGGACTTGCCTTCGATAACGCTTTCGTCGATCACCACTTTGCTCACCTCAGACTGCGAGGGGATTTCGTACATGGTGTCGAGCAACACGCCTTCGAGGATCGAACGCAGCCCACGTGCACCGGTCTTGCGCTCCAGTGCCCGCTTGGCCACCGATTTGAGCGCGTCGGTACGGAACTCGAGGTCCACGCCTTCCATCTCGAACAACTTGGCGTATTGCTTGGTCAGGGCGTTCTTAGGCTCGGTGAGGATCTGAATCAAAGCCGCCTCATCCAATTCGTCCAATGTCGCCAGGACCGGCAAGCGACCAACGAATTCCGGGATCAGACCAAACTTGACCAGATCGTCAGGCTCGACTTCACGCAGGGACTCGCCCACTTTCTTGCCTTCTTCCTTGCTGCGCACTTCCGCACTGAAACCAATGCCGCCACGGGTGGAGCGCTGCTGGATAACCTTCTCCAGGCCGGAGAATGCGCCACCACAAATGAACAGGATGTTGCGCGTATCAACCTGAAGGAATTCCTGCTGCGGGTGCTTGCGGCCGCCTTGTGGCGGTACGGAAGCAACCGTGCCTTCGATCAGTTTCAACAGTGCCTGCTGCACGCCTTCACCGGAAACGTCCCGAGTGATCGACGGGTTGTCGGACTTGCGCGAAATCTTGTCGATTTCATCGATGTAGACAATACCCATCTGGGCCTTCTCTACGTCGTAGTCGCACTTCTGCAGCAGTTTCTGAATGATGTTCTCGACATCTTCGCCCACATAGCCAGCCTCGGTGAGGGTGGTGGCGTCGGCAATGGTGAACGGAACGTTCAGCAGGCGAGCGAGGGTTTCCGCAAGCAAGGTTTTACCCGAGCCTGTAGGACCGATCAGCAGGATGTTGCTCTTGCCGAGTTCGACCTCGTCGCCTTTCTTGTCACGCTGGTTCAGGCGCTTGTAGTGGTTGTACACCGCTACGGCCAGAACCTTCTTTGCACGCTCCTGGCCAATAACGTATTGGTCCAGGATGCCGCTGATTTCTTTAGGCGATGGGAGTTTGTGCGCACTGCTCTCGGCCTGGGCTTCCTGCACCTCCTCGCGGATGATGTCATTGCACAGGTCGACGCATTCGTCGCAGATAAACACCGAGGGGCCGGCAATCAATTTGCGTACTTCATGCTGGCTTTTGCCACAGAAGGAGCAATAGAGCAGCTTGCCGTTGTCCTCGCCGTTGCGGGTGTCAGTCATTCGTTCGATCCAAATCCGATAGGCTTGCAACACAAGATGAAGGCTTATGCGGGCTTTTTCAAGCCCGCAAGTGGTCGGACATGCCGACCAGCCCTATTTTGAGCGGCTTATATTAAGCGGGGCGCTTTTCGATCACTGCGTCGATCAACCCGTATTCACGGGCGGCTTCTGCGCTCATGAAATTGTCACGGTTGGTATCGCGCTCGATTTCTTCCAGTGTGTGCCCGCTGTGCTTGGCCATCAGCGTGTTCAGACGCTCACGAATGAAGAGGATTTCCTTGGCATGGATTTCAATGTCCGATGCCTGGCCCTGGAAACCGCCCAGTGGCTGGTGAATCATCACGCGTGAGTTCGGCAGGCAGAAACGCTTGCCTTCGGCACCCGCCGTCAGCAGGAACGCGCCCATGCTGCAAGCCTGGCCGATGCAGGTAGTCGACACGTTTGGCTTGATGAATTGCATGGTGTCGTAGATCGACATCCCTGCGGTCACCGAACCACCTGGCGAGTTGATGTAGAGATGGATGTCCTTGTCCGGGTTTTCCGCTTCAAGGAACAGCAATTGCGCACAGATCAGGTTAGCCATGTAGTCCTCTACCGGGCCAACCAGAAAGATCACTCGCTCCTTGAGCAGGCGCGAGTAGATGTCGTAGGCGCGTTCGCCACGAGCGGACTGCTCGACAACCATCGGGACCAGGCCGCCGGCGGCCTGGATATCAGAGTTCTGCTGAATATAGGAATTACGGAACATGCTCTGCAGTTACTCCCAAATAGTCATGTCTTGAAAACGCATAAGCCAGCGCGAGGCTGGCTTATGGTTGAATTTCCAACGAGTTGGACAATCAGTCGGCTTGTGCTGCTTCCGCCGGTTTGACTGCTTCTTCGTAAGAGACCGCTTTATCGGTCACCTTAGCCTTCTGCAGAACAGTATCCACAACTTGTTCTTCAAGCACAACCGAACGTACTTCGTTCAGCTGCTGGTCATTCTTGTAGTACCAAGCCACGACCTGCTCAGGCTCCTGGTAGGCCGAAGCCATTTCCTGGATCATTTCGCGAACGCGGTCTTCGTCAGGCTTGAGGTCGAACTGCTTGACCACTTCAGCCACGATCAGGCCCAGCACAACGCGGCGCTTGGCTTGCTCTTCGAACAGCTCGGCTGGCAGTTGGTCAGGCTTGATGTTGCCACCAAACTGCTGAACAGCTTGTACGCGCAGGCGATCCACTTCGTTGGACAGCAGGGCCTTTGGCACTTCGATCGGGTTGGCGGCCAGCAGACCGTCCATGACCTGGTTCTTGACCTTGGACTTGATGGCCTGGCGCAGTTCACGCTCCATGTTCTTGCGAACTTCGGTGCGGAAACCTTCGATGCCGGTTTCCTTGATACCGAATTGAGCGAAGAACTCTTCGTTCAGCTCTGGCAGCTTAGGCTCGGAAACGCTGTTGACGGTAACGGTGAACTCGGCAGCTTTGCCGGCCAGGTCCAGGTTCTGGTAGTCCGCTGGAAATTCCAGGTTCAGAACGCGCTCTTCGCCGGCTTTGGCGCCAACCAGACCGTCTTCGAAGCCAGGGATCATGCGGTTGGAACCCAGCACCAGCTGAGTGCCCTTGGCGGAGCCGCCAGCGAACACTTCGCCGTCAACCTTGCCAACGAAATCGATGTTCAACTGGTCTTCGTTCTGGGCAGCACGCTCGGCCACTTCAAAACGGGTGTTCTGCTTGCGCAGGATTTCCAGCATGTTGTCCAGGTCCGAATCAGCCACTTCGGCGCTCAGACGCTCGATTTCGATACCTTCGAAACCAGCCACTTCGAATTCCGGGAACACTTCGAATACGGCAACGTATTCCAGGTCCTTGCCAGCTTCCAGGGACTTGGGTTCGATCGAAGGCGAGCCAGCCGGGTTCAGCTTTTGCTCGACAACGGCTTCGTAGAAGGAAGCCTGGATCACGTCACCTACAGCTTCCTGGCGCGCATCGGCACCAAAACGACGCTTGATTTCGCTCATCGGCACTTTGCCTGGACGGAAACCAGCGATCTTGGCCTTCTGGGCAGTCTGCTGCAGACGCTTGTTGACCGCAGTCTCGATACGCTCTGCCGGCACGGTGATGCTCAGGCGGCGCTCGAGAGCAGTAGTATTTTCAACAGAAACTTGCATGGATATTCCTCGTTGCACAGACGTTAGCCGGCCATTTCCGACCCCAATCAAGGGCATGCATTCTAGTGGGTCAAACTCAAGAAGTCACCCTACTGAAAATACAGCGGAAAACAGCCGGCAATTTATCGGTACGAAGGCACGGATGCACCTCGCCCCGGTGACAAATACAGCCAACTGCGCCAGGGCTCTGCGCCGCCTCTTCTATATAGAAGAAACCAGTCATTTCCCTGACGCCCGACCCCGCGCACAGGGCCTGCGGGCAGCGCGGCATCATCGAGACACACAAATACGATGAAACACCCCACCCTTTCGACCTTGCACCTGCAGCTGCCGGATATACGAACCGCTAAAACCAAAAAAGGCGCCAGACTGTTAAATCTGGCGCCTTTCGAATATGGGGTGGACGAAGGGGATCGAACCCTCGACAACGGGAGTCACAATCCCGTGCTCTACCAACTGAGCTACGCCCACCATATTGCGTTAACAAAGAAACCAAACTACTTCTTTGTTGAGCCCTGCCCCGCCTGACGGCACAGCAAAGCTTTAATTGGTGCGGATGAAGAGACTCGAACTCTTACGCCTCGCGGCGCTGGAACCTAAATCCAGTGTGTCTACCAATTCCACCACATCCGCGCTTGAAGCTCTTAAAGCAAAGGCGCCAGACGATTAATCTGGCGCCTTTCAAAATATGGGGTGGACGAAGGGGATCGAACCCTCGACAACGGGAGTCACAATCCCGTGCTCTACCAACTGAGCTACGCCCACCATATAGCGCTACTTGTGCCAAAGCTGCCTAATGGCGCACCCGGCAGGACTCGAACCTGCGACCATCCGCTTAGAAGGCGGATGCTCTATCCAGCTGAGCTACGGGCGCCTGATTAATCTGTACTCTTGGAGGATTACAAACTAAGTGTTTCCAGCCTTGCAGGACAACAATTCTGCTCGACCTTCTAACCAGTGCTAGGCTGTGCCCGACAAGTGCGACGAATAGTATAGAGCGTCCTGATACCCGTCAAATCTTTTTTGAAAAAAACTGATTTTATTTAAGGGCTTAGGGCAATTTGCAGACCAAGCGCCTTTGCCCTCGCGCCCTGGCGTGCGAGAATGCGCGCACTTTTCTTCCCCCTCTCGATGGTTAATCACGCGTAATGACTGCACAACTTATCGACGGCAAATCAATCGCCGCCAGCCTGCGCCAGCAGATCGCCAAACGCGTCACCGAGCGTCGCCAGCAAGGCCTGCGCACGCCTGGCCTCGCGGTGATCCTGGTCGGCAGCGATCCTGCCTCTCAGGTTTATGTCTCGCACAAGCGTAAAGACTGTGAAGAGGTCGGCTTTATTTCCAAAGCCTACGACTTGCCTTCTGACACCACTCAACAGGCCCTGACCGACCTGATTGACCGCCTCAACGATGATCCGGAAATGGACGGCATCCTGCTGCAGCTGCCGCTGCCCGAGCACCTGGACGCCTCCAAGTTGCTGGAACGCATCCGCCCGGACAAAGACGTCGACGGTTTCCACCCTTATAACGTCGGCCGCCTGGCCCAACGTATCCCGCTGCTGCGCCCATGCACACCCAAAGGCATCATGACCTTGCTGGAAAGCACCGGGGTCGATCTCTATGGTCTGGACGCAGTCGTGGTAGGCGCATCCAATATCGTCGGTCGCCCGATGGCCATGGAGCTGCTGCTGGCCGGCTGCACCGTGACCGTCACCCACCGCTTCACCAAGGACCTGGCTGGCCACGTTGGCCGCGCCGACCTGGTGGTGGTCGCTGCTGGCAAGCCGGGGTTGGTCAAAGGTGAATGGATCAAGGAAGGCGCCATCGTCATCGACGTGGGCATCAACCGCCAGGATGACGGCAAGCTGGTCGGCGACGTCGTCTACGACACTGCCCTGCCCCGCGCCGGCTGGATCACGCCAGTGCCAGGTGGTGTCGGACCGATGACCCGCGCCTGCCTGTTGGAAAATACCTTGTACGCAGCAGAAACCCTGCACGGTTAATAACCAGGCGTAATGAAAAAGCCCTGCCTTAGTGCGGGGCTTTTTATTGCCTGAGAAAAAACTGTTTTTTCTTAGTTTTTAAGCACTTTCATCCGGTTCTGGAAGAACATTCGACAGTTTCTGATCCATACTCCTAGAATGTAACGTCATTTTTCATAAAGCCCGTTCCCGAACGGTATTTCCTTACTTTTTAGCGAGTTCATCCGCGTGAAAATTCGTCTCTCTATTGTCGGCCTGTTTTTCGCTTTGACAGGCACCTTCGCCCACGCCGCCGAATCCACCCTGGCCCCGCGTGACGCCTCCAAACTGCAAATCGCCTCCGGCAGCGCCATGCTGGTGGACTTGCAAACCAACAAAGTCATTTATTCCAGCAATCCCGACGTGGTGGTCCCCATCGCTTCAGTGAGCAAACTGATGACCGGCCTGATCGTGCTGGAAGCCAAGCAGAACATGGATGAGTACATCGACATCAACATCACCGACACGCCAGAGATGAAAGGCGTGTTCTCCCGGGTAAAAATCGGCAGCCAGATGCCGCGCAAGGAAATGCTGCTGATTGCGCTGATGTCCTCGGAAAACCGCGCCGCGGCGAGCCTGGCCCACCACTATCCGGGTGGCTATGCGGCATTCATTGCGGCGATGAACGCCAAGGCCAAGTCCCTGGGGATGACCAGCACCCACTATGTGGAGCCTACCGGCCTGTCGATCCATAACGTCTCGACCGCTCGCGACCTGAGCAAGCTGCTGGCGTACGCGCGTAAATTCCCGATGCTGAGCCAGTTGAGCACCACCAAGGAAAAGACCGTGGCGTTCCGCAAGCCCAACTACACCTTGGGTTTCTCCAACACCGACCACCTGATCAACCGCGCCAACTGGGACATTAAGCTGACCAAGACCGGCTTCACTAACCAGGCGGGGCATTGCCTGGTGCTGGTCACAAGCATGGGCAACCGCCCGGTTTCGCTGGTGATCCTGGATGCCTTTGGCAAGTTCACCCACTTTGCCGACGCCAGCCGGATTCGCAGCTGGGTTGAGACCGGCAAAGGCGGCGCGGTGCCGGACGTTGCGTTGCGCTACAAGGCTGACAAGAATCTGAAGAACCGGGGGAATGCGGTAGAAGTTCGCCGCTAACTAACCACCATCTTATTGAAATAAGCAGGCCCAATGTGGGAGGGGGCTTGCTCCCGATGGCGGTGTGCCAGGCTATAAAACTTATCCTGATCAACCGCTATCGGGAGCAAGCCCCCTCCCACATTTTTATTTGCGTTCTGCCAACACTTTGAGCGCTTGGGCCGCTGCCCCTTCCTGCCCCGCCTGGCCTGTTGCATTCGCCGCATCACGCCAGCGCTGCGCATCCACATTGGCCGGTAATTGGCTCGGCCGCTGTGTGAGGATAGCCCAGTGCCCCGCGCTCTTCCACGCCGACTCGAAGTCGCTGAATTCCATAATCAATCGGCGCTCGTTTCCAGAGCGCAACAACACCGTGCTCTTCTGCTGGTTGAACCCCACCACCACGACATAGCGCGCTCCGGACCAGAAGCTGGAATTGATTCGCGCCATCACCGGGTAACCCGCCGCCACCTGCGCCAGCACCGCGGTCAGCTTGGCGTCCAGTGGGTACACCATCAGCCCGTATTCGCGCGCCAGCACCTGCATGTTGCGTTCGAGGTTCGCCTCAGCACCCGGCAGGCGCAGCGGCTTGTCCAGCAACCCCGGTGTCATGACAATGCCTTGTTGCGACAGCATACTGGCAAGTGCCGTAGGACCGCTCTGATAAGCCTCGCTGCGAAAGGTCGGCACGCCGTTGAGTTCAACGCGCTCCGGCAGGCCGGACAGCTTCGACGGTTGGCTGGAACAAGCCGTTAACCCCAGGGCACAAGCCAGCAAGATGGATGTTTTAAGGTTCGAGCGTAAGCGCAATGTTTTACTCTCTTGATCAACGGGCGGTGAGGGCCCTGATCATAGGATGCTCTTGAGCGCGGGTATAGCCTGGCACATCAGTAAAGCACCCGCGATAGAGCAAACAAGTTGGACAGACACGACCATTGGTCAATAGCAGGCAACCGCCAGGTAGCTAGACTGTCCATTGAGAAGACTGTGTGTGCCCCAAGTGGGCGAAAGGAGGCCCGAATGAGCCTTGCGACGACAATTTTTCTGTTGATCTGTGGTTGGTTGGCAGTGGCCGCGGCCATGTTGTGGGGGGTCATGCGCGTGACTCGCCGGCATCATCACCCCCACGTCAAACCTGCCGCGCCCGCCAAGCCTCCCAAGGCGACGGCCCATCACGCCTAGCCAGGCATGCAATTGAAGTCTTGGGTGGCGGCGATTTCCTTGCCGTGCCCGTCCTTGAGGGATGCACGCACGGTGGTGCCCAGGCTCGACTCTTCCAGTGTGTAATGCTCACCCGCCTTGAAGTGTTTGTATTCCACCCGGCCCTGGCAGTCTTGCTGGTTGTCGTCGCCGGGTTCGTCTTCAAACAAGGTCACGTCCAGCCGATGGTCACCGGGGCTGACTTCAAAGTAGCGCCCGTCATCGACGCGTTTACCGTCCACCCGCTCGGCCATCAGGTCATTTGGCGCTTCCTCTTTCAGGCCGATCCAGGCTTGGCTCGGGTCGGCCTTGGGCAGCGGGCCGGCGCAGGCCGAGAGCAACACAACAACGCTCAGCATAGGTATCAACAACAGGGTTTTCAGTGACATGGCAGGGCTCCAAAGAACATCAAAAAAAGACGTATCCAATGGCTGGCAAGCTTGAAGAGCCGGCGTTTGCAGAACAAATGAATACAAATGAAACGATCTTCAGCCATTACCTAAATCTTCCTTCACCTGGCTGAAAGGTGCGTGTTAGGTGGGTCGGGCAAGACTGCCGGGGTTTGCAATCCTGCTCTTCTCGGAGACTCACGCATGCTCGGGCTGGTAAAGACCGCACTGCAAAAGCCGTACACGTTTATCGTGTTGGCCATATTCATCTGCATCATCGGGCCCATGGCGGCCCTGCGTACGCCCACTGATGTGTTTCCCGATATCGGCATACCCGTGGTCGCGGTGGTCTGGCAGTACAACGGCCTGTCCCCGGACGCCATGGCCGGGCGGGTGATCTACACCTATGAACGCTCCTTGAGCACCACCGTCAACGACATCGAACATATCGAATCGCAATCACTGCCCGGCATGGGTATCGTCAAGATCTTCTTCCAGCCCGGCGTCGATATCCGCACCGCCAACGCCCAGGTCACAGCGGTGTCGCAAACCGTGCTCAAGCAGATGCCACCGGGCATCACGCCGCCGCTGATCCTCAACTACAGCGCCTCCACGGTGCCGATCCTGCAAATGGCGTTCTCCAGCCCGAGCCTTTCGGAAGCCAGGATCCGCGACCTGGTGCAGAACAACATCCGCCTGCCCCTGAGCGCGCTGCCCGGCCTGGCCATGCCCACGCCGATGGGCGGCAAGCAGCGTCAGATCACCCTCGACCTCGACCCCCAGGCCCTGGCTGCCAAGGGCTTGTCGGCCCAGGACGTCGGCAATGCCCTGGCTTTGCAGAACCAGATCATCCCGGTGGGCACCGCCAAGCTGGGTTCCAACGAATACACGATCCTGCTCAACAACAGCCCCAAGGCCATTGATGAACTCAATGACCTGCCGATCAAAACAGTCGACGGCGCAATCATCACCATCGGCCAGGTCGCCCATGTGCGCGACGGTTCGCCGCCACAAACCAACATCGTGCGCGTCGACGGCCATCGCGCGGTGCTGATGCCGGCGTTGAAGAACGGCAGCATCTCTACCCTGTCGATCATCGACGGCATCCGCCAGATGCTGCCACGCATCAACGAAACCCTGCCGCCTTCACTGAAAACCTCACTGCTGGGTGATGCCTCGGTGTTCGTCAAGCAATCGGTGGGCAGCGTAGCCCAGGAAGGCATCATTGCCGCGCTGCTCACCAGTGCGATGATCCTGTTGTTTCTCGGCAGTTGGCGCTCGACCTTGATCATCGCCGCGTCGATTCCGCTGGCGGTGCTCTCGGCCATCGCGCTGCTGGCGGTCAGCGGGCAAACCCTCAACGTGATGACTCTCGGCGGGCTGGCGTTGGCGGTGGGGATTCTGGTGGACGACGCCACAGTGACCATCGAAAACATCAACTGGCACCTGGAACAAGGCAAGGCGGTGAACACTGCGATCCTCGACGGTGCCGCGCAAATCGTCGGCCCGGCGTTTGTCTCGCTGCTGTGCATCTGCATCGTGTTTGTGCCGATGTTTTTGCTGCAAGGCATCGCCGGTTATCTGTTCCGGCCAATGGCGCTGGCGGTGATCTTTGCCATGGCCAGTTCGTTCATCCTCTCGCGCACCCTGGTGCCGACGCTGGCGATGTTCCTGCTCAAGCCGCATACGCCGGAGCAAGGCGTGGGGCATCATCCCGAAGATCAATTCATCAACCATCATGAGGGTGAGCAACACGCGAAACCGCGCAATGCGTTGCTGCAATCGGTGCTGAATTTCCAACAGGGCTTTGAGCGTCACTTCTCCAATATCCGTGACACTTACCATGGCTTGCTGACGTTGGCGCTGGGGGCGCGAAAGCGCTTCATTGTCGGCTTCCTGGCCTGCGTAATCGCCTCATTCGCGTTGCTGCCGAGCCTGGGCCAGGACTTTTTCCCGGCCACCGATGCCGGTGCCCTCGCGCTGCATGTGCGCTTGCCGCTGGGCACGCGAATCGAGGAAAGCGCCGCTGCGTTCGATCGCATCGAAGCACGCATTCGCGAGGTCATCCCCGCCGACGAACTCGACACCATCGTCGACAATATCGGCATCCCGCTCAGCGGTATCGACATGGCCTACAGCAGCAGCGGCACCATCGGCCCTCAGGATGGCGATATCCAGGTCACCCTGAATAAGCACCACGCCCCCACCGCCGACTACGTGAAAAAACTGCGTGAAGCCCTGCCGCAAAGTTTCCCCGGCAGCCACTTTGCGTTCCTGCCGGCAGACATCAGCAGCCAGATTCTCAACTTCGGCGCGCCGGCCCCGCTGGATGTGAAAATCTCCGGGCGTAGCGATGCAGAAAACCGCGCTTACGCCGTAGAACTCGAACGACGCTTGCAACACGTACCAGGCATTGCAGACCTGCGTATCCAGCAGTCCACCGGTTACCCCTCCTTGCAGGTCAATGTCGACCGCCTGCGCGCCAACGGCTTGGGTATTACCGAAAAAGACGTCACCAACAGCATGGTCGCCTCCCTGGCCGGCAGCTCCCAGGTGGCACCGACCTTCTGGCTCAACCCGGCCAATGGCGTGTCCTATTCCATCGTCGCCGCCACCCCGCAGTACCGTCTCGACAGCCTGCCATCACTGGAGGCCCTACCGGTGACCGGTGCCGATGGCCAATCGCAAATCCTCGGGGGCGTGGCGACCATCTCCCGCGTACAAAGCCCGGCGGTGGTCACCCACTACAACATCGAACCGACCCTGGACCTGTATGCCAACGTACAAGGTCGCGACCTGGGCGGCGTGGCCCGTGATGTGCAAAAAGTGCTGGACGACACTGCATCCATGCGTCCCAAAGGCGCGACCATCAGCCTGCACGGGCAAATCGATGCGCTGCATGAGGCGTTCAGTGGTTTGAGCTTGGGGCTGCTCGGCGCCGTGGTGCTGATCTACTTGCTGATCGTGGTCAACTTCCAGTCCTGGGCCGACCCCTTTGTGATCATCACGGCGTTACCGGCCGCACTGGCGGGGATCGTGTGGATGCTGTTCCTCAGCGGCACCTCGTTATCGGTCCCGGCGCTCACCGGCGCCATCCTGTGCATGGGCGTGGCCACCGCCAACTCGATCCTGGTGGTGAGCTTCTGCCGTGAACGCCTGGCCGAACATGGCGACGCGTTGAAAGCCGCCATGGAAGCCGGTTACACGCGCTTTCGCCCAGTGTGCATGACCGCCCTGGCAATGATCATCGGCATGTTGCCCCTGGCGCTGTCCGAGGAGCAAAACGCGCCGCTGGGCCGCGCCGTTATCGGCGGTTTGATCTTCGCCACCATCGCCACTCTGTTGTTTGTACCCGTGGTCTTCAGCCTGGTCCACGGCCGTCACCCTACTCGCGCAATTGCTGGAGAAACGCCCCATGTCGTCTGATCACAAACCCTCGCGCAAGCGTCTGATGCTGATGGGTGTCGGCGGCCTGACCCTCGCTGCCCTGTTGGTCGCCAGCGGCTTGCACGCCCGCACGCTGCACGAACGTTCAGTCGCTGCCTGGACCGAAACGGCGGCCATTCCCCAAGTGATGGTGTTGCAACCCCAACAGAACACTGCCGGCGATACGCTGCGCTTGCCGGCGCACCTGGAAGCCTGGAGCACAGCGCCGATCCATGCGCGGGTCAGCGGCTATCTGAAAGACTGGAAAGTGGATATGGGCACGCAGGTCAAGGCCGGGCAAATCCTCGCCGAAATCGACAGCCCTGACCTCGACCAGCAACTGGCGCAGACTCACGCACGGCTGATTCAGGAACAGGCCAATGCACGTCTGGCAGCCACCACTGCCACGCGCTGGCAACACCTGTTGGCGAGCCATTCGGTGTCGCGTCAGGAAGCCGATGAAAAAACCTCGAACGCCGCCGCGACCACAGCCAATGCCGAGGCTGGCGCAGCGGACTACGCTCGCTTGTCAGCATTGGAGGGCTACAAAACCCTGCGTGCGCCATTCGCTGGCACCATCACTGCGCGGCATACCGATATCGGTCAGTTGATCAAAGCCGATACCGACAGCGATCTGGCGCTGTTCACCCTGGCCGACACCCACCAACTGCGCCTGTATGTGCCGGTGCCGCAGAACTACGCGGCAGTGATCCATCCGGGCCTGGAAGCCGAGTTGACCGTGCCTGAGCACCCAGGCGAACACTTCAAGGCGCGCCTGATCGGTGACTCCACCGCCATCGACCGCCGCTCCGGCACCCTGCTCGCCCAGTTCGTCGTCGACAACCCCAGCGGTGAATTGCTACCGGGCGACTACGCCGAAGCCAGCCTGCCGATTCCGGCCGATACTCACGGCGTGAGCATCCCGGCCAGCGCCTTGATCTTCCGCGCCCAGGGTACGCAAGTGGCGGTGTTGGATGGGCAGAATCATGTGCACCTGCAAGACATCCACATCGGTCTGGACCTGGGCGAGCGCCTAGTGATCGACCAGGGTTTGAAAGCCACCGACCACATCATCGACAACCCGCCCGATGCCCTGCGCGAAGGCGACCCGGTGCAACTGGCCGACGCCGCCGGAGGTGCCCATGCGCCCAAGGCTTAAACCGCTCGCGGCGTTGATACTGCTGGCGTTGCAGGGTTGCTCAATGGCACCGACCTATACCGCGCCATCGATTGACCTGCCCGCCCACTACCGCGAACAGACCAGCGACGGCCCATGGCACAGCGCGCAACCGTCCGATCAGTTGGCGACCCAGTGGTGGCAACTCTATAACGATCCAACGTTGAACAAGCTGCAGCAGCAATTGCTCAACAGCAACCCGGACCTGGCCGCGGCACTGGCGCACTTCGATGCCTCCCAGGCGTATGCCAGCCAGTTGCACGCCGGGCTGTTCCCGCAAATCAGCGCCAGCGCACAGCCGCAGCGCCAACGGCAATCGGACGCGAGACCGTTGCGCGGCACAACGCAGCCGTCGGTGTACAACAGCAACGTCGCCGGGTTTTCGTTGAGCTACGACCTGGACCTGTGGGGCAAGATTCGCAATCAGGTCGCGGCCGGTGACGCTCAGGCGCAAGCGTCAGGCGATGACTTGGCGGTGGCTCGCCTGAGCCTGCAACGGCAGTTGACGACGTTATATGTGCAACTCAATGGCCTGGATGCACAGAGCCGAATACTCGACAGCTCGCTGGAGGATTTCAGCCAGGCGCTGCAACTGACGCGCAGTCGCTACGAAGGCCAGATTGCCTCGGAACTGGACCTGACCCGCGCGCAAAATCAACTGGCCGAGGCCAAGGCGCAGCGGGATGAGGTGCGTGGCCAACGCAACCTGACCGAGCATGCAATCGGCGAGTTGGTGGGCGTGGCGGCCAGTGACTTTTCATTGCCGCACAGCCCGCAGTTGATGGCCTTGCCAAGGATTCCATCGCAGTTGCCAAGCCACTTGCTGCAACGTCGCCCGGACATTGCCGCGGCTGAACGCCGCGTGTTTGCGGCCAACGCAAATATCGGCGTAGCCAAGGCGGCGTGGTATCCGGATTTCAGCCTGACCGGGTTGATAGGCGGGCAGACGCAAGGCGTCGGCAATCTGCTGTCAGCTGGCAATCGCTATTGGGCGTTGGGGCCGTTGGTGAACCTGCCGATCTTTGATGGCGGGCGGTTGAGTGCCAATGAGCGCCAGGCCAAGGCCGAGTTTGAAGAGGCGTCGGCGCAATACCGTAGCCATGTGTTGCAAGCCGTACGAGAGGTAGAGGACAACCTGGGGCAACTGAGGGACTTGCAGCAGCAAGCCCAGGATGAACAGGCGGCGGCGCAGGCGGCGCAACATACCCAGGCGTTGGCGATGAACAGCTATCAGGCGGGGGCGGTGAGTTATCTGGATGTGGTCACCGCACAAACTGCGGCGCTACAGGCGCAGCGCACATTACAGGCCGTACAGACGCGGCAGTTGGTGGCAAGTGTGGGGCTTTTGACCGCACTCGGCGGTGGCTGGCAACCTGGCGCCTGACGTCAATACCGCAATCGGGAGCAAGCCCCCTCCCACACTGGTCCTGCGCCAGACACAACCTGTATGAACATGCCCCCTCTGTGGGAGGAGCTGCCCACCTTCCCACACTGGTGCCGCGCCAGACACACTATGTATGAACACCGCGGCCCCCTGTGGGAGGGGGTTTGCTCCCGATTGCGTCCGCCCGGACACATCCTGCCATAAGCCTGCCCGTCAGTTATTGGCACTGCAATCTAGCCTCTCCAAGCACAACACGAGAGGGCCATGGAATGGCAGATCTACCCGCGTCACACCGCCTGCGCATCGGGCGCTTCAGTGAACCGAACCGCGTCTACCTGATCACCACTAATACGCATGAACGCATTCGCCTATTCAGCGACTTTCATCTCGGGCGCCTGGTGGTCTGGCAGTTTCGGCTCGCTCAGTACCAAGGGCTGGTGAATTCTCTGGCATGGGTGATCATGCCCGACCACTTTCACTGGATTTTCGAACTGAAAAAAGGCTCGCTGGCGGACTTGATGTGCCAGGTAAAATCCAAAAGCACACGCACCGTGAATGGTGCTAGCGGACGCAACGGGCGGCTGTGGCAGGAAAGCTTCCATGATCGGGTGCTGCGCAAGGAAGATGACCTGATCAAAATGGCCAGGTATGTGGTGGCTAGCCCATTGCGAGCGGGCTTGGTCGAGCGAATTGGCGACTACCCCCTGTGGGATGCCATCTGGGTGTAACTTCAAAAAAAGTCCAAATGTGGGAGGGGGCTTGCTCCCGATAGCGGCGGGTCAGCGACGGACAAATTGACTGACACACCGTCATCGGGAGCAAGCCCCCTCCCACATTTTCAACCGCTGGCGATAGCTGCTGAAGCTGCCACCATGGCGCGCAACAACACCGCACACCCCGCCGCCAGATCATCCGGCGCGGCATTTTCGATTTCGTTATGGCTGATGCCACCTTCACACGGCACGAAGATCATCCCCGCCGGACCAAGCTCGGCGACGAAGATTGCGTCGTGCCCTGCCCCGCTGACAATGTCCATATTCGACAGGCCCAACCCATTGGCCGCATCGCGCACGGCGTCGACGCAGCCTTTGTCGAAGTACAGCGGCGGGAAGTCGGCGGTGGGTTCCATCTCGTAACTCAGCCCATGTTTGGCACAAGTGTCCTCAATCACCTGGCGCACCTGGGCAATCATCGAGTCCAGCCGTGCTGGCTCTAAATGACGGAAATCCAGGGTCATGCGTACCTCCCCCGGAATCACGTTGCGCGACCCTGGATACGCTTGCAGGCAACCCACCGTGCCACAGGCGTGCGGCTGATGCCCCAGCGCCGCCGCATTCACCGCCGCCACCACCACCGCTGCGCCCACCAGGGCATCCTTGCGCAGGTGCATCGGCGTCGGGCCGGCGTGCGCCTCGACACCGCGCAGTTTGAGGTCGAACCACTTTTGTCCGAGGGCGCCGAGTACAACGCCGATGGTTTTCTTTTCATCCTCAAGAATCGGCCCTTGCTCGATGTGCGCCTCGAAATAGGCGCCAACCTTATGCCCACTCTCGGGGCGGGTCCCGGCATAGCCGATGGCATTCAACGCATCGCCGACGCTGACGCCGTCCGCATCGACCTTGGCCAGGGTATCGGCCAGGCTGAATTTTTCGGCGAACACGCCGGAGCCCATCATGCACGGTGGAAACCGCGAACCTTCCTCGTTGGTCCACACCACCACTTCCAACGGCGCCTCGGTTTCAATCTTGAGGTCGTTAAGGGTGCGCAACACTTCCACCCCCGCCAGTACACCGAAGCAACCGTCGAACTTGCCGCCGGTAGGCTGGGTATCGATATGGCTGCCGGTCATCACCGGCGGCAGGTCCGCGTTGCGCCCTGGACGGCGGGCGAAGATATTGCCGATACCGTCGATGCTTACGGTACAGCCGGCTTCTTCGCACCACTGCACGAAGAGATCGCGGGCCTTGCGGTCAAGGTCGGTAAGGGCCAGGCGACACACCCCGCCCTTGGGGGTGGCGCCGAGCTTGGCCAGGTCCATCAGCGACTGCCACAGGCGGTCGCGGTTGATGTGCTGATGGGTCGATTGCAGAACGTCGAGGGCAGCGTTCATGGGGATCTCCTCAGGCTGTATTTCTTATGATTGGAACAGGTGGCACGCAGTCCAATGTGGGAGGGGGCTTGCTCCCGATAGCAGTGGCCGAGTTGATATGTGCATGACTGATACACCGCCATCGGGGGCAAGCCCCCTCCCACATTGACCGCGTTCACAAGGATGATTTGGCTGCGACCGGGTTGATACCGCGCTTGGCATTGAGCCCGTAATACAACACCCCGCCCAACGCCGAACCGGTAAACCAGCCATAGCTGTAGAACCAACTGAACGCATCGCTGCCCAGCGACAACAGGGTCAGCACCACCGGCACGCCAAAGGCGATGAAACCACTCCAGTTCCACGCCGGGTACACGTCATCACGGTAAAGTCCTGCCAGGTCCAGTTGCTGTTTGCGGGTGATGAAGTAGTCCACCACCATGATCCCGGCAATCGGGCCCAGCAGGCTCGAATAGCCGAGCAACCAATTGGAGTAAACGGTCTCCAGGCTGACATCGGAAACGATCAACCCAAGCTTTTTCAGCAGCTCATGGGCCATCAGCGCCAGCCCTACCAGCCCGGTCAGGATCACCGCGGTGGTGCGGTTGATCAGCTTGGGCGCGATGTTCTGGAAGTCGTTGGTGGGCGAAACGATGTTCGCCGCCGTGTTGGTGGACAAGGTGGCGACGATGATCAGCGCCATCGCCACGGCCACCCACACCGGGCTCTGGATATGGCCGATCAGGGTCACCGGGTCGGAGACGCTGACGCCCACCAGTTTCACCGAGGCGGCGGTCATGATCACGCCGAGGGCGGCGAACAGGAACATGGTCAGCGGCAGGCCGAAGATCTGCCCGAGGATCTGGTCTTTCTGGCTCTTGGCGTAGCGGCTGAAGTCGGGAATGTTCAGCGACAAGGTGGCCCAGAAGCCTACCATCGCGGTCAGACCCGCCATGAAATAGCCGGTGAGGCTTGCGCCTTCAGGGCGTTTGGGTGGGATCGCCATCAGCTCGCTGAGGGACACATTCGGCATCGCCCACACCAGCAGGCCGATACCTACCGCCACCAACAACGGCGCCGACAGGGTTTCCAGGCGCTTGATCGACTCGGCACCGCGCAACACCACCCACAGGTTCAGGCACCAGAAAATCATGAAGCCGATCACTTCACCGGTACCACCCAGCGACTTCCAACCCTCGAAAATCGAACCGAGAAACAGGTGAATCGCCAACCCGCCAAACATCGTCTGGATCCCGAACCAGCCACAGGCCACCAACGCGCGAATCAGGCACGGCACGTTGGAACCGAGAATGCCGAATGACGAGCGCAACAGCACCGGAAACGGGATGCCGTACTTGGTGCCGGGAAATGCGTTGAGCGTCAGCGGGATCAACACCACGATATTGGCCAGCAGGATCGCTATCAGCGCCTCGCCCACCGACAAGCCGAAATACGCGGTGAGTACCCCGCCGAGGGTGTAGGTCGGCACGCAAATCGACATACCGACCCACAATGCGGTGATGTGCCATTTGTTCCAGGTGCGCTCATGCACCTTGGTGGGTGCCATGTCATGGTTGTAGCGAGGGCTGTCGAGGACGTCGGGGCCGGCGTCGAGTTCGTACAGGCCGTTGCGCTCGATGACTTGCGATCTGTTCTGTTGCATGGCCGCTCCACGGTTTTTTTTAAAATTATTTTTGCTCACCTGCACGCTGTGTACAGGAGGCCGGAGTACCGCATAAACAACATGACATCTCGGGCCCCGACCAATTGCCTTTGCACTCAATTACCGTGCCGACAACGGCTGCTGAACCCGCACCACTTATATAACATGCTGATGTTTATCAGCTTTCCGAGTGAGCCTGGGTTACTTGCCGCGCTATTGGGGCCAGCCATTGCGCAAGTTGCCAGAACCGTCAGGTCTCAATCTGGTGCAACACAATTATTTTTATTTTTCAGTGCCGTCAAGAGGCATATCTCAAGCGCCTGATTTGCAATAAGAAATGTTGCTCAAAAACAGAAGCTGTCAAGTGCGTCAAAATGGTGAGCGCTCGCTACATTTTGGTGATTTTTTTATTTTTATCTTTTAATTCAGTCACTTAATTTAATTATAAGCTTAAGAAAAATCTTCTTGCTCAATCGAAAAACTCGGGCTAGTTTCTATTCCTGTCACCGATGACAGGAATTAATCCTCCATCGACCGGCAGTATTACAACACTTAGAACTGGCATAAGCCGGTCAAGCCTGTGAGGAACTCGACATGTCGCTGTTGATCCGTGGCGCAACCGTTATTACCCATGATGAAAGTTACCGCGCCGATGTGTTATGCGCAGGCGGTCTAATTCGGGCCATTGGCACCGATCTGGATATTCCCGCCGGCACTGAAATACTCGATGGCAGCGGCCAATACTTGATGCCAGGCGGCATCGATCCCCACACCCATATGCAACTGCCCTTCATGGGCACCGTGGCCAGCGAAGACTTTTTCAGTGGTACGGCCGCAGGCTTGGCCGGTGGTACCACGTCGATCATCGACTTTGTGATTCCCAACCCGCAGCAATCGTTGATGGAAGCCTTCCACCAGTGGCGCGGCTGGGCAGAAAAGTCCGCATCCGACTATGGCTTCCATGTAGCGATCACCTGGTGGAGCGAGCAGGTACGCGAGGAAATGGCCGAACTGGTCAGCCATCACGGCATCAACAGCTTCAAGCATTTCATGGCTTACAAGAACGCAATCATGGCCGCCGACGATACCTTGGTAGCCAGCTTCGAACGCTGCCTGGAGCTGGGCGCGGTGCCTACCGTTCATGCGGAAAACGGCGAGCTGGTGTATCACCTGCAACGCAAGCTGATGGCCCAGGGCATCACCGGACCGGAAGCCCATCCGCTGTCGCGCCCATCCCAGGTGGAAGGCGAAGCGGCCAGCCGCGCAATACGAATTGCCGAGACCATCGGCACGCCGCTGTACCTGGTGCATGTGTCGACCAAAGAGGCGCTGGATGAAATCACCTACGCTCGGGGCAAGGGCCAGGCGGTGTACGGTGAAGTACTCGCCGGCCACTTGCTGCTGGACGACAGCGTCTACCAGCACCCGGATTGGGAGACCGCCGCCGGTTATGTCATGAGCCCACCGTTCCGTCCGCGCGGGCATCAGGAGGCCCTGTGGCACGGCCTGCAATCGGGCAACCTGCACACCACCGCGACTGACCACTGCTGCTTCTGCGCCGAGCAAAAAGCCGCCGGGCGTGACGACTTCAGCAAGATCCCCAACGGCACCGCCGGTATCGAAGACCGCATGGCGCTGCTGTGGCACGAAGGCGTCAACACGGGGCGCCTGTCGATGCAGGCGTTCGTTGCGCTGACCTCCACCAACACGGCGAAAATCTTCAACCTCTACCCCCGTAAAGGCGCGATTCGCGTCGGGGCGGATGCCGACCTGGTGCTCTGGGACCCTGAAGGCACGCGAACCATTTCGGCCAAGACCCACCACCAGCAGGTCGACTTCAACATCTTCGAAGGCAAGACCGTGCGCGGCGTGCCGAGCCACACCATCAGCCAGGGCAAGCTGGTCTGGGCCGATGGCGACCTGCGCGCAGAACGGGGTGCCGGGCGCTATGTGGAGCGGCCGGCGTATCCCTCGGTGTTCGAGCAGTTGAGCAAGCGGGCAGCGCTTTCCAAACCAGTGGCTGTGAACCGCTGAACCCGCTATCGGGAGCAAGCCCCCTCCCACAGTGGAACGCATTCCAATGTGGGAGGGGCGGTGCGACGATTCGACTTGCTCCCGATGAGGCCCGAACAATCAACACAAAAACCAATGCCCATCAGAGGCAGCACCTCAATAACCGTGAGGCCAATACCGTGATCCAGACCCTGACCCACCTTCCCCACCCCCGCGATGACGCGGCCACCCTCGCCAGCCAGTTCAGCGACCTGGCACCGCCGCTCAACGCCCGGCAAGCGCATCTGGAAGCCTCGCGCTGCCTGTACTGTTACGACGCACCGTGCGTGAACGCATGCCCCAGCGAGATCGACATCCCGTCGTTCATCCGCAATATCCACACCGAGAACGTGCAAGGCGCTGCGCAGAAAATCCTCTCGGCCAACATCCTCGGCGGCAGTTGCGCTCGGGTTTGCCCCACGGAGATCCTGTGCCAGCAAGCCTGCGTGCGTAACAACGCCGAAGAATGCGCGCCGGTGCTGATCGGTTTGTTACAACGCTACGCCATCGACAACGCGCACTTCAGCGAACACCCGTTCCAGCGCGCCGCGCCCACCGGTAAGCGCATCGCCGTGGTCGGCGCCGGGCCGGCGGGGTTGGCCTGCGCCCACCGCGCCGCGTTGCACGGCCATGACGTGGTGGTTTTCGAAGCGCAGGAGAAAGCCGGCGGCCTGAATGAATACGGGATCGCCAAGTACAAGCTGGTGGATGATTTTGCTCAGAAAGAACTGGATTTCCTTCTGCAAGTAGGCGGCATCGAAATCCGCCATGGCCAGCGCCTGGGCGACAATCTGACCTTGAGCGAACTGCATCAGCAATTCGATTCGGTGTTCCTCGGCCTCGGCCTGGCGGCCAGCAAACAGCTCGGCTTGGCCCACGAAGACGCCCCCGGCCTGCTCGCCGCCACCGACTACATCCGCGAGCTGCGCCAGGCCGATGACCTCACCCAACTGCCCCTGGCCGACCGCTGCATCGTGCTCGGCGCGGGCAATACCGCCATCGACATGGCCGTGCAAATGGCCCGCCTCGGTGCCCGCGAGGTAAACCTTGTGTACCGCCGTGGCCTGGCGGACATGGGCGCGACCCAACACGAACAAGACATTGCCAAGGCCAATCAAGTGCGGCTGCTGACCTGGGCCCAACCCGACGAAGTGTTGCTCGACGACCAGGGCCGCGTACGCGGTATGCGCCTGGCCCGCACCCACCTGGAAAATGGTCGCTTGCTACCGACGGGGGAAACCTTCGAACTGGCCGCCGATGCGATCTTCAAGGCCATCGGCCAAGGCTTTGACAACGACGCACTGCACGACCTGCTGGCCCAGCAACTGCACCGCGTGGGCGAGCGCATCTTTGTCGATGAACAGCTGCGTACCAGTATCCCCGGCGTGTATGCCGGCGGCGATTGCGTCAACCTTGGCCAGGACCTCACCGTGCAGGCCGTGCAACACGGCAAGCTGGCCGCCGAGGCCATGCACGCCCAACTCATGCTGAATGTGGAGGCTGCGTAATGGCCGATCTCTCGATTGTATTCGCCGGTATCAAAGCCCCCAATCCGTTCTGGCTGGCCTCCGCGCCGCCCACCGACAAAGCCTACAACGTGGTCCGTGCGTTCGAAGCCGGCTGGGGTGGCGTGGTGTGGAAAACCCTGGGCGAAGACCCGGCGGCGGTGAACGTGTCGTCACGCTACTCGGCGCATTTCGGGGCGAATCGTGAAGTGCTGGGCATCAACAATATCGAACTGATCACCGACCGCTCACTGGAGATCAACCTGCGGGAAATCACCCAGGTGAAAAAGGACTGGCCTGACCGTGCACTGATCGTATCGCTGATGGTGCCATGTGTTGAGGAGTCCTGGAAAAACATCCTGCCTCTGGTGGAGGCGACCGGCTGCGACGGCATCGAGTTGAATTTCGGCTGCCCCCACGGGATGCCCGAACGTGGCATGGGCGCAGCGGTCGGCCAGGTGCCGGAGTATGTGGAACAGGTGACACGCTGGTGCAAGACATATTGCTCGCTGCCGGTGATCGTCAAGCTCACGCCCAACATCACCGACATCCGCGTGGCGGCGCGGGCAGCGTATCGCGGCGGCGCGGACGCGGTGTCGTTGATCAACACCATCAATTCCATCACCAGCGTGGATTTGGAGCGCATGGTCGCCCTGCCGGTGGTCGGCACCCAGAGTACCCACGGCGGTTACTGCGGTTCGGCGGTCAAGCCGATCGCCCTGAACATGGTCGCCGAAATCGCCCGTGACCCGCAGACCCAGGGCTTGCCGATCTGCGGCATCGGCGGTATCGGCAACTGGCGCGATGCAGCGGAATTCGTCGCCCTGGGCTGTGGCGCAGTGCAGGTGTGCACGGCGGCGATGCTGCATGGCTTCAGGATTGTGGACGAGATGAAGGACGGCCTGTCGCGGTGGATGGACAGCCAGGGTTACACCAGCCTGCAGGACTTTTCCGGGCGGGCCGTGGGTAACACCACGGATTGGAAGTACCTGGATATCAACTACCAGGTGATCGCCAGGATCGATCAGGCGGCGTGTATCGGTTGTGGGCGTTGCCACATTGCCTGTGAGGACACTTCACACCAGGCAATCGCCAGTTTGAAACAGGCGGACGGCACGCATAAGTATGAAGTGATTGATGATGAGTGCGTGGGCTGCAACTTGTGCCAGATCACCTGTCCGGTGGCGGACTGCATCGAGATGGTGCCGATGGACACCGGCAAGCCATTTTTGAATTGGACGCAGGATCCGCGTAATCCGTATCGGGAAGCTGTGTAGCCTTTAGACCGCTATCGCAGGCAAGCCAGCTCCCACAGTTGACCGCATTTTGTCTGAAGGAATGCAGTCGAATGTGGGAGCTGGCTTGCCTGCGATGGGCATGGGTATCTACACAACTTCTGGTATGGCGCTGTCCCTGTGGGAGGGGCGGTGCGACGATTCGACTTGCTCCCGATGGCGGCCTTAGGGCCGACCAGGATGCCGGATCAAAC